>DASYRF010000290.1:0-32465 GCA_036004705.1 Myxococcota bacterium
CCTAGGGCGAGTGCAGGTGCGCGAGTCGGCGACGCACGTGGGCGTGCGCATCGACCTCGCGGACGGTTTGCTGACCGCCCTGGAGGGCAAGGAGTACAAGGGCAAGCCGCTCAAGGGCGAGCGGCTGCCCTGACGCCCGCCGCCCCGCGCCGGCTCCGCGTCCGCGCGACCTACGACCGCTCGAAGCCGCGCACGCTGACGTAGCCTTGGCACACCGCCGAGGCCGAGGACGCTACCAGGCAGGGCGACAAGTCGAGGGCCGCGCACGGTGACGTAGCCTTGGCACACCTCACGCTTGGAAGTGCCAAGCGTGTTACACACCGCCGCGTCGTGCTCGCTCGAAACCCCAACGAATCCGCGCTGGCACCGGTCTTGCTTTGTGCACCGGCATGGTGCTCTTTTTCGAAGACGAGGGTGGAATCCCCGGCATCGCATTGCGCGTGCACAGCGCGGAGGCGCGCGTCGCCGAGGTCCGCCGGGTCGTCCGACTCGCGGCCGCCACGACCGCCGGGCTTGAGCCACCGCCGCGCAGGCTTTCGCCCGCTCGTCCCCCCGCCATCCCCGCGCCCGACGCTCCGCTGCGCCGCAGCGCCTGAGGCGTCGAAGCCAGCCGCGCTACGACGAGAGGGCTGCGCCGGCCTGGACCAGCCGGTCGATCTCGGTCGAGGCCAGGCCTGCCTCGGCAAGGACGGCCCTGGTGTGCTCACCTTGGCGCGGTGCCGGACCGCGCGGCGGCGCGGCGCCCGACCAGCGCGCCGCCGGCGTCACCATGAGACGCAGCGTTCCGCCGCCCGCGGTCGCGGCGTCGACGAAGCTGCCGCGTGCGGCATGGAGCGGGTGCGCGGCGACCTCGTCGTTGTCGAGCACGGGCTCCACGCAGACGTCGAGCCCCGCGAAGCGCGCGACCCAGTCGTCGCGTGTGCGCGTACGGATCGCGGCCGCCACTTCCGCCGCCACGGCCGCGCGCTCCTCGCCCTGAGCGTTCGCCTGCGACGCCAGATCGCTGCGCCCCAGCGCTTCGCACAGGGCGCCCCAGAACTTCGGCTCCAGCGCCCCCACGGACAGAAACTTCCCGTCCGCCGTCTCGTATACGCGGTACGTCGGCGAGCCGCCGATCAGCAGCTCCTCGCCGCGCCGCAGGTTCGTCCCCGTCACCGCCGCCGCCGCCAGATCGTGCAGCAGGAACGACGCCGCGCCGTCCGTCATCGACACGTCCAGGTGCCGCCCGCGCCCGCCGTCCGCCGCCCTACCCGCCAGCGCCGCCAGCACCGCGATGGCCGCGTACAGCCCTCCGCCCGCGATGTCGGCGAGCTGCACCGACAGCGGGTGCGGCGGCGCCGCCGCCCCGGCCCCGTTCAACCCGAGCGCCCCCGCCAGCGCGACGTAGTTGAGATCATGCCCGGCGCGGTCGCGGTACGGACCGTCCTGGCCGTAGCCGCTGATGGCACACACGATGACGCGCGGATTGCGCGCCGCCAGCACGTCGTAGCCCACCGCCAGCCGGTCGAGCACGCCCGGCCGGAAGCTCTCCACGACCACGTCGGCGCCGTCCGCCAGGCGCAAGAAGGCGTCTCGCCCCTCGGGGCGCTTGAGGTCGAGCGCAACCGACCGCTTGCCGCGGTTGAGCGCGGCGAAGGCGGCGCCGACCCCGGCCCCCGGCACCGCCGGGGGCAGCAGTCGCAGATAGTCGCCCAGGCCGGTGTCCTCGACCTTGACGACGTCAGCACCCAGATCGGCGAGCAGCAGTGTGGCGTACGGCCCCGGCAGCAGCCGGGAGAGGTCGAGCACCCGTACGCCCGCGAGGGGCGGCTTCAGCTCCCCAGCACCTTGCCGAGCTTCATGGCGAGCGACATGTCGCCCTTGATCTTGAGCTTGCCCATCATGAACGCCTGCGGGCCAGGCATCTTGCCCGTGACGATCGCGATGAAGTCGCTGTCCTTGCACTCGATGGTGCACTGCGCGTCGGGGCGAGGGCCCTCGCTGACCTTCCCGCCGCCCTCGGCCTTGAGGTCGACGACCCAAGTCCCGCCGGTGTCGCCGGTGATGATGAACTGGTAGACCGCGTTCACCTCGGCGGCGCGGGCGGGGTTTTCCTTGAGCATGTTGGGGATGCGGGTGCTGAACACGTCCTTCGGGGTCAGGTCGGCCATCGGAAGGTCTCCTTGAGTTGGCCCGCCGCCCCGCTCGGGGCGCCGCGGACACGGCTTCCTAACAGAGCCCCCGCGACGCGTCAATAGTGTGTAGTGACACTACACGCGCGCCGCCTTCGCGGACGCCCGCGCACCCGTCCGGCCGCGGCCCGCTCAGCTGCAGTCCACCAGCAGGCAGGCGCGGTCCGCGTCGGTCGCGGGGTTCGGGAGCAACAGCTCGTAGTAGCCATCCGCGGTCGTCACCGTGGTGCCCAGCTCGTAGCCGACCGTCTCGCCGGGGTAGACGATGTAGACCTTCACCTGCGCGTTCTCCAGGCCGAGGCCGAACGCGCTCACCGTGCCCACCAGCTGTGACGGGTCCATCAGGCGCAGCGGGATGGTCGGCTCGTCGCCCGCGGCAATCACGACGCCGCGCTCGACCCACGGGGCCTGGCCCTGGGCCTGCACCCGGAGGTCGTACGTGCCGGGGCTGAGCAGCAGCATGTAGGCGCCGTCGCCCAGGGTGTCGAACGCGCCGTCGGGCGGGGCGCCGGGCTCGCCCGCCGGGCGGGCTTCCACGCGCGCCGTCACCGACGCGCCCGCGAACGTCGTCACCACCCCCGTCACCAGGACGCGCGGGTCGAGCTCCACGCTGAAGAGATTGTCCACCAGGCTGCCCACGGGCGTCCTGTACGAGAGCGTCCGCGAGGCGAGCACCGAGCCGGGACCGGTGGTGACCACCACGTCGTACGTCCCGTGCGGAAGCGTGACGGAGAAGGCGCCCCCCGCGGCGTTGAGCGCGGCGCTCGAAACGGTCGCGCTGAACGCGCCGCCCGCGTCCAGCGGCTGCAGCACGGCGGGATCCTCGGTGCTGCTGAACGTGACGGTGGTCGCGCCGAGTAGCTCCGGCGTCAGCATGCCCACCATCGCGGTCAGGTTGCCGTTCACCGTCGTGGTCGGCGCCGGACAGAACGTGCTGCCGTCCCCGGAAACCTGCGCCGGCAAGTAGAACGTCGCCGTCCCGAAGGCCGGCCCCAGCGGGCCGACGAGCACGTCCTCCGAGGCGGTCATGTCAGGGGCGCCCGTTTCGCGGTCGGCCACCACCGGCACGCCGCGCGCATCGCACTGGCCGGAGCAGGCGCCGCAGAACGCCACGCTCGTGCAGGCGGGCGTGCCCCCGGACTCGAGCATCTGCGTGTGGATGCGATAGACGCGCAGCGGGCCGCCTGCCACGGGCGGCGGCACCAGCACGGAGAACTGCCCGCCGCAATCGGTGATGGTCGAGACGCCGACCGCCCGGACCGTGCCGTCCGTGACGTCGTACACGCGCACGCGAAGGTTGGGAACCGGCGTAGGCAGGAGCATGGTCGGGTTGGCGGCGTCCTGCAGCAGCACCGTGCCGTCGATGCGGTAGTACTCCTCCGCCGCCAGGAACGTGTAGGCCGACGCCGGCAGCGCCGTCAGCTCCTCGGGCGAGCCTTCCAGAACGATGGGCGGCAGCCCCAGCGCCGGGAGCGTGATGGTCAGCTTCACGGGGATACCGGGCAGCAGCTTCAGCTCGAAGCGCCCCATGTCGTCCGTCTGGTCGGTGACGATGGCGTTCTCGCCGGTGATGCCGTCGACGCGCGTAGCGGCGACGACCGCGCCCTGCAGCGTCTGCGGCGCGCCGCCGGCGACGTCTTGCAGCACCGCGCCCTGCAGCAGGACCGGCGCCACCAGCACGGCGTCGAACACACGCACGCCGTCCGCGCTGGCCGGTCCCAGGCTCCACTGCTGCGGGGGAATGTCCACGCCCTGCGGCGGAATGACCTCGAGGCGGAAGTCGGCCGGGTTGGGCTCGCACGGGGAGCCGTTGCAGTCGGCGGCGCCTCGCGCCGCGCAGCCGTTCCCCGACGCGGCCGCAGCCGCGGCCACCAGCCAGGCGGCGAGCCCGCACGTCCCCCCGGCGCGGTACGTCTTCATCTATTGCAGCTCCACTTCCCAATACAGGTAGTGCCCGTTGGCGTCGTCGGTGACGTCGCGGTTGTCGCGCACGTCGCCGGTGTCGTCCGACTTGAACCCGCGGTCGCTGATGACCGCCTCCACGCGGTGGGTCACGCCGGGGACGAGCTCGCTCGCCGGCAGGGTCAGGTGCACGGCGTTGGGGCCCGTCAGCGGGCGCGCCGCCAGCGCGATGGGCTCGGTGGGCCGGACGGTCCGCTCCAGGTAGATGACGTTGCCACCGTCGACGAAAAAGCGTACGCGCAGCGTGTCGTCCACGTTGGGGTCCTCGATGACCGAGATGTCGAAGTCGAGCTGCGTGGTGTCGGCCGCCGGGAGCACCTCCTTGGCGTCGAGCGCGGGCGTGGCGCAGCACAGACCGACGGTCGGGGAGAGCTTCTCCTCCTCCAGGCTGACGATCGGGTCCGTGTACAGGCACGCCGTCTGCGAGGTCGCGCACAGCGCGAGCGAGCCGAGCGCGAGCATGGTTCTCATCACCTGCCTCCTGAATGCAGCAAGCGCCGTGCCGCGGGGCCCGGCGCGCGATCAACCATCCGGATACGCACGCGAATCGAGCTGGGGCAACCGCCGGCGGCGACGTCCTCTCCCTGACACGCGTGTCGCGAAAACAGCCGCTTACTCCTCATCGCCGCCCTCCTTCTCGAGGTGGCGGAAGATGGTGCGCGGGTCGACGCCCAGGTCGCGCGCCGTCTTGGTGCGGTTGCCGCCGTTTCGCTCCAGCACCTGGTTGATGTAGTCGCGCTGCCATTCGGCGCGCGCCTCCTCCAGCGGCAGGATGGGCGGCAGCACGTCCTCGCTGAGGTCGAGCTCCTCGACGCCGATCAGCGGCTTGTCCGCCAGGACGACGGCCTTCTTGAGACGGTTCTCCAGCTCGCGGATGTTGCCGGGCCAGTGGTACTTGCGCATCGCCGTCACCGCGTTCGGCGAGAAGCCCTTCACCTTCGAGCCGTATTCCAGGGCGTAGCGCTTCAGGAAGTAGTGGGCGATGACGCTGATGTCCTCGCCGCGCTCGCGCAGCGGCGGCAACACCAGCGAAACGACGTTGAGCCGGTAGTAGAGGTCCTCGCGGAAGGCGCCGCGCTTGACCTCTTCTTCCAGGTTCTTGTTGGTGGCTGCCAGGATGCGGATGTCGACCCGCTCGGGGCGCGTGTCGCCGACCTTGACGACGACCTTCTCCTGGATGGCGCGCAGGAGCTTGACCTGTAAGTTTTGCGGCATCTCGCCGATCTCGTCGAGGAACAGCGTGCCGCCGTCGGCGGCCTGGAAGCGGCCGGCGCGCGTGGCGACGGCACCGGTGAAAGCGCCGCGCACGTGGCCGAACAGCTCGCTCTCCAGGAGGTTCTCGGGGATGGCGCCGCAGTTGATGGTGACGAACGGCCCCTTGGCGCGGCGCGACTGGTCGTGGATCTGGCGGGCGACCAGCTCCTTGCCGGTGCCGGTCTCGCCCATGACCAGCACGCCGATGTCGGTGGTGGCGACCTTGCGCCCTTTGGCCAGCACGTCCTGCAGCGACTGGCAGGTGCCGATGATGGAGCCGGTGCGCATGGCTTCGAGTCGCTCCGCCAGCTCGCGCGACTCGAGCTGCATCTCGTCGAAGAGCAGCGCGTTCTGCACGATGAGCGAGGCCTGGCTGGCGAAGACCGTCAGCACCTCCAGGGAGCGGCGCTCGAAGAGGTTCGCGACGCGGTCGTTCCCCACGTAGAGGATGCCGAGCAGCTCGCCGCGCGCCAGCAGCGGCACGCACATGACGCTGCAGAGCTTGAGGTTGATGACCGACTGCGAGCTCGACCACTGCGCGTCGTGCAGCGCGTCCGAGACGATGAGCGGCGTGCGCTCCTGGATGACGCGCTTGATGATGGAGTCGGACAGCTGCTCGGCGGCGTCGTCGATGCCCTGGCGCTGCAAGTTGCGGGCGACGTGCACGCGCACGCGGTCGCCTTCGAAGAGCAAGAGGAAGCCCTTGTCGGCGCGGCTGATGCCGATGGCGAGATCGAGCAGCTCTTCCAGCAGCGGATTGAGCTCGTGCTTGCCGAGGAGCTTCTGGGAGAAGGAATGAACCTTGCGGTAGGCGTCCAGCTCGGCGAGCGCCTCCTCGCGGGTGGGGAGGTTCGCCGTGATGTGGCCGCCGGGCTCTCCCCCCGTGCCGGCGCCGGCGGCACCCGCGCCCGCCGCGCCCGCTCCGCTGCGGGATGCGGCAGCGCCGCCCGGCCCGCCGTCGCCCTGCGCGCCGGGGAGGTCGTGCACGAAGAAGAACACCTCTGAATCGCCGATGCTGAGCACGTCGTTGTGGCGGAGCGTTTCCTTCTTGGTCTTGCGGTCGTTGACGCGCAGCTCGGCGGCGCGGCTCGCCGCCACGGCGTACCAGTCGCCGCTCTCCTCGGAGAGCAGCACGTGCGTGTCGGCGACGCGCGGGTCGTCGAGCACGACGTCGTTGTCGGGCCCCGAGCCGATGCGCGTGACCTTCTTGAACAGCTCGTGCGTGCGCACCACGCCGCGCACGCGCGTCTGGACCTGAGCCATCAGAACCTCAATTCCAGTCCCAGCCCCAGCGACGCGCCCGCGTCGGGCGGCGTCTCCAGGGGAACGAGGAACAGCTTGGGCTTCTCCTCCGGCTTCTTGGCGGGTGCCGGCGGCGGCGGTGTCTCCGGCGGCGCGCCCGGCGGCGAGTCCCCCGCGGCCCCGCTCGAGCTGCCCGGCGGCTTCCAGATGCCGAGCCGGACCTTCTCGGCGGTGGTCATCTCTCGCACCATCTCCTCGGTGGGCCGCCCGCGGATCGCCGCGTGGGCGATGCTGACGCCCGCGATGACGAAGGCGCTGAGGACGGAGGCGAGGTTGATGGCCCTGTAGACGCGCGCGATCGAATCGTTCGGCGGCGCGTAGTTGGGCGGGCAGCCCCAGATGGAGCGCGCACCCGGCGGCGTCGTGGTGGTGCAATCGAAGCGTAGCCGCGTGTGCAGCGAAACGAACGTGTAAGTGGCGACCGTGAGCGCCGCCGCCTCGAACACCAGGAACCCCGCGCCGACGAGGTAATCCCTGTTGTAAAGCTGCCCGACGATCGGGATGAAGTGCGGCAAGAGCAGCCGCTCCCGTTCGGTGTAGAACTTGTAGACGCGCGGCTCCATCGACGCGAACCGCGCTTCGACCCGCTCCGTGATGCGCGCCTCCAGCGCTGCCTCATCGGCGTGCCGCTTGGCCTCAAGCCTCTTCAGGTCGTCTCGATACTCGTCGCGAACCTCTTCGAAGAACTTCGTGAAGGCTGGATCGAAGTCCGCGCCCGACTCGCCCTTCAGCACGTAGTCCGGATCCTCGAACAGCAGGTTCTTCGCTTCTCGCTTTGACTCTTCGCGCACGGCAGGATCGACCATCTTGCCCGCGAGCCACCGGCCGAAGTAGCAGGCCGCTAGATACTCCCGGGCCTTGTTCGCGTCGTCCTTGCTGAGGGTCGGTGGATATAGCACCGCTCGCAGCTTTCCGATGCAAGGGTCGTAGTTCTTGAACGTGTACTCGCTGATTCCGTCGGAGAGGCTGTCGGCCCAAGCCGGAGTCGGTCCAATGAGAAACGACAGGCTCAGGGCCGCGCCCACCAGCACGACCCTCGAGCGGCTGCTCCTCAACGGCCGCCTTCCCAAACCAAGGCGTCCACTCCCGCCTCCACGGTTATCTCGAATTCCACGGGCGTCTTGCTGGGCCCAATGAGCGCACTGCCCCTGACGGAGTCCACGAGATCCAACATTGGGATCTCGATCGGCTTGTTGCAGGGCTTGGTGCCAAACTTTTCGAGGCGTGCGGTGTCGCAACCAGGGATTTTCACTTCGAGCGTCGCGTTCTTCCACTGCATCAGCACGTTGATCGGCGGCGCATCGCCCTCAATCGGCACCATGTACTCGCCCACCTCGTAGTGCATGTGCTTCGAAGCGAATGCGATCACGTACGTGCGCCCGCGCTCGAGGCGGATCTCGCCGCGGAACCCGACCACCGAAGGAAGCACCGTAGGTGGCGGAAACCTGCGCATCTCCTTCCCGTCGACGAAGACAGTCACTTCCTCCTTCATGGCGGGCGCGGGGTTTGTCCGGATGCCGATGACTACGGCCTCGCCGTGGACCTCGGCGGCGGTCGCCGGTGGCACGGCCGAGGCGCTCATCGGACGCGCGGTCGCGGTCACCGTCGTCGCGACCAGCGTCACCGCGGCGGTGCGCGGGGCCGGCGTGCCTTCGTCGTCGGGCTCGCCGGTGACGGCCGTTCCGGTGAGGGACGTGCTGGTGCCGAGGACGGCGTCGATGCTGCCGGTGCTGGTGAACTCGAAGGGGACGGCGCGCGGGCCGGGGGGAAGCGTCACCCAGCGGTAGACGCCGTAGCCGGTGATCGACGCGGCGACGAAGGCGGCGGCGGCCCACTTCGAGGCGCTGCGCAGGCGGCGCGCGCGGGCGAGGCGCGCCAGCTCGGCGCGCACGTCGCGGTTGCCTTCGTCGAGCGCCAGCACGCGATTGAAGGCGTCCACGCCTTCGCCGACCCTGTCGGCGGCGAGCGAGCGGCGCCCGGCGGCGAGCAGCGCCGCCACCACGCGCCCGCGCAGCGCCGCGGCGGTCGGCTCGGGCGCGCGCAGGTAGGCGGCCAGCTCGTTGTCGACGTCGGCGAGGCCGCTGCGCGCGGCGAAGGCGGCCAGCGCTTCCTTCAGCGCGCCGGCGGTGGCGTAGCGCGCCGCCGGCTCGCGCGCCATGGCGCGCTTGATGATGCGCGCCAGCTCGTCGCCGATGGCCGGGTTCAGCGCGGCGGGCTCGCGGAAGCGGCCGTCCATGATCTGCCGGAAGACCGCGTGCGGGTTGTCACCCTGGAACGGCAGCGCGCCCGTGGCGAGGAAATAGAGGATCGTCCCAAGCGCGAAGACGTCGGCGCGGAAGTCGAGCGGCTTGCCCTCGATGTGCTCCGGCGACATGTGCGCCGGCGACCCGAGCAGCGTGCCGGTCATCGTCACGCTCTGCGCGTCGACCATCTGGGCGATGCCGAAGTCCATGAGCTTCAGCGTGCCGTCGTCGCGCACCATGATGTTCTCGGGCTTCAGGTCGCGGTGCAGGATGCCCTGCGCGTGGGCGTGGGCGAGCGCCTCGCAGATCTTGATGCAGACCATCGCCGCGAGCTCCGGCAGCGGCAGGGCCGTGTTGCCGGCGAAGGCCCGCAGCGTGCGCCCGCGGATGAACTCGGTGACGATGAAGCTCTTCTCGCTGTGCTCGCCGGAGTAGTCGTAGATTTCGAGGATGTTGGGATGGCGGAGCTTCGCCACGGCGCGCGCCTCGCGATGGAAGCGCGCGCGCGCCTCGGGCTGTCCGGCCAGGTGCTGGTGGAGGATCTTCACCGCCACCTCGCGGTCGAGCGCCGTGTCCTGCGCCCGGTAGACGACGGACATGCCACCCTGGCCGACCTCTTCGATGATCCGGTAGCGTTCGAGGGTCTCGGCCAAACCAGCACTGCCCCCTGGCGGCCGCCCCGGCGCGGGAGCGACCCGTCATGGCCCCCGCGATACTAGGGGAGGGCGTCCAACTTGTAAAGCGACCCGCGCGGTTGCACGCGCCCCCTGACAAGGATGTCACAGGTATGGTACCGGGGCACGATGCGGCGGGACGGCGTGTGGCGACGGGTGCTCGCGTGGATGGCCTTCGCAGCGCTACGGCTGGTTGGCCGGACGCTGCGCCTACGGGCGGCGCCGGCGCCGGCGGCGGAGGCGGACGCGACGCCCCGCCGCCGCGTGCTGCTGGCCTTCGAGCACGGCCGCCAATTTGCGCTGCTGGCGTGGTTCGACCGGATGCGCGGCAAGCGCATCGCGCTGCTGTCGTCGACGAGCGACGACGGGCGGCTGCAGGCCGGCATCCTGCGGCGGCTGGGCTACCGCGTGGTGCTCGGGTCGTCGAGCCGGCGCGGCGCGGCGGCGCTGGTGGGGCTGGTGCGCGCGGTGCGCGACGACGGGTACGACGCGGCCCTCGCCGTAGACGGGCCCCGCGGGCCGCGCGGCAGCGTCAAGCCGGGCATCGCGTGGCTGGCGTCGCGAACGGGCGCAGAGATCGTCCCGGTGAGCGCGGCGGCGGCGCCCGCGCACGTGTTCGCGCGCAGCTGGTGCGCCTACCGGTTGCCTTGGCCATGGGCGCGCGGGCGCGTGGCGTTCGGCGCGCCGATCACAGTGGCACGCGGGGCGGGCGAGGCGGAGATCGGGCGCGCGTGCGCGGAGGTGGGCGCGGCGCTGGCGCGGCTGGGCGCGGAGGTGGACGCCGCCGCCGGCCTCGCGCCGGTGGTCCCGGCGGCACGCGACGTGCTTGACTGGACCGGTTGATGGAGCGCTGGCGCCTTCTGCACCCGGGCCACTCGTCGCTCGCGCGCGACCTGACGAACATCCTGGACGGCAAGGATCTGTTCCTCTCGCACCCCGAGGCCGGGGCGCTGAGCGGCGAGGTAGAGATTTTGCTGACGGGGCCGGACGGCCACGAGATGACGCTGCTGGGGCACGTGAAGCAGACGCTCACGGGCGTGGGGGCGGCGGTGGACTTCCGGGGAATGGACGGCCCGGTGGCGATCGACCTGGACGACTGGCTGCTGCTGGCGAACGAGCGCGCCGGCGATGAGGGCGACTTGGCGCCGCCGCGCGCCGAGCCCGTGCGTGACGGCGAGGGCGCGCCGCACGCGGCGTCGCCGGCGAGATCCCGGCCGAAGGCGACGACGGTTCCCCCGCCGCCACCCTCGGGGACGCAGCCGGCGACGGCGAGCCCGCCGCCGTTGCCAGCCCCAATGTCCCCGCCGCGGGCGCAGCCGGCGACGGCGAGCCCGCCGCCGTTGCCAGCCCCAACGCCCCCGCTGCGGACGCAGCCGGCGACGGCGAGCCCGCCGCCGTTGCCTCGCCCGGGCGCAGCGCCGCCGCCGGCGCCCGCGCCACCCGATGCTGAGTATTCCGGCGAGCTGGTGACCGATTACTCGCCGCCGACGCCCATGCCGGGATCGATGAATCCGTACCGCGACGACGCCCACGCTGTCGCGGCGCCGCCGCCCTTCGAGCCGCCGCAAGCCGCGGCATCGCAAGACGCGGCCGTTTCGCCGGACTGGGTCGACCCGCCGCCGTTCGAAGAATGGTCGCAAGGGGACGAGCTGGCGAACGACGACCTGGCCGAGCGTGCACCCCCGCCGGGCGACGAGCTGGACGACTTCGAGGATCTCGACGGCACGCCCGCTGCCGGAGTGCCGATCGTGCGCGACGAGGCGCCACGCGGGCCGGCGGCGCCGTTCGATCCCGCAACGGTCACGCCCACCCAGGTTGCGCAGCTAGCGCCCCCCGAGAAAATGCGGTGCGCCCTGCAAGCCGGGCGCGACGTACGGTTGGCGCTGCTGCGCGACACCCACAAGATGCTGCACGTGTACGTGCTGAAGAACCCTCGCATCACGAAGGACGAAGTGGCGCTGGCGGCGCGCATGTCCAGCCTCAACCCCGACGCACTGAGCTACATCGCCTCCAACGCCGAGTGGCTCGCCATCCCTGGCGTGGCGGCCAGCCTCGTGCGCAACCCCCGCACGCCGACGCCGCTGGCCGTCGATCTCGTCGGGCGCATCCCCATCGCCGATGCGCGCGCCATCGCCAAGTCCACGTCGGCGCGGCAGCCCATTCTCCAGGCGGCGCGCAAGCGCGTGGCCGGCTGACGTCGTCTGCCAACGCGCCCCTCCCGGCGCCCGCGCCTTCACGCTTGCCAGAGGATGCGCGCGGGGGCTCGACGGGTGCGCAGTCGCGGAGGGCGGGCCTAGCGCGGGACCAGCGTCGCGTTGTAGGTGCCGCGGCAGGTGAGGCCCCCGTCGCCCAGGCGGCAGGTGACGTCGTCCTTCGTGTCTGCGGCCAGCTCCGTGCCGGCGCGGCAGGTGTTCGACTCCGGCCTGCCGGCCACGGTGCCGTAGTGGACCTCGGTGGACGAGACGGTGCCGCTCATGGGGCGGCGGTAATGGATCGAGCAGCTCGTGCGGCCGGCGGGGATCTCCTCGGCGGCCCCGGTGAACGTCTCCACCTCCGCCACCACCCCGATGTCGCCGTGGTCCAGGCCGCTCAGCTCCAGCGTGAGCTCGGAGGCGTAGTTCTTCTCGTCGGAGTCGATGGGGCCGGTCCAGCGGGACGGCGCGCCCGCAAGCGAGGCGGACGTCGCGCCGGCAGTGGCGCCGGCCGTGGCGGTCGCCGTCCTGGCGGTGCTAGGCGCGGCGGTGGTGTCCTTCTTCCCGAACAGCGGCCCGAGCGCGGTGGCGAGGTCGGACGACGCACGGGCCGTGCTGGCGTCGTCGTCGTCGTGCTTCTTGGTCTTGCGCACCGGCTCGTCGTCGGCGGCCGCGCGCGCGCTGCTCCCGTCGTCGCGGCCGAACACGTCGGTGGCGAAGTAGAGGACGGCGACGACGCCGCCGCCGAGCAGGACCGCCACGAGGAGGACGAGCAGCACCAGACTGGACAGCTTCATTGTCACGGTGCCAGCCGGGGGCGCAGCGGCGGCTTCGGCGGCGGCGGCGGCGCGTGAGCGCGCGGCGCGCGCGGCCATGGCGCGCGGGCCCAATCCGCCGCCCGCCGCGGCAGGCGCAACGCCCGGCACGAGCCCGCCCGGCGAGGTGCGGCGGATTCCCGGGAAGCCCCCTTCGCTCGCCGGCGTGGGCGCGGCCTTCTCGTCCGTCTTCGGTGCTGCCGGTGTCGCCGCCGCAACCGGCGGCGCCGCGCTCGGCGGCGGACTTGCCGGCGCGACGACCGGCGGCGCAGGTACCGTCGCGACGACCGTCGGCGCAAGTACCGGCGCGACGACCGTGGGCGCGCTTCCCGGTGTGACGCTGGACGATTCCGCGGCGGGCGCGACGCTCGCTTGCGCAGCGGAAGGCGCGGAGCTCGATTGCGCGACGGCCGGCGCGGCGACAGAGGCGGGTTCAGGCGCCGCCGGCGAAGCGGCCGCCCCGGACGGCGCCGCCGCCGGCAGCTCCGCCCCGCAGTACAGGCAGATCCGTGATCCGTCGTCGATTCGATTCGCGCAGTAGGGGCAGCGCATCAGGCAGTTCCCTGGCCCGCGCAGCATACCCCAACTACGCCGCGCGTCATGTCCACGCTCCAACCGAATCGCCGCCCCTCGCAGCGCACGCGACGCCGCGCGAAGGGCAGCTGCCCACCATCGCCCACCGCTCCCCACCGCGCGGGACGCGCGCGGAGGGCAGCTGCCCATCGCCCACCGCTCCCCACCGCGCGGCACGCGCGCGGAGGGGGGAGGCTCGCCCGGCTTTGCCGGGCGAGGGGGGGCGGGCAGGCCCCCCCCTAATTGACTTCAGTGGGACCGGCAGGCTACGCAACGCTGGCCGCATGGACGCCGCCACGGTCACCGGGGAGATAGAAGTCCATTCGACCAAGGCGCCCAGGCCGCGACCGGCGGAGGCGGGGCTGGGCTTCGGGCGCTATTTCACCGACCACATGTTCCTGATGGACTGGGCGGCGGGCCAGGGCTGGCACGCGCCGCGCATCGTCCCGTACGGACCGCTGGCGATGGACCCTGCCGCCGGTGCGCTTCACTACGGCCAGGCGATGTTCGAGGGCATGAAAGCCTTCCGCGGACGCGACGGCCAGGTGCGCCTCTTCCGTGTGGAACGGCACTGCCAGCGCATGAGCGACGGCGCGCCACGCCTCTGCATGCCGTCGATCGACGCCGCCTTCATGCAACGCGCCATCGCCGCGCTGGTGCGCGTGGACGCGGCCTGGGTGCCGGCGGCCGTGGGCACGGCGCTCTATCTGCGGCCCACGATGGTGGCGACAGAGCCTTACCTCGGCGTTCGCCCTTCCAGCCGTTACACCTTTTTCATCATCGCCTCACCCGTAGGCTCGTACTACGCCGAGGGGATGAGCCCTGTGAAAATCTGGGTCGAGCAACGCTTCGTGCGCGCCCCGCACGGCGGGCTGGGCGGCGTGAAGGCGGGTGCCAACTACGCGGCCAGCCTGCTCGCCGCCGACCGCGCCAAGCACGAAGGCTACGCCCAGGTGCTTTGGCTCGACGCCGGCGAGCATCGCTTCCTGCAGGAAGTGGGCACCATGAACGTCTTCGTACGCATCGGCGACGAGCTGCTGACGCCGCCGCTCGACGACAGCATCCTCTCCGGCGTGACGCGCGACTGCGTGCTGGCCCTGGCCCGCCAGTGGGGACTGGCCGCCCGCGAAGCGCGCCTCACGGTGGACGAGCTGCGCGCCGCGCACCGCGCCGGCACGCTCCGCGAGGTATTCGGCTCGGGCACGGCGGCGGTCATCGCGCCGGTAGGCGAGATCGGCCTGGGCACCGAACGCCTGGTCGTCGGCGGAGGCGGCATCGGCGCCTGGACCCGCCGCTTCTACGACGCCATCACCGCGGTGCAGCACGCGCTGTCCGACGACACGCTCGGTTGGCTCACGCCGGTGACCTAAGAGCCGCGAGCGATCTTCCCCTCAGAAGTTCAGCAGCTCTTCCACTTCGGACAGCGCACGCGTCCGCCACTTCGCCACCGGCGACGTGCCGTCCAGGATGGCCTGCGTCTCCGCCAGCACCGCGTCGATGGGAACGAGCGCGCAGTAGGGGTCGTGCGCCGAGGGCGCTCCCTGCGCGGGCGCCAGCGCCGAGCGCTGCCAGCCGATCATCACGGACGTGTGGCCCTCGATGGCCGCCCACACCGCGGCGCGCGCCAGCCGTCCCGACATGAGCCGGTCTTGCGCCGAGGGCGCGCCCCCGCGCACGACGTGGCCGAGCACAGTCACGCGCGTCTCGATCGCCAGCCCCTTCGCCGCCAGCGTCTCGTCGGCGCGCGCCTTCAGCGACTCCAGCGACGCCTTCACCCCTTCGGACTTGAGGATGAGCACGCGCGGCTTGGGCGGGCGCCGCCCGAAGGCGCTCTCGATGACGCGCACCACCTGCGCCACCAGCTCCTCCTCCGAGCGGCCGCTCTCGCGGAAGAGCACCGCGTCCGCGCCCGTCGCCACCGCCGCGGCCATCGCCAGGTAGCCGCAGTCACGCCCCATGACCTCCACCAGGAAGGCGCGGTTGTGGGCGGAGGCGGTATCGGAGATCTTGTCGCAGGCCTCGACGATGGTGTTGAGCGCCGTGTCGACGCCGATCGCGAGCGTGGTGTGGCCGATGTCGTTGTCGATCGACGCCGGCACGCCCACCACGCGCAGGCCTTCGCCGCGAGCGGTGCGGAAGCCCGCAGCGACCTGCGCCCCCGCCAGCGAGCCGTTGCCGCCGATGACGATCAGCGCGTCGAGCCCCAGCGCGGCCACCTGGCGGGCCGCGGCTGCCTGACCGCTGGGCGTGCGAAAGTCGAGCGCGCGCGCCGACCCCAGCACCGTGCCGCCCAGGCGCTGGATGTCCTCGACGTCGTGCGTGTCGAGCTCCCGCAGGCGTCCGTCGATCAGGCCGCGGAACCCGTTGAGAACGCCCGCTACGGCGTAGCCGCGCGCGCGCGCCATCTTCACAGCCGTGCGGACGGCGGCGTTCATGCCGGGCGCGTCGCCGCCGCTGGTCAACAGCCCCACGCGCGCCCCGGCCGGAAGCGGTTTCTCGGAGGGAGCCAGCGCCATGGAGGCGGAGGCTAGCCCTAAGCTCAGGAGATGAGCAACGCCAGGACCGCCGCGGCGACCGCGGCCGCGACCAGCAGCCCCGCCAGCGCCGGGAGCAGGCGCGCCGCGGCGCGCACCGGCGCGTCGGTGGGGCCGTCGACGACGACGAGGTCGCCGCCCAGGGTCCAGCGCGACGGCGCCATGCGATAGCCGTCGGGTGCAGCGGCGGGATCGGCCTCGCGCTCGACTACCCCGCACACGGTCACCACGTCGCCGGCCCGCAGCGACGCTTCGTCGCCCGCGGCGCGCACGAAGAACTCGGCACCGTCGGTGCGCACGCGTACGCCCGCCGCGCCGTCGCCCACCAAGAAGTCACGGCGAACCAGCGGCGCGTCGGCAGCCGCGCCGGGGGCCCGCACCAGGAAAACGACGCCGGCGTCGGGCGCGATGGCGCCCGTGACCTTCAGCACGCGGCTTTGGTCGGCCGGCAGAATCTGATCGAGCGTGAAGGGCGGTCCGGACGGGAGCGCGCGCGCCAGCCGTTCGCGCCGGCCGGCGGCGGCGGCGAGGGCCGCGAGCAGAACCGCGCTGGTGGCCCACGCTAGGATCACGGGAAGCAGCGCCAGCGCGGGCGCATGGGAGGCGCCGGCGTGGAGCGGCCCGCCGACGAAGCAGTCCGCGTAGGCCAGCTCGCCGCGCGCACCGCAGAGGCCCGTCTGCCCGGTCACGGCCATTCCGGCGGCGAACTGGCCTACCGCGGCGCGCACGGCAGCGGCGAACTGGCCGAGCGCAACCAGGCCGGCGGCGAGCTGACCGACGCCGAGCAGGACGCCCACGCCCAGCTGCCCGACGGCCACGACGCCCACGGCGAGCTGCCCCACGGCGACGACGCCGAAGGCCGCCTGGCCGACTGCCAGCACGCCGCGCGCGACGCGGCGCCGCCCGGTGACCGGGTCGATGCCGTAGGCGACGTGCACCAGCGGCAGCCCCCAGACGGTGACGCGGCTTTTGTACTCGTAACCCGCGCGCGCCATGCGCCCATTATGGGCGGCGGCGCCGTGGCGCGCCAGCGGCGCGCCACGCGTTTCGTCCGCGCCGCCCCGCGACGCGACGAGAGGCGACGAGACGAACGAGACGTCCAGTTACGCCAGCGCCCGGTCGACGACGGCGGCGCCCTCGCGCCACAGGCGAAGCGCGGCACGATGCCAGGAAGGCGCGGTGTCGTCGCCGCCCGGCGGGTGGACGAAGTCGAGGATGCGCGGCCCGACGCTGTGGCGCGGATTGAGGATCCCGCGCAGGCGGGCGCGCGCCTCGCCGGCGCCCTGCGCCGCACGCAGGCCGGCAAACATCTCGCGCACGATGTCGTCCTGCAGCTTCACCGTGTGCGTCGCCAGCGCGCGCGGATCGATGCCCAGCGCACGCAGGTCTTCGCGCAGCAGCATCCCCGCCGACATCAAGTACGCCAGGCAGCGGAGCTGGAATCCCGCCGCCCCCACCGCCTCCACGGTGCTCAGCCCGCGGAGCAGACGGGGAAGGTAGAGCACGCCGAGCCCCACGTGCCGCGCTTCGTCCTTTTCGTAGTACGGCAGCAGCGCGCCGAGCACTGGCTCCACGTCCGCCTCGACCAAGGCGCGGAACATCGCCAGGGCGTTCGACTCGACCAGGAGCTGCATGCCGATGAGCTTGTGCACGAGCGACGGCGTCTCGAGTATGCCGATCAGCAGGCGGCGCCCGAGCCCGCCCAAGCGCGGGATGCGCTCGCCGGTGGCGCGCACGTAATCGCGCAGCACGTAGAAATGGCGCGCTTCGTCGTGGGCCTGCGAGGTCGCGGCCATCTTCGCCTCGACGTCTTCGATCTGCTCGGCGAGGTCGGCGGAGATGGCCCAGGCGGCCAGCTCTCCCCACAGCAGCACCGAGAGGATCTTGAGGACGGGCTCCTTGCGCCCGGCGGGAAGGCGCGGCGGGCCGTGGCGGGCGACGAGGTCCTCCAGCACCGCGCGGCCGTCCCAGGCCTGCTCCTGGCCTACGTGGTACAGGCGCTCCAGCCGCTCGAGCCGCGCCTGGGCGCGCTCGGCGATGCCCTCCTCCACCAGCGCGTAGGGCGGCCAGCTGCGCCGCGGCGCGGGCCGCCACAGCGGGCGCCGCTCCGGACGCCGCGCCTCGTCGTCCCAGTGTCCCATGCCGAGCTTCATCGCCGTGCCTCCTTGGTACGCACCTCGTCGACCAACAGCCCGAAGAGCTCTACCTCCACCGCCGTACGCGCCAGCGCGTCGAGGTCGATCGGCTCTTCGTCGGCGATGGCCTGCAGGACCATCTTCTCGACGCCGCCGAGCATGAAACGGGCGACGAGGCGCGCGTCGAGCGGGCGCAGCACGCCCATGCGCTGCGCGGCGCGCAGGTCGGCCTCCATCGCCTTGAGGACCATGCGGTCGATGGCGGCGAGAACGCGGTCGACGCCGCCGTCCAGGCCGCGCGCCTCGCGCAGCACCAAGCGCACGGTCTGCTCGTCGGCGAACACGGCGTCGAGCAGGGCGCGCACCCGCGCGCGGCAGAAGGCGGCGATCAGCAGCGGGGGCGCTTCGCGCGCGCCGGGAATCTCTTCGACCTGGGGGCGCTCGTCCAGCACGCGGCGCATGCGTGCCTTGACGTCCTCCATCAAGGACAGGAGCACGGCGCGCTTGTTGTCGAAGTACTGGTAGAGGGTGCCGCGTCCGATGCGCGCGGCGCTGCAGATGTCGGCGATGTTGGCGGCGTGATAGCCGCGCTGGGAGAAGACGTCACGCGCCACGTCCAGGATCTGCGCACGCCGGTCCGCCGCTGGTAGATACGTGCGTCGCCGCGCCGCGCCGCGGTGACGTGCGGTCGGTCGCCCCGCTACCCGTTTCAGGTCCCCGAGAACCGACATGTCAGTTCTTCTAGCCAGAACTGACATCAGTGTCAATTCCTGTCTTACCGGGCTCCCTAGCTCGGCGGCGGCCGGAAGGTCCTTCCGGCCAGTTCCTTGAACTGAAACCGATCGATGGAGTAGCCGATGTCCTCTTCGCGGTGCCCCGCCTCCAGCGCGCGCGTGGTGAAGTCGCCCACGGCGCCCATGACGACCTCGAACGCCGCGCCGGCGGCGTCGGCGGCGGCCAGCTCGTCCTCGTCGACGACGACCTCCACCGCTTCGGCCGCCCCGATCTTGTCGATGTAGATCCTCAACGCATCCCTGCCGTGCTCGGCACCGTGGCCGGCGCCCCGCTCGCCGGCTCCGCGCTCGCCGCCGCGGCGGTGGCCAGCGCCCCGCTCGCCGGCCCTGCGCTGGCCGCCGCTGCCGTGGCCGGCGCCCCGCTCGCCGGTTCCGCGCTCGCCGCCGCCGCCGCCGCCGACAGCGCGTCGGCCGCCGCGCGCAGTCGCGCCGCGCTCGCCGAAGCCCGATCGACGGCCTCCGCGCGCGCGCCGCGCGCCAGCAGATGATCGACCGCCACCTTGCGCAGGCGCATCACCCGCTCCGTGTCGCCCACCGCTGGCAGCCCCATCACGAATTTCGCCGCCGCCGTCTCCATCTCGCACGCCACGCCCACGCGCCACAGCGCCAGCACGATCGCCCGCCGCCCACCCTCCCCCACGTCCGGATAACTAGCCTTCAGCGCGACGTAGGCGACGTTGCGCCGCTCACGCAGCACGTCCGAGGCGCTCGCCAGCGCATTCGCGGCGGCCGTCAGAGCCTCGGCGCCCTCCAGATCCTTCGCCCTGACGCGCGCCACGACTTCACCCAAGAGCGCCACCGACGCGTTCAGGCTGGCGTGCACCAGCGTGTTCAACAGGACAATTCCCTCCTCGCGATCGCCTGCGGCGATGCGCTCCTCGGCGCGCTCGGCCAGCACCATCAGCACCTTGGGATCGCGCAGCCCAGCGCGCCCCGCCTCCGCGGCGCCCAGAACCGCTCCGCTGGCCGCCGCCCCCGTGGCGGCCGCCGAGGTGGCGCCGGCCGCCACCACTTCGGACGCGATCGACCTTTCCACGGCGTCGCGGAGCTCCTGCGCGCTCGCCTCCATTTCGGCCGGCGCCGGATCGCGGTCGCCGAGCAAGCCGCATCCAGCGGCCGCCAGCCCCCCCGCCAGCCAGGCGCCGGCGCAGCGCAGCCACACGATCGCGATCGCGCCCGCCCTGCGACACCCGCGCTCCATTCACGTCGAACGTACCACGCTTCAGCCGCGCCCCGTCCTCGTGTAGTCTCTTGGCTTCAACGGAGGCCCCGATGGAGAACCGGGTTTGCGTGAAGTGCGACAGCGTCCTCGACAGCGGCAAGTTTGCCGGCGTGGAGGTCGACCTGTGCCCGCGCTGCGGCGGGCTGTGGCTGGACAAGGGCGAAATCGAAAAGCTCCAAGGCGCGGTGCCGGCCCAGCTCGTCACGCTCAAGAAGGCGCTGACGGGCGACCCCAAGGCGGCAGCCACGCCGTCCGAGCTGACGACCGCCTGCCCGGCTTGCCCCGGGCAGCTGAAGGAAGTCGTCCTCGGCCCCATCAAGGTCGACTTCTGCGGCCAGTGCGGCGGCCTGTGGCTGGACCGCGGCGAGCTCGACGCCGGCCTTGCCGCCGCGCGCGGCCAGGGCGACGTGGCGGCGCTGCTGCAGCTCGCGGCCCAGACCGCCGCCGCCGGCTGACGCACGCCGCGCCGATGGCCGCCCCCCGGCTCGCCGCCACCGTCGTCCTGCTGCGCGAGACGCCCCCGCCCGGGCGCGGCTTCGAGGTCTTCTTCGTCAAGCGCCACGAGAACAGCGGCTTCATGGGCGGCGCGCACGTCTTCCCCGGCGGCAAGCTCGACGCCGCCGACCGCGGCGAGGCGCTCCTGGCCGCGTGCGACGGCCGTACCGCCGAGGCCTGCGCCGCGCGCCTGGGCACGCCCGACGCCGCCGGCCTGCACGTGGCCGCCCTGCGTGAGCTGTTCGAGGAAGCCGGCGCGTTGCTTGCGGACCGCGGCGCCGCTCTTCCCGCGCCGGACTTCGCCGATCCCGCCGAGGCCGCTCGCTTCGCCGCGCACCGCCGCGCGCTCGACGCGCGGCAGAAGCCCTTCGGCGCCGTCGTCGCCGAGGAGCGCCTGCACCTGCGCGTGGACCGCTTGCACTACTGGGCGCACTGGATCACGCCGGAGGTGGAGCCGCGCCGCTTCGACGCCTACTTCTTCGTGGCCGCCCTCCCCGCCGGACAGGCGCCGCTGCACGACGCGCGCGAGACGGTCGCGTCGGCGTGGCTCGCCCCCGACGAGGCGCTTGCCCGCCACAAGGCAGGCGACATCGCCCTGCCGCCGCCGACGCTGCGCAACGTGGAGCTGCTCGCGCTGCACCCGACCGTCTCCGCCGTCTGCGCCGCGGCCGACGCCGCGGATCCGCCCGTCATCCTGCCGACGGTCGACCAGGTGGACGGCAAGCTGGCGCTGCTGCTGCCGGGGGATCCGCTCTACCGCCCGCCGCCCGAGGTCCCGGCCCCCGGCGGAACGCCGCGCGGGCTGGGCGGGGCCACGCGCTTCGTCCTCGACGCCGGGCGCTGGTACACGCGCACCGCCTGACGCGCTGGCAGTTCGCGCGCGGCCGTGGTAACGCCGCCCCGGGAGGACCCATGACGACCAAAGCGACGGACGACGTTCACAGCCTGGTAGAGATGATCTTCGAGCTTCGCTACTCGCTCGGAGCGCTGGCGATGCGCTGCAAGCGCGCTGGCCTCGACGTGGAAGCGGTGGCGCTGTCGAAGAACGACGAAGACTTCCTGATGCGCGAGACCGAAGAAGTGCTGACGCGCCATTGCGGCGCCTCGCTCAAGGACGTGGTGTCCAGCGTGGCGCGCCACCACCTGGAGGCCGTGCGCAACGCCGCCGCCGACCGCGAAGGCGACTCCGAGACCATGTGACGCGCCGCGCGCACGGGCCCCTGGAATAGATGGAGGCGGACGCGGCGGCTTGGCCGCCCCGCCGACGGGGTCCGGGGGCATCGGAGCACGGCGTCCGCGCCGCGCGCACGGGCCCCTGGATTAATTGGCGCGCGCGCCTGGGCCCGGCGACAATTCGCCGGAGGCATCGGGTGGGCGAAGGCTGGACGCTCGAGGACGTCGGGCGGGCACTGGAGCGCGCGGAGACGCGCGGCGAGGTGCTCGACGCGACGCTGCGCTTTGCGCGGCGCTTCTTCGACTTGACCGCCGTGCTGTACCTGGCGCAGAAAGGCGACGCGTACGCCGAGGCAGTCTGCCACGCCACGGCGTTCGGCGCGGACGAGCCGCCGATCGAAGGCAACGCGCGCATCCAGCTCGACCTCGCCTCGTTCCTGCGCCAGGCCATCGAGGACCAGTCGCTCTACCTCGGCGCGCCGGGCGAGCACGACGGCGACGTCGACGTCCTGGCCGCTCTGGGCCGCGCCCCGGCCCCGGCGCTCGTCTTCTGCATGCCGATGCTGCTCGGTCCGCGCGTGGTCGCCATCGTCTACGGCGACCGCGCCGAAGGGCCGCTCGACCTCGACGGCCTGGCGGAGCTGTTCCCGATGGCGCAGGCCGTCCCGGAAGCATTCCGCCGCATCATCCTTCGCCGCAAGGGAACCGGCGACGCCGCGCCCGCGCGGCCGGCGTTCGAGCCCGCACCCGAGCCTGCCGCTGGGCCTGGACCCGCCGGAGCCGGACCAGAGCAGGGGACGGACGTCGGCGCCGGACCTGTCGTGGAGGCCTTCCCCGCCGGCCCCGAGACCGTGCTCGACGACCACCGCCTGGCCGCGCTTCTGTGCGAGGTGGCCGAGACCGGCGACTCATTTCTGCTGCGCGTCGCACGCGGCGAGATCGTCAAGGCCTTCTATGTGCACGGCGGCCGGCTGGCCGCGGTGCGCTCCGACGTTCGCAGCGAGACGCTGGGCCGTTTCCTGGTGCGCGCCGGCCGCCTGTCCGAGGACGACGTCAAACGCGTGAACGAGCACGCCCAGGCGAACCGCCTGCTGTTCGGTCAAGGGCTCGTGGCGCTGGGGCTCTTCTCGAACGAAGAGGTGATCGACCTGCTGCGCGCGCAGGCCAAGGAGAAGGTCGTCTCGGCGATCTGCTGGCCCGAGACGCGCGCGACCGTGACCCGGCTGCCCGGCCTCCCCGAGGCGATGGTGGACCTCGCCATCGACGCCGCCGAAGTGGCGCTGGCGGGGCTGCGCCGCGCCGCCGACCCGGCCCGCGCCGAGGCGCAATTGCGCGCGGCGCAGCACCGCGTGTTGGTCGCGACGGACCGTTTCCACCGCTACGCCGAGCCGTTCGTGCGTACCTTGCGCGCCGGCTTCACGGTCCACACGCTGGCGCGCCGCGTGACCGCGGCCGACCTCGTGAAGCTGTGCGGCCCCGCGGTCTACGTTCAGCTCTGGGCGGCGCTGCGACTGGGCCTGGTGGAGCTGGGCGAGGAGGTTGCCGGCGAGGAGCCTCTCGCGCCGCCGACGATGCCGCCGCTGACGGCCGCGGCCGAGATCCTCGCGCCCGCGTCGACTGCCTCGCCGCCGGCCGCAACGCCGACGCCGACCCCGGCCGCGACGCCGACTCCGACGCCCACGCCGACCGCGACGCCGACGCCCACGCCGGCCGCGACGCCGATGCCGACGCCGACCGCGACGCCGACGCCGACGGCGACAGCGACGCCGACGGCGACGCCGACCGCGACGCCGACCCCGACGCCCACGCCGACGCCGACGCCTCCGCCCGCGGCGCCTGCGCCGCCGTCTGGCGCGCTGGATCCCTTTGCCGCCATCCGCGCCGCCGCCGAGGACGACGGCCCGCCAACCCTTCCCGAGTCGCCCTCCGCACGCGCCCGTCCCGCCCCTGGCGCCGAGACCGGCGCCGCCGTGCGGCGCCCCCTCGACGACGCCGCCCGCGCCGCCTCCGCGCAGCAGGACTTCTACGCGCTGCTGGGCGTCGCCCGCGACGCTTCCACGGAACAAATCGCCGCCGCCCACGCCGCGCGCGCCGCCGATCTGCGCCCCGATCGCCTCGGTCACGGCTTCCTCGGCGACCGCGTCGCCGAGCTGGTGGCCCTCACGAACCGCCTGCGTCGCGCCGCCGCCGTGCTCACCGACCCCACCCTGCGCGCCGCCTACGACGCCGAGCTCGACGCCGCCGCTCACGGCAACGGCCGCGAAGCCGCCGGCCGCGCCTTCTCGTCGGAGACCTTCTACCAGCGCGGCGCGGAGCTCCTCGCCGGCGACCAGCTCGCCGCCGCCACCGCCGCCTTCCAGCGCGCCGTGGAGCTCAGCCCCGGCGAAGCGGACTATCATGCCGGCCTCGGCCTCGCTCGCTACCGCGAGGTCGCCACCGCCGCCGGCACGCAGGCCGCCCTGCTCTCCGCGCGCGCCCACTTCGAGCGCGCCCTCGTCATCGACCCCGGCTGTGAGAGCGCGCTCGACGCCTTCGGCCAGGTCCTGGAGGAATCGGGCTTCGCCGAGGAGGCAGCGCGCGCCTACGACCGGCTGCTCGACTTGGACCCGCAGAGCGCCGCCTTCGCCAAGGTCGTGCGCATCCTCACCAACAAGCGCGACTGGCCGGCGCTGGAGCTGGCCTACCACCGCATGCTGAAGCGCGCCTTGGGCGCCGCGCCCGCCCCCGCGCTCGCCGTCCTCTGGCTGGAGCTGGGGCGCCTGTATGCCACGCGCTTCGGCGACGCCGACCGCGCCCTCGAGTCGCTGCTGAACGCCATGAGCCTCGCCCCCGACGACGAGGTCATGGCCGAGAAGGTGCGCGCGGCGCTGGCCGCCCTCCCCGCCCCCGCGCTCGGCGCTACCACGCAGCGCTGGGAGGCCTACCTGGTCCAAGGCGGCGACCCCGCCGTCGCGCTCGCGCGCCTATGGCGCCTCTGGTTCGCGGGCGGCCAGCGCGCCCAGGCCCACGCCGCCGCCGCCGGGCTCCTCGCACTCGGCGCCGCAACGCCGGAGGTCCAGCGTTTCGAGCTGCGCGAGCGCCCCGGCATTCGCCCGCGCGCCCGCCGCCGCCTCAGCGAAAAGGTCTGGCGCGCCGCCGTCGACGACCTCGCCTCGCCCCTCGGCACCTTGCTCGCCGCCGCGCGCCGCGCCGTCGTGGCCCGCCACGCCATCGACCCCAAGGCGCTCGGCCTCAAGAAGAAGGACCTGGTGGCCCTGGAGCGCGAGTCCGCGCCCTTCTTCCAGGCGTTCGCCTACCTGGCCAGCACGCTTCCCATCCCCGCCGTGACGCTCTGGGCGCTCGAGGAGCGGCGCGGGCCGAGCATCGCCATCGCGCTGAGCGACCCGCCGAGCGTCGTCGTCCACCGCGAGACCGTCGAGGCGATGAGCGACGTCGAGGCACTCTTCTGGCTGGGTGTCCGCCTCACGTCGTTCCGTGAGGAGCTCATCCTCGTGCGCACGCTCCCCGCGCCGCTGCTCACCTCGGTGGTGCAGGGCCTGGTGGCCATGGTGCATCCGGCCGCGGGCGCCGCCGGTGGGGGCGCCGCCGCCGGAGGCGCGGGCGCGTCGGTCGCCGCGGCCCTGGCGGCCGACGAGCGCGAGCGCGTGCGCGAGGCGGTCCAGGCGCTCGGCCCCGCCGTCGCCCCGACCAACGTCGCGCGCCTGCTCGCCGCCTACGCCGCGCACGCCGACCTGGTCGCCTACCGCGCCGGACTGCTCATGTGCGGCGACGTACGCCTGGCCGTACGGCTGGCACAGGTGACCGCGGACGACGAGGCCGCCGGCCGCCGCTTCGCCGCGGACTTGGTCCGCTACGGCGCTTCGCCGGGCGCGCGCGCCGCCCGCGAGGCCATGGGGCTCGAGCGCTGAGCAGCGCATCCGGGCGGGCCCTTCGCACGACCCGCCCGGTGGTGCTACGTTGTGCGAGGGCTGTCGCAGGGGGCTATTCGTCCGTGGCCGTGGCCGACACGAAGAGCGCACCGGTGGGCGTCGGATCGAGCGCCATTCGCACCGATCCGCTCGTAGGACGCCTCGTCGCCGGCAAGTTCCGCGTCCAGCAGCTCATCGGGCGCGGCGGCATGGGCAACGTGTACCGGGCCTCGCAGGAGCCGCTGGGGCGCATCGTCGCCATCAAGGTCCTGAAGCCCGACTACCCCGAGGAGCAGGATCCGCACTTCCTGCAGCGCTTCTTCTTGGAGGCTGCCGCCGCCTCCAAGCTCCACCACCCCAACACCATCACCATCTACGACTACGGGCGCGACGACGACCTTCTCTACATCGTCATGGAGTTCCTGGAGGGGCGCACGCTGCGGGCGATGATGCGCGAGGTGGGGCCGGTGCCGCCGGGGCGCGCGCTGCACATCGTGCGGCAGATCTGCAAGTCGTTGCGCGAGGCGCATCAGGCCGGGCTCGTGCACCGCGACATGAAACCGTCCAACGTGCTGCTCATCCAGCGCGACGACGACGCCGACTTCGTGAAGGTGCTCGACTTCGGCCTGGTGAAGTTCATGGACTCGGAGAGCGACCTCACCAAGACCGGCACCTTCATGGGCTCGCCGAAGTACATGGCGCCCGAGCAGATCCGCCGCGGCAAGTGCGACGTGCGCACCGACATCTACTCGGTCGGCGTGTTGACCTACCAGCTCCTCAGCACGCACGTGCCGTTCGACGGCGAGTCGGTCTCGGTGCTCATGAGCCACCTCAACGACCCGCCGCCGCCCATGGCCGAGCAGCAGCCGGGCCTGGCACTGCCGGCGCGGCTCGAGCGCGCCGTGATGCGGTGCCTGGAGAAGGACCCGGACGCGCGCTTCCAGTCGATGGAGGCCATGCTCGACGAGCTCGGCGCCATCCAGGAGGAGCTGTTCGGCGAGCGCAGTCTCAACGAGCGCGCCGTGGAGCTGAGCCCTTCGCAGATCATGCCGGCGGAGATGATTCCCGCCACGCCCACCGGCAAGAGCGGCGCGGTGACCACGCCGGGGGGGACGGTTGCCGGCGCGCGCAGCGGGCGCGGGCGGCTGGCGCCCATGGTGGCGGGCGCGCTGCTGGTTCTGGGCGCCATCGCCGCCGGCGGCTTCTTCCTGGTGGGACCGGGGGCCGGCGAGGGCGTCGACGAGGGCGACGGCGCGACGAGCTCCGCGCGCTCCGGCAAGGGCGGACCGCGCGCCGCCAAGGGCGCAGCGGCCGGCGACACCGACCACGGCGTCGTGCACAGCGGCGACGGGCCCACCACCGGCGCGCCCGCCACGCCGGGCGGCGGCACGACCGAGCCCGGCGGCACCGACGGGGCGTCGCTCGCGCTGCGGGTGGATCTGAGCTCGACCCCGCCCGGAGCGGAGGTGTTCGACGGCGCGCGGAGCCTCGGCCTCACGCCCCTGGCCGCCACCTGGAAGGTCGCGCCCGCCGACGCCGGCCGCGAGTACAAGCTCGAGTTCCGCCTCGCCGGACGCAAGCCCGTGCGCCTGAGCGTCCGTCCCGCCGGCGGCCTGCTGCATGCCGAAGCGCATTTCGGCGCCGCGACCTCCAGCTCCGCCAAGCGCCCCGGACCCAAGAGCGGCGGCCCCGGCGGCGACGACTACAAGGAAGATCCCTACTAGGGGTCGGAGCCGCAGCCGGAGCCGGAGCCGGAACCGCAGCCGCAGCCGCAACCGCAGCCGCAGCCGGAGCCGCAGCCGCAGCCGCAGCCGGAGCCGCAACCGGAACCGCAACCGCAGCCGCAGCCGCAGCCGCAGGCGGAGCCGGAACCGCAACTGCAGCCACAACCGCAGCCGACGCCGAGCACGACCCGGCTCCGAGCATGACGCGCACGCCGAGCACGAGGCCGACGCCGAGCACGACGCCGACGCCGACGCCGACGCCGAGCACGACGCCGACGCCGAGTACGATGCCGAGCACGACGCCGACGCCGAGCATGACGCCGACGCCGGCGCCCGCAGGCGACGCCGGCGCCGACCCGCTACCGCGACAACCGCGACAGCATCTGCCCGAGCCGCGCCATCAGCGCCCGCGCCGGCGCCGCCTCGGCGTCGCCGATCACGCCGAACAGCACCGCCACGTCCAGCGCCGCTTCCGCCTCGAGCACCTCGCCACGCGCGAGCGCGAACACCCGCGCGCGGTCCCGCACCCCTTGCCGGCCCGCGGCCTCGGCCACGTTGAGCATCGCGCTCACCGCGGCCCGCTCCAGCTGCGGCCCCGCTTCGCCCGGCAGCCCGCGCCACCGCTGCCGATTCGCCGCCACGAACGCCACGACCTCGCGCGCCACCACGTACGCGTCGAGTCGATGATGCGGAAACCCTTCTGCCTTCCTATCGACCAAAGCCATGTCCGCCACCTCCTTGCCCCCTCTGGGAGGTGGCGGACATGGCGACGTCGATTCCGGGAGGCGTTGCCCATCGACGTTAGCGTGCGGCGTGCCAGCCCCACGCAGTCCCCCCGCCCCGTTGGGGGCTGGCGCGACGCACGCCCGCGCGGTTCCTCGCGGTGCCAACCGTGCTGTGGTTCGATCGCCGCGCGGTCTCGCGCACCTATGCAGCAGCTCTTCGAGGCTTCCGCGGCGGGCGTGCCGGTTCCGGCATCGGTAGTCGGATTGCGGTAGGCGCGAGCTTGGTGCGCTCCGTAGCCGACGCTCCGATTCAGTGACCACCCCCAGGCGTCGCGGGGAGCGGCCGCGGAGCCGCGACAGCGTCGGCACGCGGTCCAGTGGTCCCGGGCGCGTAGAGATCGGTGCCTCGTCGGCGGCACGGCAGCATCAGCAGCTGGCGAGCGTCCGGCGAGCGCAGGAAGGCGAGGCTCGTGTCGGAGCAGCCCTCGTCCGGTGTGAAGTCCCACATCCGCGCGCAGCCGCCGCCGCCTGACGGACACGCGAGCGCGTGCAGCGTCATGCAGTACGCCTCCGTCTGAAGTGAGATCTCGAACGGCGCGAACCCCGGCAGCGTCACGCGGCGGCGGAGGTAGTCGACGTCTCGATCGCCCGGGGCCCGTTCGAAGTCGTCCGAGTCCAGGCGCGGCCCCTCCGAGAGATCCAGCAAGCTCACGCTACCGTAGCCGGGCACGGCCTCGTGGCCGGTCCACCGAAGCTCTAGGAATGAAGGGCGCGCCGCCTTCCACGCGGCGGCGCTGGCAGGCACCCGACCCACCGGCAGGGAGCGCACCCATTCCGGTATCGAAACCTCGCCGTCCGGGTCCACCGCCCCCGCCGGGCTGAACCCCCAAGGCCCCTTCTTCGCCACGACGGGCGCCTCGGTTCCATCCGCCGTGAGCTTGGCAGCGAGTCCGAGCACGACGAGCGAGCCGCGGGCGCCAGCGCCGTCGTCGCCGCCTTCCTCGCCGGCGGCGTCGCCGCCTTCGACCGTGACCAGATGCGCGTGGTCGCGGTACCACTGCACCTCGGAGTTCCCCAGCAGCTCGCACTTGCGGCGCATCTCGTCCGAGAAGAGCACCTCGGGCGTCGCGTCTCGCCACGGAGTGGGCTTGCCGTCGGATACCACCGCGCGCAACGACGCGGCGGGCTCGCCGCCCGCAGCCCCGCCTCCGGTCCTCGTCTCCGCGGAGACGCCGACCGCGGTGACCGGGTCGGCGGTCGCAGCCACGGGCGTCTCGTCCTTCGCGGGCCCTTCAGAGCGGCCCTTGCGGCGCGGGCGCGTGTCCTCCTCACCGCCGCCGCACGCACCCACGGCGAACGCGAGCGCCAGGAACGCCCATCCGCCACGCCGCCCGCCGTCACCCTTCCGCATCGGGCCTCCCCGCGCCGGCATCCGCGTCCGCCTCGATGTGCTCGTGACAGAAGTCCCAGAGCCGCGCGCGAAGGGGCCCGGTGATGATGCCGCTGGCGGCCATGCCGACTCTCCCGGCGAACTCCAACAGCGCCTGGCGCGTCGCGCTGGTGACCTCGCCCGTGACTGCGCCGGGGTCGACGGACAGGACGCCCGCACGGAACAACACGAGCAGCTGGCTCTGCACCGTTTCCACGATGCCGCGCTCGCGTGCTTCCCCGTGCAACCGTCCCGCCTTAACCGGGCCCAGCTTCTTCTTGGCCGCCGCCTTCAGCGTCGCCTTGCTCTTCTTCGCCACTTTCACCGCCCGGGCATACGCGTGCGCCACCGTGTCGGACACCACGGGCAGCGGCGGAGGAGGCGGCGCGACACGCTCCCCCCGCCGGGCGTCGGCCACCACGTCCTCCCACTCGAACGCCCAGTTCGGATCGAACTTCGCGCCCCCTTCGGTCACCTGCTGGTGCCCGACGACCCCGCGGTAGGCGCCCCGGAACGCGCGCAGCTCCTTCTTGCTCTTCGCCGGGTCGGCGTACATGAAGTGGAACGCGTGCGGGTTGCGCCCGGGCTCGGCCGGGTGCGTCACCGGGATGCCGAACGCGCCGCAGACGCCCGCGACGAGCTTCGCGAGCGCGGCCTTCTGCTGCTCCGAGTAGTCGAGCAACAGTCCCTCCAGGTGCTTGCCCGTCCCGCAGCGAACGCGCCCGAAGACGAAGCCGTCGGTGCGCACTCCCGCGCCTTCGACGACCGGCACTGGATAGTACACCCGATCCCAGCGCAGCGGACGCGGTGCGATGCCGAGCTCGTCCTCCAGGAAAGTGCGCAGGCGCGCGACGCTGTCGCGCCCCTCCGTGCCCTCCGCTGTGTACCAAGGCTCGACCGGGTTGTCGGCGCGCCTGCACACCTCGCGCGGCAAGGAAAGCAAACCCGCGCTCGTCTTCACCGCGAGGAAACCGTCGAGGTAGCAGTGATGCGCAATCTCGACGCCGATCGAATAGGCGTTGGGTCCGCCTACGTGCAGCGTGGAGTGTGCCAGGTCGCACCACTGGTAGATCGTTCCGTCACGGTGCAGCGTGAAGTGCACTGACAGTCCGCGCCGCCCGTGCAGCGCGTGATACGTGCCGAGCGCGCTTCCCACCGCGTCGTGATGCATCGTGAACTGCTTCACGCGGCTGCGGGCGTAGGCGTCGAACGCCGTGCCCGTCCCGCCGTACCGCCGGAATTCCGGGTGGGAGCGGTCGAACCAGACATCGTGGGCCACGAGGCGCGCGCCTGCCGCCTCCACCGGGTAGGCCACCCGGTGCTCGAACGGGTAGGCGAACGGCGACTTCCCGTATTTCTCCTGCCACAGGCGGACCTTCGGGTAGCCGGCGGCGTCCGCTCTCACGCTGAGGCCGTCGTACGCGTGAGGCAGGTAGGCGCTGACGGCATTCAGGAAGCCGGCCGTGCGCAGAGGGTCCATCGGCCACGCGGAAGGCTCGTTCCAGAGCACGACGCGCGTGCCCAGTCCGATGCGCTCGCCCAACAGCACGATGCTCTGGCCGTCGCCGACCGCGCACTCCGCCGGCTTGCGCTCCAGACGTTCGATCTCGACGGCTGTCGTCATGCGTCCTCCCGCGGTTCGTCGCCTGCTTCCAGCACTCCGGTTCCGTCCTCCGGCGGCGCTTCCGTGCCGCCGTCACCGTCGCCCGCATCTTCGTAAAGCGCGCGCGACTGGTGCTCGTCGGGGCCCGCTTCCAAGCGCAGCTGACCCAGCCGGTCCACCAACTGTAGGTGGAAGTTGCCGTCGCCGGGGACCTCGACGCAGAGCCAGCCGTCCTCGTCGGTCACGCCGCGCGCGACCTCGCGTCCGTCCGCGTCCGCGACGACGAACTCCTCGACGGCGTGGGGACGGCCGTCGCCGTCGATCAGGTACTCGGCGACGACCATCACGCACCCCTCGAGGATGGCGATGTCCGAGTGCGCCACCAGACCCGCTGCCTTGACGACGAACGTCAGCGGCACCCCGGCGTCCTCGTCGCCTTCGAACACCGCGTCGGTCGGCGTCCAGCGCGCGACGACACGGTTCGCCTCGACGGTCGTCTCCGTGACTGCCAGACGGGCGTCTTCGCCGCGGCGCTTGATCTCGAACACGGCGGGTGCGCCGCCCGGGAGTCCGTCGGCGGTGGCGCGCAGCTCGACCGGCGTCCCGACCTCGAGCGCGGCGCTGCCCCAGCGCGCGTGAACCAGCGCACGCGCCGCGGCGGCCGGCGCACGGGCGGGCGTCTTGCGCGGCGGCGGAGCCAAGGGCGCCGCGGGCGCTGCCGCCACCACTTCGGCAGACCGCCGCGCCGCACGGGTGCTCGGCGGCGACGCCGGGACGTCCGATGCCTCGGGAACGTCGGGCGCGTCGTCCCAGAAACAGCCGATGCACCGCCCGGTGGCCGCGCCCGTGCACGGGTAGCACTCCAAACGATGGACCATTCGCGTCATCGCGCGCCCCGCTCGCCACGCCCGGGCACCGCGGCATTCGCGCGACGCGCCCTCCACTCGCCGCCGGGCGGGACGATCCATGCGAACGCGGTCGCGACGGTGTCGGGCGCGTCCACGAGGCGCGCCTCGCACCAGAGCTCGCAGTCGCCGGTCAGCGGGAACATGCCGGCGAGGCGCAGCGGGCCGCTGGAGGTCACGTCCTCGTCAGCCGCCCGCAGGATTTCGTCGGTCTGGCCGTCGAGCAGGACGACGCGCGCCCGCGCCCGCTCGCAGGCGTGCAGGTAGACGAGGATCTCGTAGGTCACCCACGGCGTGCCCTCCGGCCCCGCCGTCGAGAGCGTCACGTCCAGCGCGGCGACGAGCTTGCCGCCCGAGGCCACCGTCGCCTTCACCGGCGCGCCCGCCGGGTAGGCGGGGCGGGCGGCGTCGAGCAGGCGCCGCACCGAGTCGCGCGCTTCGGCGTACCGCGCGGCCTCCGTCTTCGGGGTCTTGGCGACTTCGTCGTGCATGCCGGGGCGAATCGCACGACGCGTGCCAGCGCCGAGATGAGGGTTCCCAGCCGCGCGGTTGCCACCCTTGGGATCCCGTTTTGGCGTCCGCCAGCGGAACACTTCAACGGGATCCCTAGGGTGGCAGCGAGGTCAGGCGAC
>DASYRF010000291.1:0-37960 GCA_036004705.1 Myxococcota bacterium
GGCGCGCGTCGACAAGCAGCACCAAGCCGGCAAGCTCACCGCCCGCGAGCGCATCGAAGTGCTCGTCGACCCGGGCTCGTTCGAAGAGATCGACCGCCTGGTGATGCACCGCGGCGGGGATCTCGGGTCGGACAAGGACCGCGTTCCGGGTGACGGCGTGGTCACCGGGCAGGCGCGCATCGACGGGCGCCTCGTCTTCCTGTTTGCGCAGGACTTCACGGTGTCGGGCGGCTCGCTCGGCGCCGCCTACGCCTCCAAGATCTGCAAGGTGATGGACCTGGCGATGAAGGTGGGTGCGCCGGTCGTGGGGCTCAACGACAGCGGCGGGGCGCGCATCCAGGAGGGCGTGGAGTCGCTGGCGGGGTACGCCGACATCTTCTTGCGCAACACGCTCGCCTCCGGCGTCGTGCCGCAGCTCAGCGCCGTGCTCGGGCCTTGCGCCGGCGGGGCGGTCTACTCGCCGGCGATCACCGACTTCGTGCTAATGGTGGAGAACACTAGTTATATGTTCATCACCGGGCCCGAGGTCATCAAGGCCGTGACGCACGAAGAGGTGACGAAGGAGGAGCTGGGAGGAGCGCACACGCATTTCGTCCGCAGCGGCGTCTGTGCGCTGGTGTACCCGGACGACGCCGCCTGTCTGGCGGGCCTGCGCGAGCTGCTGTCGTTCCTGCCGTCCAACAATACCGAGGAGCCGCCGCGGCTGCGCGCGCGCGACGACGACCCGCCCACGCGCGAGGACGCCGCGCTCGACGCCGTCGTCCCGGCCGACCCGGCCAAGCCATACGACATCCGCGACATCGTGCGCGGCGCGGTCGACGGGGCGTACCTTTTCGAGCTGTCGGCGGGCTGGGCGCCCAACATCGTCGTCGGGTTCGCGCGCTTCGCCGGTCGGCCCGTGGGGGTGGTGGCGAACCAGCCGGCCCATCTGGCGGGGTGTCTCGACATCGCCGCCTCGGTGAAGGCGGCGCGCTTCGTGCGCTTCTGCGACGCTTTCAACTTGCCGCTGGTGACGTTCGTCGACGTGCCGGGGTTCCTGCCCGGGACAGCGCAGGAGTACGGCGGCATCATCCGTCACGGCGCGAAGCTCCTCTACGCATTCGCGGAGGCGACCGTTCCGAAGATCACCATCATCACGCGCAAGGCGTATGGCGGGGCGTACGACGTGATGGCGTCCAAGCACATCCGCGCCGACGTCAACTTCGCCTACCCGAGCGCGGAAGTGGCGGTGATGGGGCCGGAGGGCGCGGTGGACATCATCCACCGGCGCGAGATCGCCGCCGCCGCCGACCCCGAAGCGGCGCGGGCGGCGTTCGTGGCCGAGTACCGGGAAAGGTTTGCCAACCCGTTCAAGGTGGCCGAGCTCGGCTACATCGACGCCGTGATCTGGCCGCGCCAGACGCGTGCGCGCATCTGCCGGGCGCTGGCGATGCTCGAGAACAAGCGCGAGCGCAACCCGCCACGCAAGCACGGCAACATCCCCCTCTAGCCGGCCGCGGAGACGCCCTGCGGCAATCGTTGGGGCGTCCTTCGGGCCTTCCCTCGGGGCCATCCCTCGGGGCCATCCCTCGGGGCCATCCCTCGGGGCCATCCCTCGGGGCCATCCCTCGGGGCCATCCCTCCGGGGCCATCCCTCCGGGCCATCCCTCCGGGATCGAATGGCGCTAGACTCGGGGGAGTGCGTGTCTTCGGCGGCGTGTTCTTGCTGGCGGTGTTCGGGGTCGTGGCCCTGGCGATCGTAGGGACCATCGGCTCGAGCGGCGTGGCCTACTTGTGGAGACGGCGGCGGATGCTGCGGGCGCCACGAGGGCGGACCGGGGAGGTCGCCTTGGCGGCGGCGGCGGCGGCGGCGGCGCCGTCCGCGGCAGCGGCGACGTGGCGCGTCCGCGGACGAGTGGTCGGTGCGGGAGAGGGGGAAGGCCTCGCGGCGCCAGTGAGCGGGCGGCACTGCGTGGCCTGGGTGGCGGAGATCGAGGAACGGCGCGAGCCGGCGTGGGAGCCGTGGCGGACCGTGGCGGGCGCGGCGCCCTTCGCGCTCGACGACGGGACGGGGGCGCTGCGGGTGGAGCCGCGCGCGGCGCTGTGGCACTTGGCCCGGGCGGGCGAGACGTACGGCGGGGCGCTGGTCGACGAGGCAGCGCGCGCCCGACTGTTCGACGCGGGCGAGGGCGAAACGCCGCCGCGGGCGGACTGGCGGGTGGTGGAAAAGGTCGTGCAATCGGGCGAGGAGCTGGAGGCTGTCGGCGTGGCGAGCGGCGGCGCGTTGCGCGCCGAGCGTCGCACGCCGCTGGCGCTGGCCGACGACGACGTCGGCGCGGCCGTGGGGGGGCTGGCGGGCCGCGCGGTGCTCGCGATTGTCCTGGGCGGGGCGTTGCTCGCCTGGATGTTGGGCTACGCGGCGGTGACGATTGCGGGCTGCGGCCGACCCGAGACACCGCGCCTGGTCGACACGGCCGCGCCTGGCGCCGGCCTCGGTCCGGGCGTGAAGGGCGGGAAGGCCGTTCCGGCGCCGCGCGATCCGTTCGGCGATCCCGCGACCTGGGCCCCGGCGGCCAGTGCCGCCACGCCTATCGCCTCGCGCGGCGTTGCGGCGTCGGCGCCGGCGTCGGTTTCGGCTTCGGCTTCGGCGGCGGCTCCGGCGTCGGTATCGGCGTCCGTTGCGGAGCCGGCGTCGGCCTCGGCGGCGCTTCCGGCGGCGGCTGCGGTTGCGGCACCGGCGGCGGCTGCGGCACCGGCGGCGGCTGCGGCTGCGGCACCGGCTGCGGCTGCGGCTGCGGTTCCGGCGGCGGCGGCGGCTGCGGCTGCGGCTGCGGTTCCGGCGGCGGCTGCCGCTGCGGCTCCGGTTGCGGCTCCGCCTGTCGGCGCTCCTCCCGCGGACGGCGCCGTCCGCTTGCCGGACCTCGTCGTCGAGACGAAGGGGCCCATCCCGGCGTCCCTGCCGGCGCCGGACCGCGACGCGGCGGCGCGCGCGGAGGCAACGGACCTCGGTGTAAGGGCGCTGAACGAGATCAACGACGGTCGATATGTCGCGGCGCGCGAGACCATCGCCGCCGCCTTCGGCGCCGACCCGACCTACGGGAGCGAGTGGCACGCCATCGCCGTAGGCTCCGTCGACGACGAGTACCAGCTCGTCCGCGTCATGGCTTGCGGCGGCAAGATGAAGCGCGGCCACTACGACGTGCGCGCCATGGCGCTGACCAAGACGCCCGACGGCCGCTGGGCCGACCGCCTGACGCTCGGCTGCAAGTATGATCCCGCGGACACCCGGACGCTCTACTTCGACGTGAGCGCGTTCTTCGGCCGCAAGACGAAGTGACATGAGCGCGGCCCCCGCCCACGCCGCCGCCGCGTCGCGCGGCCCCGGCGCGCCGCTTCTCCGCACGCGCCTCTCGGTCATGATGTTCCTGCAGTTCGCCACCTGGGGCGCCTGGGTGCCGTTGCTCGGCAATCACCTCACGCGCCTGCATTTCAGCGGCCCGCAGATCTCCGAGGTTTACGGCACCGGCGCTCTCGCCACGATGCTGGCGCCCCTGGTCGCCGGGCAGATCGCCGACCGCTGGTTCTCCACCGAGCGCTTCCTCGCCGCCGCCAACGCCGCGGCCGCGGTGCTGTTCTGGCTCGCCGCGGCGGCCACGCGCTTCGAGGCCGTATGGGGCTACGCCTTCGCCGCCATGCTGTGCTTCGCGCCGACGCTCGGCCTCGCCAATTCGCTCGCTATGCGCAACCTCCCCGACCCTAAACACTCCTTCCCCCGCATCCGCTCGTTCGGCACCGTCGGCTGGATCGCCGCCGGGATGGCGCTCACCGCCTGGTTCGCCTTCTTTCCGGCGCGGCCGCTCGGCGACTGTCTGCGCGCCGGCGCGGTCTTCGCCGCCGCGCACGCCGCCTTCGCGCTGCTGTTGCCCGGCACCCCGCCCATGCGCGACGCGCCTCGGAGGCTCGCCGTGGGCAAAGCGCTGGCTATGTTGCGCGAGCGTTCCTACGCCGTGTTCGTGGCGCTCGCCTTCGTGCTCATGTGCGTGCTCAACTTCTACTACACGTTCGCCGGCACCTTCCTGGAGAAGGGGCTGCACCTCGCCCCCGCCGCCGTGCCAGCGGCGCTCGCCGTGGGGCAGCTCGCCGAGATCCTCACGCTGATGGCGCTGCCGATCGTGCACCGCCGCCTCGGCACCAAGGCCACCGTTGCCGTGGGCATCGCCGCCTGGGGGCTGCGCTACGGCGCCTTCGTGCTGGGGCGGCCGCTCGCGCTGGTGCTCGGATTTCAAGCGCTGCACGGCGTCTGCTTCGGCTTCGTGTTCGTCGTGGCGATGCTCTACGTGGACCGGATCGCCCCGCCCGACGCGCGGGCCAGCGCGCAGAGCTTCCTCAGCTTCGTCACCTACGGCGCGGGGATGTTCGCGGGGTCGTTCGTCGCGGCGTGGGCGAGCCGCGCGGCGGCGCGTCCCGACGGCTCGCTGGACTTCGCCGCTCTGTTCCGCTGGCCGCTCCTGGGGAGCGTGGCCGTGCTGTTGGTGTTCCTGCTGGCGTTCCGCCCCCGACCGGAGGGCGACGCCGTCACCGCCCAAGCGGCGCCGCCACCGCCGCCGGCGGCGCCTGCTACTGCGACAGGATGACGACCGACCAGGGCCCGACGCCAACCGTCCCGCGATAGCCGAGGCCGTCGCGCGGACTCGCCACGGCGTTGAGGTCCACGCTCGGCGTGTTGTTGAAGTCGCTCGAATATCCCGTCCAGTCGCTGTTGAAGCGCACGTGCCAGGTGCCGCCCCGCGGGAAACCGATCTCGTAGCTGGGGAAGGCGCGCGCGCTGAAGTTGGCGAGGACGACCACGTCGTCGCCGGCGCCGCCGTTCTCCCAGCGGTGGTAGGCGACGACCTTGTCGGTGTCGTTCACGTGAAAGACGTTCACGTTGTTGCCGCGCAGCCCGCGCGTGTTGTTCCAGAAGTTCCGCCGCAGGTGGATGAGGTCAGTGTACATCGTGAGAATCCCCGCGTACGTCGCCGCCTTCGTCCAGTCGAGCGGGTCGCCGTCGGCGAAGTAGCCGTCCTCCAGGAATTCCTGTCCCTCGAACAGCATGGGAATGCCGGGTGAGGTCATGACGATTGCCGCTCCCAGCGTGGAGCGCTTCTTCGAGTAGTAGCTGCCGGCATGTCCCGGCCAGATCATCTCGGGGATACGGCTGCGTCCGTTCGCCACTTCGTCGTGGCTCTCGGTGTAGATGACGCGACCGGTGGCGCGGCCGTTGTAGCTGTGCGTGATGGCGTCGCGCACGGCCCACATGCTGCGCGCGCCGTCGTCGGCAGCGATGATCGTGTCGTCGATCGGGTGGAAGAACGCGGCGTCCCACTGCGCGTCGAACCCCGCGCCGCCGCCGCTGGTGGGCTTGGTGAGCCACTCGTTGTTGGACAGGTCCTCGGCGATCATCAGCTTCCAGGGCTGCGCGCCGTCCACGGCGTTGTTCACGCGCTGCAGCAGCCCCCAGCCGTCGGGCAGGTCCGTGCCCGACGCGGTGCGGATGTTCACGGTGGAGTCCCAGCGCAGCCCGTCGGCGTGGAACTCGTTCAGCCACATGAGCGCGTTGTCCACGACGTAGTCGCGCACCTCGGGGCGGCCGTAGTCGGGGCGCGGGCCCCAGCCGCTTTCGCGCCGCCAGTCGGTGTAGAAGTACTCGCCGCCGTTGCCGCTGCCGTAGCACTCGCCGTCGAAGCACCACATCGCCAGGTCGTCCGGGCCCCAGTGGTTGTGAACGACGTCGATCACCACGCCCATGCCGCGGCGGTGTGCCTCGTCCACGAAGTACTTCATGTCCTCGGGAGAGCCGTAGGCGCTCTCGGGAGCGAACGGGAACGCAGGGTTGTATCCCCAGGAGAAGCTGCCGGGGAACTCGGCCGGCGGCAGTACCTCCAGCATGTTCACGCCCAGCGCGGCGAGGTGGTCGAGCTTCGCGGCGGCGGAGAGCCACGTGCCGGGCTCGCCGCCGGGCTCGTCGTTGAACGTGCCTACGTGCATCTCGTAGACGACGGCCTCGTTCCAGGCCGGGGTGTGGTAACCGCTGGCCGTCCAGGCGAAGGCGTCGGGATCGGTGATCACGGAGTTGCCGACCGAATTCGTCATGGCGCTGGCGCGCGGGTCCGCCTTGACGAGGGTCGCGCCGCCCGGACGCTCGATGACGTACTTGTACTCCTGTCCGGGGAGCGCGCCGGCCACGTCGGCCGACCAGACGCCGCTCGTCCCTTCGGCGACGAGCGGGTTGGCGGTGGCGCTCCAGGCGTTGAAGTCGCCGGTGACGAACACGTTCGCGGCGTTGGGCGCCCACACGCGGAAAAGCGTGCCGCCGTCATGCGGGATGGCGCCCAGGCGGCGGGCGCCAGCGGCGCCGGAGACTTCGCCGCTCTCGACGTTGGTGTCGGGTACGACTTCCGCGCAAGCGGCAAGCGCGGCGACGGCGGCGACCGCAGCCGCAGCCCCCCTTCGCGCGCCGGTGTTCCTCTTCCCGTGAAACGGCTTCATGATGCTCCTCCCGGGCCCCTCGGCCCCCTCTGTGGTTGTCGGTGCGCGCGGGCACTTTGCACAGTTGGGGCCAAACCGCCGCCGGGCATCGGTCGTCCATACAAGCACTGGTAGCATCAGGGCTTTCGGGCGTGGGGTCGCCGCGTGCGGCTTGACCTGCCGACCCGAGATCGGCCCAGAATGGGCCAGGAGGTGGCCCAGGATGAGTCAGCGACTGCGTGACGAAGGCGGGGTCGCCGAGCAGCTACGGAAGGCCAACGCCTTCCTCGACGCGATCGTCGAGAACATCCCCGACATGATCTTCGTGAAGGAGGCGGGGAGCCTGCTGTTCGAGCGGTTCAACCGCGCCGGCGAGGAGCTCCTGGGCTGGACGCGCGCTGAGCTGCTGGGGAAGACCGATCACGACTTCTATCCGAAGGAGCAGGCCGACTTCTTCCACGCGAAAGACCGCGAGACGCTGCGCAACAAGAAGCTGGTCGACATCCCCGAGGAGCCCATTACGACCCGCGCCAAGGGGCTGCGCTGGCTGCACACGAAGAAGGTTCCGATCCTCGACGAGGCGGGCGAGCCGAAGTGGCTGCTCGGAATCTCGGAGGACATCACCGCGCGCAAGGAGGCGGAGGAGCGCGCGCGCGCTCTGGAGCGGGAGCTGGCCTCGGTAGTGCAGCACGCGCGTGAAGCCATCATGGCCTGGAGGCTGGACGGGTGCATCGTGTCCTGGAATGCCGCCGCGGCGGCGCTCTACGGGCTGAGGTCGGAGCAGGCCCTGGGCATGCCGGTGGAAGAGCTCGTGCCGGACGCCGAGCGTGCCGAGCTACGCGAATCGGTCGGGGCGCTCCTGGCGGGGCGCGCGCCGCAGATCAGCGACGTGGTGCGGCTTCGCGGCGGGAGGGGCGGCCACGAGATCGAAGTCGAGGAGAGCCTCTTCCTGGTGCGCGACCCGGCCGGGCAGCCGGCGCGCATCGCCAGCATCGCACGCGACCGCACCGAGCTGGCGCGGCTGCGGCGCGCCACCGAGATCCTCGCTGGCACCGACCGCCACGCCGGCGATCAGGCCGACGACGAGACGCGCTCGCCGATCATGCGCGAGGTGCTGGCGGCGGCCGACGTGGTCGCGGCGGACGAACGCGCCACAGTGCTCTTGCTGGGGGAGACGGGCGTGGGCAAGGGATGGCTGGCGCGGCGCATCCACGCGCGCAGCCCCCGGGCGAAGGGACCGTTCCTGGAGGTGAACTGCGCGAGCCTGGGTCCCCAGCTGGTGGAGTCGGAGCTGTTCGGACACGAGAAGGGGTCCTTCACCGGGGCGACCGCGCAGAAGCGCGGGCTGGTCGAGGCGGCGGAGGGCGGGACGTTGTTTCTGGACGAGATCGGCGAGCTGCCGCCCGGCGTGCAGGCGCAGCTGCTCACCTTCCTGGACCAGCGGACGTTCCGGCGCGTGGGCGGCGTGCGCACGCTGGCGACAGACGTGCGCATCCTGGCGGCGACGAACGTGGACATGAAAGCAGCGGCCGAGCGCGGGACATTGCGCAAGGATCTCTACTACCGCCTCAGCGTCATCCCGCTGCAGGTTCCGCCGCTGCGCGACCGGCCCGAGGACATCTCGGCGCTGGCGAGGGCGATGCTACGCGGGCTCGTGAGCGGCGGCACGGAGCGGCGGCGCGTGACGCTCGACCGGCGCTTCTTGCGGGCGCTGCAGCGCTACGCCTGGCCGGGGAACGTACGCGAGCTACGCAACGCGCTGGAGCGCGCGCTCATCCTGAGCCGCGGCGGGACGCTGGAGCTGGGGCACTTGCCGGAGGAGCTACGGGCGGCGGCGGCGGGCGGCGGCGCGGGCGGGACTGCGGCGGGCACACGGCTCGATGAGCTGGAGCGGCGGCACATTCGGCGCGTCCTGGAAGAATGCGGCGGCAACCGTACGCGCGCGGCGGAGGTGCTGGGGCTCAGCCGCTCTACGCTCAAGCGCAAGCTGGCGGCGCTGCGAGGCGGACGTTGACGGCGGCGCGCGGCAAGGGCGCGGGCAGCTTCCCCGGCGCCGACGGTGGGCTGTGGCTCGGGTTCGAACGCGGTGCCGCGGCGGCGGCGGGCAGGGCGGGTGCGGCGGTTTCGACGGGTGCGCCCGGGGCGCAGGTGCGGTTGCCGGCTGAGGCGCTGCTGCGACACGTCGTGGCGCTCGGTGCGAGCGGCTCGGGCAAGACGGTGCTCGCCAAGGCGCTCGTCGAGGAGGCCGTGCTGCGCGGCGTGCCGGCGATCTGCATCGACCCGCAAGGCGACCTTTGCAGCCTCGCGCTGGCGGCGCAGGACGGCGGGCGCCTGGCGCGCCACGGGATCTCGCCCGCGCAGGTCGCGGCGTTCCAGCAGCGCGCCGACGTGGTGGTGTTCACGCCGGCCTCGCGCAAGGGTGTGCCGCTGTGCATCGACCCGCTCGGCGCCACGGCGGCGGTCGGGGTCCACGCCGAGGAGCGCGCCCGCGCGCAGAGCCGCGTCGCCGCCATGATCGTCTCGCTGCTCGGGTACGACCTCGACGCCGACGACGGCGCGGGGTTGCGCGCCGTGTTCGACCAGGCGCTGGCGGACATCGGGCGCGCGCCGGGCGTGACGCTGGCGGCGCTGGCGGAACACTTCGCCGCGCTCGACGAGAACGGCTGGGAGCGTTGCGGGCGGCTGTGCGACGCCCGCAAGGTGCGCGAGGCGTGCCGGCGGCTGTTGCGCCTGGACGTGGGGGCGCGGCGGCTGCTGTTCCACGAGGGCGTGCCGCTCGACGTGGAGGTGCTGCTGGGACGGGGGCGCGGCGCGGCGGCGACGCCGCCGGGAAAGACGCGGCTCAGCGTCGTCTACCTCAACACGCTCGACAGCCAGGAGGACAAGGAGTTCTTCGTGGCGGCGCTCGTGGACCGCCTTTACGCGTGGATGCTGGCGAACCCCAGCGCCGCGCCGCAGGTCCTTTTCTACGTGGACGAGGTGGCGCCGTTTCTGCCGCCGGTGAAGAAACCGGCCTGCAAGGAGGGGTTGACGCTGCTCTTCAAGCAGGCGCGCAAGTACGGGGTCGCCTGCCTGATGGCCACGCAGAACCCCGGCGACGTCGAGTACCGCGCGATGGCGCAGTTCGGGACGTGGGCGCTCGGCCGTCTGGCCACGCGGCAAGACTTGAAGAAGGTGGAGCCGGTCGTGCGCGCGATGCTCCCGGACGGCGCGGACGACGTCCTTGCGGCGCTGCCGGCGCTGGACCCGGGACAGTTCCTGCTGCTGACGCCGGGCCGTGGGACGCAAGGCACGATCGAGACGCGCACCCTGCTGACTGCACACGAGACGCTGGGTGAAGCGCAGATCGAAGCGCTTGCCGACGAGCGCTGGCGCGAGCGGTTCGCGGGGTTGGAGTCCCCGAGCGCGGCCGTCGCCGCCGAGGCGGGCGCGGACCGGGATGCGGCCGTGGATCCCGGCGCCGCGGCCCCGAAGCGCGGATCGACGTCCAGGTCCAGGTCCCGCTCGACGGACGCGGACACGCGGACCGATACCGCGGTGGACATCGGCGGCCCGCCGTCCAGATCCAGGTCCCGCTCGACGGACACGGACGCGTCTACGCGGGCCGATACCGCGGTGGACATCGGCCGCTCTCCGTCCAGGTCCAGGTCCCGCTCGACGGACACGGACACGGACACACGGACCGATACGGCGGTAGATACGGCTGGCCCCCCGTCGCGATCGCGGTCGGGGTCGAGGCCCAAGTCCAAGTCCGCGTCGAAGTCGAGCGCGACGCCGGCGGCGTCGAGGGCCGCCTCGGAATCGCCGCCGATGCGCCGATCGGAGCGGGGCCGGGCGATGGTGGCGGTGGCGGCGGTCGATCGCCTCAAGGCCGAGGCGGTGGGACGAGGCGAGGCGCGCGGCAAGTTCCTCGGCGTGCTGGGAGAGGACGAGAGCTTCGACCGCGCGGACCTTGTGCATCGGCTGGTGTGGCGGGTGGAGTTCGAGGAGCGGGTGGAGCGGTCGCTGCTCGGGCGCCTCGTGGGATCGAGGCACGAGCTGCGGCTCGGACGGGCGTACGTTCATCCCGCCACGCTGGCGCTTTGCGAGCGCGTCGAGGGAAAGGGGCTCGTGTTCGTCACGGACGCCGGAGGGCCGTTGAGCGCGCGTGCAGCGCTGGACACGGCCGTGCCCATCGGCGAAGCGCCGGCGGTGCTCGTGCACGACGACGACGCCCCGCGCACGCGCGGGGCGCGGGCCCGCGTGGGCGGCGCCTTCCGCCGGCGCTGGGGCGTGGCCGCGCGCGCGGTGACGCCCGTGTTCGTTCCGCTGTGGCGGCTGCTCCTGCGCCGCGCCGGCGGCGCCGGCCATCGCGTCGTCACCATCGACGCGTTCGACGGGCAGCCGGTCGACTGGCCCTCCGCTCCGCCTGCCCCTGCCCCGGCGCGGCGGCGAGTCCTTGCGTACCGCCGGCCGGGCCGCTAGCCTGCGGCGCCATGGATTCGGTGGCGGCGTTGACGGCGGCCCTGGCGGTCGCCCAGGCGGACCGCGTGGTCAGCCCGGAAGAGATCAACGTGCTCGAGCGGCTCTGCGCGCTCGAGGCGCTCGACGGCTGGGACGCGATGGCGCTGCGCGAGCAGGCCGGCAAGGCCGTCGACCTCGACGCCGCGTTGGAGGCCATCCAGGACGACGTCGATCGCGGCTACGCGTTGGCGCTCTGCTTCGTCATGGCGCTGGCGGGCGGCATCACTCCGCCGGAGACCGCCGTCCTGCGCCGCGTCGCGGCGCGCTGGGGGTTCGACGACGAGGCCCTGTCCGCCTGCCGCCGCGAAGGTCAGACGCTGTTCGAGAGGCTGCTGTGAGGCGTTCCGCGGGCCACCGCCTTGCGCGCCGGCGCCAGGGGCAGACGGCGTGCCGGAGGATGTGGTGAGGCGTGCCTCGGGGCGCCGCCTCGCCGCCGCCGCCGCCCTCGCCGCGGCCGCACTGGCCGGCTGTCGCGCAGGCAACGGCGCCGGCGGCTCCGACGCCGGCGCGGACGGCTCCGACGCCGCGCCGGGAGCCGACGCCGCCGCCCCCGCCGCCAGCGACGCCGCCGCCGACATCAACGACGGCTTTATCGGCGGGCCCTGCGACGCGGACGCCGACTGTGCGTACGCGGGCGGCCGTTGCTTGACGGACGCCGACGGCTTCCCCGGCGGGATGTGCACAGAGGACTGCGACCTCTACTGCCCCGACATGCCCGGCGCCGCCGGCACGTTCTGCATCGACCCCGCCGACGTGGGGCTCGGCGGCGCCGCTGGCCTATGCGCCATGCGATGCGACTACGGCCTCAGCCCCACCGGCTGCCGCGACGGCTACCAGTGCGTCGCGCTGCCGCGCCACGACGAGCCGCAGACCGTCGTCTATGCGTGCATCCCTGGCGACGACATGCCCTTCGCCCTGAGCGCCTGCCACGAGGAGCTCATCAGCCGCGGCGTGTCCTGGACGCCCGGTGTCGACCCGCTCGAATCGCCGCCCGGCTACCCGGGCCTGATCTGCACCGTCGAGGATCCCGTCTGGCTCGACCCGGTCATCGACGGGGTTTCCTGGCGGCCCAACGACCCGGGCGCCGACCCCACCGCGCTCTTCGTCTCCTGCCCACTAGCCCTGAGCCTGGAGAGCACCTCCGCGCTGCTCGCCGCCGATGGCGTTACCGACGCCGTGCACTTCGGCACCTACAACTGCCGTACGATCGCCGGAACCGACACGCTCAGCCAGCACGGCCTCGCCAACGCCATCGACGTGGCCGGCCTCGTCCAGGCCGACGGTACCTACTGGACCGTGCTCGACGACTGGGAGATGAACGCGCCCATGCCCACCACTCCGGCCGGGGTCTTCTTGCGCGACTTCGTCGAGGCTCTCTTCGACATGTTCGTGTTCAACATCATCCTCACGCCCGACTACAACGCCGCCCACTACAACCATTTCCACTGCGACCTGACGCCGGGCGAGCACTTCTTGCAGTGAGGCCGCGGCCCCCCCCACACCGACGCCGGCGCAGCGCACCAGCGCGGCGGCCCCCGCGCCCTCCGCCCCGCATCGCCGCCAGGGGCGGGCCCTCGCCGGCCCAGCAGTGGGCCTCGGGGTCGGCGGACCGCGCCGGACGGGATCACCCGATTGATCTCAGCTCGCGGGCGCGGCAGCTTCGGCGCCGTTGCCGGGCGCGGCCATCGCGGCGGCGGCGCGTGCCGCGGGCGGGCGGCCCAGCCCCGCGCGCGCCAGCGTCTTGGTCTTGATCTCCGCGGCGAGCGCGGCGTCCGCACGCACGGCGTCGCGCGCGGCCTCGCGGCCCTGCGCCACCTTGCGCTCCCCGAGCGCGTACCAAGAGCCGCTCTTGGTCAGCACGCCCGCCTCCGTCGCTGCGTCCACCAGGTCTCCGGCGGCGCAGACGCCCTTGCCCCAGAGCACGTCGAACTCCGCCTGCTTGAACGGCGGGGCCATCTTGTTCTTCACGACTTTCACGCGCGTTCGGTTGCCCACGACCGCGTCGCCGTCCTTCACCTGGCCGATGCGCCGTACGTCGAGCCGGACGCTGGCGTAGAACTTCAGCGCGTTGCCGCCGGTCGTCGTTTCCGGATTGCCGTACACCACGCCGATCTTCTGGCGGAGCTGGTTGATGAACACGACCGTCGTCATGGTCTTGTGCGTCAGCGCCGTCAGCTTGCGCAGCGCCTGCGACATGAGCCGCGCCTGCAGCCCCATGTGCGAGTCGCCCATGTCGCCCTCCAGCTCCGCTTTGGGAACGAGCGCCGCCACCGAGTCGATGACGATGAGGTCCACCGCCGCCGTGCGCACCAGCGCATCCGTGATCTCCAGCGCCTGCTCCCCGCAATCGGGCTGCGAGACGAGCAGGTTGGTCAGGTCCACCCCGAGTGTCGCCGCGTAGGCCGTGTCCAGCGCGTGCTCGGCGTCGATGAACGCCGCCACGCCCCCGGCGCGCTGCGTCTCGGCGATGGCGTGCAGCGTGAGCGTCGTCTTACCGCTCGACTCAGGCCCGTAGACCTCCACGACCCGCCCGCGCGGATAGCCCCCGCACCCGAGCGCCAGGTCCAGCGAGATTGCGCCGCTGGGGATGATGGGCACGTCGCCCGCCGCCGCCGCCGCCCCTCCCAGCGGCATGATCGCGCCCCGCCCGAACTGCTTTTCGATCGCCGCGACTGCGCGGCCCACCGCCTTCAGCTTCTCCGCCAACGTGCTCATCGCTCCTCCAGCTCCGGTTGTCCGCCGGCGCGTCACGCCACCATGGCGTCACGCGCCTGCGCGGCTTCGTCACCGCCGTTGTCCTCGTCCGCCTCTCCCTGCGCCTCCGCGGCGACCGGCGCCCGGGGCGGCGCGTCCTGCAGATCGGGCGAGCGGCGCAGGCTCAGCGCCTCCATCACGTCCTCCGCGCTGACGCGCGCGGCGCCGCGAAGGTCCGCTACCGTGCGCGCCACGCGCAGCAGCCGGTGGTACGCGCGCGCGCTCGGACTCGCACGCGTCAGCGCCATCTCCAGCGCGCCGCGCGCGCCGGGGTCGAGCGCACACCAGCGGTGCACGTCGGCGGGCTCCAGGACGGCGTTGCAGCCCGGCCCGCGCGGCCCGTAGCGATGCTGCTGCCGCTCGCGCGCCGCCACCACGCGCGCCCGCACCGTGGCACTGTCCTCCGGCTCCGCGCCGCCCCCGCCGGCGCCGCCGGGCGGCGCCATCAGGGCGCGAACGTCGATCGGACGCAGCCCCACGTGCAGGTCGAGACGGTCGAGCAGCGGCCCGCTCACGCGCGCGCGGTAGGCGTGGCGCATCGACGGCGTGCAGCGGCAGACCGCGCGTGGGTCGCCGGTCGCCCCACACGGACACAGGTTCATCGCCGCCACCAGCGTCACGCGCGCCGGCAGGCACACCCGCCCGGCGGCGCGCACGACCACGACGACGCCTTCCTCCAGCGGCTGGCGCAGCGATTCCAGCGCGTGGCGCGGGAACTCCGGCAGCTCGTCCAGGAAGAGCACGCCGTGATGCGCCAGCGACAGCTCGCCCGGAAGGGGGCGCGGGCCGCCCCCGACCAGCGCCGGCGCGCTCGCCGTATGATGCGGCGCGCGGAACGGCCGGGCCGCCAGCAGTCCCGAGCCTGGCGGCAGGAGCCCCGCCACCGAGTGGATGGCCGTGGTCTCCAGCGCCTCGGCACGCGTCAGCGGCGGAAGGATGCCGGGCAGCCGCCGCGCCAGCATCGACTTCCCGCACCCCGGCGGCCCCGCGAACAGCGCGCTGTGCCCGCCCGCCGCCGCGATTTCCAACGCGCGCCGCGCGTCGCGCTGCCCGCGCACGTCGCGCAGGTCCGGCGCTGCGCTCCCGCCCGTGCTTGTGCCGTCGCTCGCCCCGACACCGAGCCCGATCCAGCGCCCGCGGCCGCGGTCGCCCGTGCCGCCCATGGCCACGTCGGGCTCGTCGGCGGGCGCGCCGGCGGGCAGCTCGCTGCGGCCGGCGCAGAAGGCGATGACGTCGGCGAGGTGCGCGGCCGACCGCACGAGGATTCCCGCCGCCGCCGCCTCGCGCGCATTGGCGCGCGGCACCAGTACGCCCTTCAAGCCGAGCCGCTCCACCGCCGCCGCGATGGGCAGCACGCCGCGCACGGGGTTGAGCGACCCGTCCAGCGCCAGCTCTCCCAGCACCGCCAGGCCCTCGAGGCGTCCCAGCGCGACGAGATCCTGCGCCGCCAGCAACCCGAGGGCGATGGGCAGGTCATACGCCGCCCCGTCCTTGGGCACGTCGGCCGGAGCCAGGCTCACGACCACGCGCTGCGGCTTCGGCTCCAGTCCGCAGCGTGCGATGGCCGCCCGCACCCGCAAGCGCCCTTCGCTCACCGCGCGGTGCGGGAGCCCGACCGTCGTCCAGGACGGCAGCCCGTTGGCGGCCTCGACTTCGATCGTGACACGCAACGCCTGGATCCCGCGCAGCGCCGCGCCCTGCAGCCTTGCCAGCATGCCTGCCACACAAAGCACGCGGCGTGCCTGGCGCGCGCTGTACGCCTGTCGCGCACTTGCGCGGGCCGGCGACGCGGCACTGATCGATTTCCGGTGGCCGGAAATCGATCACCCGCCGCCACCCCCGCCGCGATCAGAGCCGGCCGAGCAGCGCGAGGAGGCCGTCGAGGATCGTGTAGGGGTGCGGCGGACAGCCGGGAACGTAGAGGTCCACCGGCAGCTCCAGCCCGTCGGCGCCGTCCCCGCACTCCGCGTGGCCGGCGTACGGGCCGCCGGAGATGGCGCAGGCGCCGACGGCGATGACCAGCTTGGGCGCCGGGATGGCGTCGTACGTCTTGCGCAGCGCCAGGCGCATGTTCGCCGTGACGGGGCCGGTCAACACCAGCCCGTCGGCGTGGCGCGGCGAGGCGACGAACTGCACGCCGAAGCGCCCGAGGTCGAAGACTACGGTGGACAGCACGTTGAGGTCCGCCTCGCAGGCGTTGCAGCCGCCGGCGCTCACCTGGCGGAGCTTCAGCGACCGGCCGAAGAGCCGCCGCGCCGCGGCGTCGAGCGCTTCGGCGCGTTTCAGCGCAGCGGCGTCCTCGAGCACGAGGTCCTCGCGCCGGCGGGCCGCGAGCCGGTAGTCGGTCGAGTAGCCGATCGCGCCCGTGGGACAGGCGGCGGCGCACTCGGGACAGAACAAACAGCGCCCCAGGTCCAGGCGCAACGGATCGTCCGGCGCGCGCGCCAGCGCGCCGGTGGGACAGGCCTCGATGCAGGCGCGGCAGCCGTCGACGCATTTCGCCGGGTCAACGACCGGGCGGCCGCGGAAGCGGTCCGGCAGGGCGGGCTCGTGGTCGGGGAACGGGAAGGTCCGGTGGCCCTGGCGCGCGCGTTCTAGGAGGATCTTCAGCATGGATGTTTCGCGCGTTAGGCCCTTCTCGCCATCTATAGATCGTAGCCGCAATACGACAGGTCGAAGCTCTTGTTGCACAGCGGAAAGTCGCTCACCTGCTCGTTGCGCAGCGCCATCGCCAGCCCCTGCCAGTTGTGGAACGACGGGTCGACGATCTTGTAGACGTCGACCCGGCCGGCGGCGTCGGTGGCCGCGACGTGGCAGATCTCGCCGCGCCAGCCCTCCACGAGCGAGACCGCGAAGCGACCCGGCAACGGCGCACCGCACGGCACGCGCGCCGCCCCGCCCGGCAGCCGCCGCAGCTCCTCGCCGACGAACGCGGCGGAGCGCTGTATCTCCAGCCAGCGCACGTGCGCGCGCGCGGACACGTCGCCCGTGTGCCAGACGCACATGGGGATGTGCGCGAAGCGGAAGATGCCGGCGGGCAAGCTCTGGCGGACGTCGCGCGCGAGCCCGCAGGCGCGTGCCGCCACGCCCACCAGCCCGAGCTCGCGCGCCGTCTCGTGGGCGACCTTGCCGGTGCCTTCGAAGCGCGCGCCCACGGACGAGGTCGTCCACAACAGGCCCACCGCGCCGGCGACGTCGCGCGCGGCGGCGGCGAGGCGCGCCTCCATGTCGGCGGCGCGCGTGCCGTCGACGTCGAAGGCGGCGCCGCCGGGGCGCACCAGCCCGCGGCCGAAGCGGCTGCCGCACAGCGCCGCCGTCAGGTTCAGGAAGTCGCCCCGCAGCCGCCCGCAGTAGGAGGCCGTCGGCAGAAAACCAACGTCGTTGGCGAGCGCACCCAGGCCACCGGTGTGGTTGGCGAGGCGCTCCAGCTCCAGCGCGATGCCGCGCAGGGCGAGCGCGCGCGGCGGCGGGCGACAGTCGGCCAGGGCCTCGGCGAGCTGGCAATAGGCGGTGGCGTGGCCGATGGTGGTGTCGCCCGCCAGCGTCTCCATGTAATGGATGACGCGCTTGGTGGGGCCGGCCAGGACGGCGCGCTCCACGCCGCGGTGCTGGTAGCCGAGCGAGATCTCCAGATGGAAGACGGTTTCGCCGTGGCACTGGAAGCGGAAGTGGCCGGGCTCGATGATGCCGGCGTGGACCGGGCCGACGGCCACCTCGTGCACCTCGTCGCCTTCGACGCGGAAGTAGTCGGTCACGCCGACGACCGGCCGCGCGGGCTCAGCGCGGGTGCCGCCGGCCCGGGCGGGGGCGCCGGCGTGGGCGCCGACGCGGTCGCTGCCGCCGGCGCCGTCGCCGTCGCTGTCTGCGCCGCGGCGCGACGGCTGGAAGCGCACGGGCTTGAGCCACGGGTGGCCGTCGGGGCGCACGCCCCACTGCTCGGCGATCTCGCGCTCGAACAGGTGCACTTGGGGGCAGTGCGGCGTCAGCGACGGGAAGCTGTCGCCCTCGACGAGCGTCGTCGCGACGTGCAGCACGCCGGCGTGGTCGTCGGCCAGCACGGCCCAGAACAGGAGCGGCCGGTCCGCGGTGGCGCCGGCGGCGGGGCCGGCAGGGCCGGCCGGGGCGGCGGGGGCGCCGGGCACCGCTGCGGCGCCTGCGCTACGCGCCGCGGCCGCGGCCGCGTCCGTGCCCGGGGCGGCCGTGGCGAAGAGCGCGGCGACGCGCTGGCCGCGGTCCACCGCGGCCAACAGCGCCGAACGGAAGTCGGTCCAGGCGAGCCGCGGCACGCGCGCGCGCGGAATGCTCGCGCCGTTGTGCAGCGTGGCGGGCGCCGCCGTCGTGCCCGGGGCTGCCGTCACGGCCGCATCTCCACGAGCCGCGCCGCCTCGATGACGAGGTCGCGCACGGGCCCCGGGATCCACGTGCCCATCAGCGTCACCAGCACGATGAAGGCGGCCACGGGCACGACCGTCTGCCAGCCTTCGCCGCCCAGCGGGCGCGCGGCCTCCGCCCCCGCCGCCCGGCGCGCCGGCGGCGTGCCCTGCACGACCGCCAGGACCGTCGCGCCCATGCCCACGAACACCACCAGCAGCACCAGCAGGAACGCCGCCGCCACGCCCCAGCGCCCCGCCTCCAACGCGGCGACCAGGATCGTCAGCTCGCTCACGAACGGCCCGAAGGGAGGCGAGCCGGTGGCGGCCAGGAACCCCAGCAGGAACAGCGTCGCCGACGCCGGCACGACGCGGAGCGCGCCGCTCACCTCGTCGGTCGACTTGCTGCCGAACGCGCGATGGATGTTGCCCGCCGAAAGGAAGAGCGCGCCCTTGGCGAGGCCGTTGTTGACGAGGTGCAGCATGGCGCCGAACACCGCCGCGCCGCCGAGCCCGAGCCCCAGGACCAGAATGCCCATGTGCTCGACGCTGGAGTACGCGAGCATGCGCTTGTAGTCGCGCTGCCGCACCATGAAGATGCCGGCGACGATCATGGAGGCCAGCCCCATCGCCACCAGCAGCGGCCGCGCGAAGTCCGCTTCGCCGGCGGCGCTGCAAATCTGGAAGAAGCGCACGATGGCGAGGAAGGCGCAGTTGGTCGCCACGCCGGCGAGCAGCGTGCCCACCAGCCCCGGCGCCTCGCCGTAGGCATCCGGCTTCCAGGTGTGCATCGGCGCGAGCCCCATCTTCGTGCCGTAACCCACGAAGAGCACCACGAACGCGGCGTGCAGCCAGGGGGGGCTGAGCCGCGGCGCGTCGCGCACGAGGTCCTCGAACAGCAGCGACGGGGCGAGGCCGACCTTCAGCGCGGCATAGGCGAGGAAGAACGTGCCGAGCAGCGCCAGCGCGATGCCCACCGACCCGAGCAGCAAGTACTTCCAGGTGGCCTCGAGCGAGCGCGGGTTGCGGTTGAAGTAGAGGAGCGGCGCCGACGTCAGCGTGCTGGCTTCGAGCGCCACCCACATGAGCCCGAGGTGGTGAGACGCGACGATGAGGCTGGCCATCGACAGGAACGCCAGCAGGCAGGCGCAGAACGTGCGGTTCGAGTGGCCGGGGCGCTGCGCCAGGTAGCCGGGCGTGTAGAGCGCGCAAAGGAAGAAGAGGACGCTGACGAGCGCGAGCACCAGGCGGCCCACGCCGTCGAGCTGCAGCCAGGCGCCGGGCGCGGGGCGCGCGGGGGCGGCCAGCACGGCGAGCGTGAGGGCGAGGTGCGCGGCGCCGCCCGCCGGCACGAGCCAGGGGCGCACGCGCTCGGAGGAGACGGCGAACGCCACCGCCGCCAGCGCCAGCGGCAACGCCACCAGGAGCAGCGGCAGCGTCATTCGCGCAGGCTCGACAGGTGCGAGGTGTCGAGCGACGAGAACTCGCGGTTGATGTGGTTGATGATGATGCCCATGACGAAGATGCCGACCAGCAGGTCGAGCAGCACGCCGATCTCCACCAGCAGCGGCATCGCTTCGACGAGCAGGAGCCCCATGATGAAGATGCCGTTCTCGAGGATGAGGTAGCCGGCTACCTGGGTGAGCGCCTTGCGGCGCGTCGTGAGGACGAGGAAGCCGGTGAGCACGGTGGCGAAGGCGCCGGGGATGATGAGCGAGGCGCTGTGCGCGGCGGCGAGCGGAAGGGTTCGCGCGAAGAGCAGCGCCAGCGCGGTGCCAAGGGCGCACAGGAACAGCGAAGGAATGTAGCCGACCAGCGGCTCCACCTCGCGGCGGATGGCGGCCTCGCGCAGCGCCCGCAGCAGCATCCAGGGGATGACGGCCGCTTTCACCGCCATGGTGCCGAGCGCCATCAGCACCGGCACGACGCCGGGGTGCGGCTGCACGAGCACGGGGAGCGCCCCGAGCAGCAGCCCCTGCGCGGCCGAAGCCGTGATCACGGCGCGCACCCGGCTGGTGGCCAGCACGAAGAAGTTCAGCAGCATGATGAGCACGAGGATGGGATCGACGAGCGCGTTCAAGGGGTCCTCGCTAGCAGCAGCAGGCCGAAGAACGAAAGGAGACAGGCGGCGACCAGCAGGTTCGGTACCTGCGTTAGGCGGAGGCGTGCCATCACCGACTCGACGACGCCGACCAGCACCGCCAGCGCGAGCAGGCCGGCGAGGAAGACGGCCCAGTCGGCCCACGGGCCGCCCAGGCTGAACGGGAGGGCGAGGCGGACCACGAGGGCGCCGAGCACGAACATCTTCACGGCGGCGCCGTACAGGGCCATGCCGAGGGTCGGGCCGCTGTGGTCGAGGACCATCACCTCGTGGATCATCGTGAGCTCGAGGTGCGTGTTGGGGTCGTCGAACGGGATGCGCGAGCTCTCGGCGAGGAGTACCACGACGAGGCTGACGAGCACGGCCAGGAGCGAAGCGCCGGCGGCGGTCCACGACGCGGCGAGCCCGGGGCCGAGCATGGCGGCCAGCGACAACGATCCGGAGCGGCGGACCAGCACCAGCAGTCCCAGGAAGAGGGCGGGCTCGGCGAGTGCCGAAAAGGTGGCCTCGCGCGCGCCGCCCATGCCCTCGAAGGCGGAGCCAGTGTCGAGCGCGGCGGCGATGGTGAAGAAGCGGCCGAGCGCGAAGAGGTAGGCGACGAAGACGAGGTCGCCGGCGAACGACAGCGGGGGCGTCTGGCCGGCGAGGGGGACGAAGAGCGCGGCGCACAGGGCGGTGGCGACGGCCACGACCGGCGCGGCGCGGAAGATCCAGGTGGTGGTGGGACTGAACACCGTGCCCTTGCGCCACAGCCGCCAGAGGTCAAGCCACGGCTGCAGCAGCGGCGCGCCGCGGCGGCCGGCGAAGAGCGCTTTGGTGCGGTTCACGACGCCGAGCAAGAGCGGCGGCAGCGCCAGCGCGGTGGCGACGTGCAGGGCGAGCAGCGCGGGTCTCAAGCCAGCTCTCCACGGCCGAGCAGCGGGGCGAGCAGCGCCGGTCTCATGCGAGCGCTCCGCGCCAGAGCAGCAGCACCAGCAGCGTGACCAGAACGTAGACCAGGTAGGCGTGGATGCTGCCGTGCTGCATCCAGCGGAACCAGCCGAGGGCGCGGGCCGCCCGCGCGGCGGCGGGGAGGGCGGCGCGGTCGAGCACGGCGTCGGGGACGTGGCTCTGGAAATGGGCCTTGTGGGGAAAGAGGCCGGCGAGGTGCGGCGTGTGGGTCTGCGGGCGCAACGCCCAGCCGAAGAGGCCCACGAGCATCTGGGCGAAAGACGAAGACGTGTACTGCATGCGCGGCGTCGGGGCCGCATAGCCGCAGTCCCACGTGGGCGCGACGGCCGTCGGCGCCGTGCGCAGGCGGGCGCGCAGCGCCCAGCCGCCGGCGGCGAGGAAAGCGATGAGCGCCGCAGACGCGACGCTGATCCAGCCGAAGGGCACGACGTCGGCCAGCGGCGCGGCGACCCCGCCGGCGGCGGAGGGGGCGACGGCAGTGGCAGCGGCCGGGGTGAGCGCGAACGCGGCCCAGGCGTCGACGGCGCGCGCGACGATCGGCGCCACCAGCGCAGGGGCGACGCCGATCAGCGCGCAGAGCGCCGCCAGCACGGCCATCGGGACGAGCATGCGCGCGCCCGGCTCGTGCGCGCCGGCTGCGTGCGCCGTGCGCGGCGTGCCCAGGAACACGGCGCCGACGACCTTCACGAAGCACGCCACGGCCAGCGCGCCGATGAGCGCGAGCGCCGGAGCGGCGAGCCCGGCGCCGAGCCAGGCGAGGCCGCCACCAGGCATGGTCACGGCGCGGAAGAGGCCGAGGTACACGCACAGCTCGCTGACGAAGCCGTTGAGCGGCGGCAGGCCGCAGATGGCGACGGCCCCTACGAGGAAGAGCGCGGCGGTACGCGGCATGGCGCGGGCCAGGCCGCCGAGGTGGTCGATCTCGCGCGTGTGCGTGGCATGCACCACCGCGCCCGCGCCCAAGAAGAGCAGCGACTTGAACAGTCCGTGGTTCCACGTGTGCAACAGCGCGCCGGCGAGTCCCAGCGCGACGAGGTCGGCACGCCCGAGCGAACGGCCGAGCAGCGCGAGCCCCAGCCCCATGACGATGATGCCGATATTCTCTACGCTATGGTAGGCGAGCAGCCGCTTGAGGTCGTGCTGGCCGATGGCGAAGGCGACGCCGAGCACGCCGGAGGCGGCGCCCAGCGCCAGCAGCGTGCCGCCCCACCAGAGCGGCGGGTCCGCGAAGAGGGCGCCGAGCCGTACGAGGCCGTAGATGCCCATCTTGATGAGCACGCCCGACATCAGCGCCGAGACATGGCTCGGCGCGGCGGAATGGGCGCCGGGAAGCCAAACGTGCAGCGGCATGAGCCCCGCCTTCAGGCCGAAGCCGGCGACGCCGAGCACGAACAGGGCGGTGGCGAGCCCCGGCGAGGCGGCGGCGCCGCCGGGGGGCCCGACGAAGCCGAAGCCGCCGGTGGCATGGTGCAGAAGGGCGAAGAAGGCGAGGAGGCACAGCGTGCCCAGGCGCGTGGCAACGAGGTAGACGAACCCGACCTGGCGCACCGCCGGGTCGCGGTCCTCCGTGGTCACCGTGAAGAAGGCGGCGAGCGCCATGATTTCCCAGCCGCCCAGGAAGAGCACGGTGTTTCGGGCGACGACGAGGAGCGCCATGCCGGCGGTCATCAGCCCGTAGAAGAGGCGCAGCTTGCGGCCGTCGTCGGGGTGGTCGCGCAGCGCCCAGTACTCGAGCCCGTAGACGGCGCCGAGCGCGGCGACGACGAAGATCTGCAGCAGGAACATGGCGGCGACGGCGTCGACGCGCACGGCGAGCACGCCGCCGGGCACCGACCAAGGGAGCGCGAGGCCCGAAGACGGGGCGGTCGCGAGGAGCGCGCCGGCGGCGCCGGCCACGCCCAGCGCCGCGGCGGCGGCGAGGAGCGCCGTGGCGGCGCGCTCGCCGTGCGGGGTGGGCGCGCGGCGGTCCAGGAACAGGCCGGGGACGCCGCTCAGCGCGGCGAGGGCGGTGCCGCCGAGGACCAGGGCTTCGTTCACGCCGCGGGGCCTCCGCCAGGACGTGGGAAAGAGGTCTCCACGCGGCGCGCGTCGGCGAGGAGGACGGCGGCGGGCGCGCGTCGCGCCACCAGGGCGCGGAAGGCGGGGTCGTGCAGCGACGCGGAGAGGCGCGACAGCAAGTGTAGGTGCGTGCGCGTCGTGTCGCTGATGATGGTGAAGAGCGTGTGAACGGGCTTGCCGTCGAGGGCGGCGAAGTCGACGGCGCGGGCGAGGAAACAGAGCGTGATGGACGGCTCGGGCGCATGCAGCACGACCGGGTGGCGGACGTGCGGCAGGGCGATGCCGTCCCCGACCCCGGTCGAGCACTGCGCTTCGCGGGACAGCAGCACCTGGTAGAGGAAGTCGCGGTCCACGGCGCCGGGTCCGTCCGGGACAGGAAGGAGCGCTACGACGGCGCGCAGCACGTCGGCCCGGTCTTCGCCCGGCACGTCGTAATGGATTCCGCCGCGGTCGAGCGAGTCGGCGAAGCCCGCGCCGCGGGCGTCGCGTGCGTCGAGACTCTGGAAGATCTCGACCGACACGCGCAGCCCGTGCGCCGTGGCCCACTCGAGGAGCTCGGCGCGGTTAAAGCGGTACTGGTCTTGCACGCGGTGGCAGGGAATCGCGCCCTCGGCGATCCAGCGGTAGATGGCACGCTCGGTCGTATCGAGCAGCCGCGCCGCGTCTCGGACGCTGAGCTGCATGGCGGGGCGAGAATGCGGCGAGACGGCGCGCGCGTCAAGGGCGCGCGTCATGGGGTCGTGGTACGGGATGGCGATGCACGCGCCGGCGAAGGCACGGGTCGGGCCGCCGCCCGCGGCCCGGTGGAAGGCGCGGCGCGCGCTGGCGGGGTGCGTGGTGGCCGCTCTTCCGATCGCGGGCGCGTCCACCGTCGTCGCCGCGACCGCCCCGGCGCCGGCGGCGGCGTCGGCGCCGGCCGCGCTGGCTCGGCCGCCGGCGTTCGGCGGACCGGCGGCGTCCGCCCCGTCCTCGCGCCCCCTCGACGTCGTGCCCGTCGCCGTGCATCTGGCGGCGGACGCCGCGGGCGCGCCCGTCGAAGCGGGCGACGCGACGGGCACGCGCCTGCGCCGCGCCAGCGCGCTCCTGGCGCCCGCCGGCCTTTGTTTCACGCCCGCGGCCACGGACACGCTGCCGCCCGGCGCGCACACGTCGGTCACCAGCCGTGCCGCGCGCCATGCGCTCGCCGCCGCGGTCGCGGCGCCCGCCAAGACGCTGGAGGTGTTCGTCGTCGCCGCCCTCCAGGACCTCGACCCCAAGGCCGGCTGGCTCGCCGGCGTGCATTGGCGCGCCCCGAAGACCAAGACCAGCCCTGCGCGGCGCTACGTCATCCTCAGCGTCAGTGGCGCGACGCCCGATACGCTCGCCCACGAGATCGGCCACTGGTTCGGCCTCGGCCACGCCACCGATCCGCACAACCTGATGACCCCCGCCTCGCGCCGCGAAGGCACCGACCTGACCGCCGGCCAGGTCGCCGTCATCCGCAAGACGCTCGCCGCCGCCCTTCGTCGCGGCGAGCTCCCTCCGACCCCGCCCGGTGTGCTCTGCCCTTAGCGCCGATCGCGTCGCGCGGCCGGACCGTCACCACGCGCCGCCGGCGTCGAGGCTGTACTCTCCGAGCCAGCCGCCGACGATCCACGCTTGCACGCCGCCCGCGGCGGTGAGGCGATGTGCGCCGCCCGAGAAGTACGCGACCGCCACCTCGAAGCCGGACGGACCGGGCGACCACGACCCCACCGCCGTTCCGTCCAGGGCGACCGCGCTGCCCGACGTGCGGGCGAGCATCAGCGCCGGTTGCCCCGGCGCCAGGCCGTCGACCGCGAAGTACGCCTCGAGCTGCCACGCCGTGAAGGGCCGCGCGAAGACGAGGCTGACCGAGACGTCCGTGACGCCCACGAGCACCGGCGCGTCCGAGGAGATCCAAACGCCGCCGGTCTGCCCCATCGCCGGCACCGCCGGCGCGATCGTCACCGACTCCCCCGCCGCCAGCACGAGCGGGCTCGCCGGGAGTCCGGTCACGTTCGCGCTCGCCGCCAGGGACACGGCTGCCGGGCCGTCCGCTAGGATCCGGATCGTCGTCTCCGCCTGCACCGGCACGACGTGCTCGAGCCCCCAGCGCTCGACCGGCGGGAGCTGCTCGGCCACCGGGCCGCAGGAAGCCCCTATCGGGCTCGGCGCGCACACGTGGAACACGAGCACCGCGATCGGCGACGAGGCGAGGATCGAGGTTCCCGTCAGGTCCGCGCCGGGCGCCGCCGTCTCGAGCTGGAGCACGTCCCCTTCGGCGAGCACCTCCGTCCAACTGTCGCCGGCCGCGAGCGCGGGGATCCCGATGCCGGCGACCGTCGGCGCCGACGTGGTGATCGTCACGGTGGTCGCGTCCGACGCGGCGAGGACGGCCACGCCCGCCGGGGCGGAGCCGGCCTCGAGCGTGTCCGCGTGCGGCGGCACCAGCACCCGATAGCTGGAGCCGAGACGTGCGACCGGCCAGGGCGCGAAAGCGGCGGCGGGCTCGCCGACGTGGATGTGAAGCGGCACGGTCGACACGAAGCGTTGCGCGAACCCTGGCGCCAGCGCGCTCCCGACGAGGTGATGGTTAGCGAGGACGAGGCCCTCGCTGCCGGCGCCGACGAGCCCGGTGTAGGCGTCGCTCCAGGCGGCGCCGACGCGGATCTGAAGGGCGAACTCGCCAGTCTGCATCGACCCGTTCGCCAGCATGACCGTGTTCTGCGCGCCGATGCTCCACGGCGGCGGACGGCCGTCGACGTACAGGTACTCGCACGCGCCCGGCGCGCTGCAGGGTCCGACGCAGGCGCCGTCGGCGCACGTCTCCCCCGATTTGCAGACCTCCACCACGCCAAGGTCCACGCCGAGCGGCCCGCACGCGAAGACCTCCGAGTCGCTCGCGCAGCCCCGAATGCCCGGCACGCACGTCACGGGCCGGCACTCGCCGATCGTCGGCTCGCACGCCTGCCCCGCCGCGCAAGGCGACGGATCGGCCCACGCCCCGGCGACGCAGCGGTTCAGGGCGCCGGTGCCGTCGCAGACGACGCTTGCCTCGGCGCAGGCCGCGGGCGTGCAGCGCACCCCGTCGCAGGCCTGGCCGGCGGCGGCGTCGCAGCGACCCACCCGGCAGAACCGGACTCCGGTGGCGTCGCACTCCTCCACGAGCCCGGTACCGGGCAGGCAGCGCGCGTCGCCCGGCGTGCACACGGTCGGCGAGCAGGTCCCGGCGCAAGCGTCCAGGCAGTCCGGGTCGGCACAATCGGCGAGCCCGTCGCCGTCGTCATCTTCGAAATCGAAGCACGCGTCGCCTGTCTCGCCGGCCGGCGGCGGGGGCGGCTCGCTCCCGAAGCTGAAGCAGCCGGCGGCAAAGACGGCGAGCCCGCCGGCAGCGAGACGGACGGAATCGAGCCTCCGCGCGGCCACGCTCCTCCTGACGGAATCAAGCATAGCGGAAAGCAAGGCTCGGCGCGCACCGAGTCGAAGCCGGCCCTTGGCTCAGAGGATGTGAATCTTTCCCTAAGTCGGAGGCGACGCCTTCGGCGTGCCAGAACGGATGGGTATCGATCGAAAAGCCGAGGCGACGCCGTCGGCGTGCCCCGGCTCGACTCAGTCGGCGCGGGTGTAGGTGGCCGGTGGCTTGTTCTTCTTCCAGCCGGCGCGGCGGGCGCTGGGGAGGCGGCGGTAGACGGGCTCGCTGATGTGGACGCCGGCGCCGCGGCCCATCAGGAACACGTGGTTCACGCCTTCGCCGAGCACGTCGTAGCGGCGCTGGCCGGGGGCGCCGAACTCGCCCTCGACCACGGTGCAGAGGTGCACGTTCGTGTGGCCGCCGGTCACGGCGAGGTGGTGCGCGGCGCCGAGCCGGTCCACCTCGACGCGCAGCCCGCGCAGCGCGTCGAGCGCGGCGGCGCACTGCTCGGGCGGGAAGACGGCGAGGCAAGCGTCGCCCATGAACTTCACGACGCGGCCACCGGCGCCGGCCACGGCCTCGTGGCAGGCACGGTAGAAACGGTCGAGGAAGACCGCGACGTCCACCGCGCGCGCCTCCCGCACTGCGCGCGTGTAGCCGGCCATGTCCAACATCGCCACCAGCAGCTTCCGCTCGCTGAAAGCCGCTGCCCCTGCCGCCGAAACGGCCGTCGATCTAGATGCGCTCATTGTTCTGCTCCCAGGTTGAACCTTGCTGTTGCGGGGGTGACTCCCGCGGCGAACCGAACGAACGGAGCGGGCGCGCCGCGGGGGTGACTCCCGCCGGTCCTGAGGGATACCGAGCGCCCTCTCCAAGGTAGTGCACGTGCGGGGGCGCGGCAAGCGCGGCCATTTGACAGAGCGCCCGGCATGGACTACCCCACCGGCATGCCGTCGCGTCCCGCCCCCCGCTTCGTCGCCGCGCTCGGGTCCGCCCTGGCGGTGGCGCTCGCGTGCGCCGCCGTCGCTGTCGCTGTCGCCGCCGCCGCCGCCGCTGCCGGCTGTTCCGCGGAGACCGACCTCCTCAAGCCCGTCAGCTACGAGAAGACCGCCAAGGCGAATTACGAGAAAGGGCTCGCCGCCCTCAACAAGGGCAGCACCACCGACGCGCAGAAGCTCTTCGCGTACGTGAAGACGAAGTTCCCGTATAGCGAGTTTGCCGTCTTCGCCGAGCTTCGCCTCGCCGACACCGCCATGGCGCGCGGCGAGCAGGCCGCCGCGATCGACGCTTACAAGCTCTTCATCAAGCTCCACCCGACGCACGTGATGGTCCCCTATGCCACCTTCCGCATCGGGCTCGCCATGTTCGAGCAGGTCCCGTCCGACTGGTTCTTGGTGCCGCCGTCCTACGAGCGCGAGCAGGCCGCCGTACAGGACGCGCTCAAGCACCTCACCGACTACGTGGCGCGCTATCCCGACCACGACATGGTGCCGAAGGCGAAGGAGCTGATCATCAAGTGTAAGCGCAAGCTGGCCGACCACGAGATGTACGTGGCGCGCTTTTACTACAAGCGCGGCAAGTACCTCGCCACGGCGCAGCGCCTGCGCGGGCTCCTGGCCGACTACAAGGGCGCGGGGCTCGACCGCGACGCGTACTACTACCTGGTGGCGAGTCTGGCGTCGCTCGGACGATCCGACCCGGTCAAGGCCGAGGAGGCCTGCAGCGCGTGGCTCGACATGAAGAAGGACCTGCCGGACGAAGGCGCCACCAAGCGGGCGCTCGGCCTGCTGCGCGGCGCGCCCTGCCCCCGCCCTGCGGGCGCCGCGCCGGTGGCCGCCGCCGCCACCACCGCCGCACCCGGCACGGCCGCGCCGAAGGTGCCCCCCGCCGGCGCACCCTCCGGCAGTCCGCCTCCAGCGCCCTCCGAGGAGCCCACCGGCGATCCGGTGCCGCCGCCGGGCGCCGGGCCGCACTAGGTCAACCGCGCCTCCGCACCGTTAGGGACGGGCGTGGCGCCCGGGCGGCCATCCCTAGCCGCCCCGTCTTAGGGACGGGCGTGGCGCCCGGGCGGCCATCCCCAGCCGCCCCGTCTTGCGGTAGGGTTGTTACAGTAAGCTTCGGACGGAGGACCATGTCCCTCGACCAGAACGCCAAGCAGCTCTTGACGCTGGGCCGCGAGTTCTACATAGCGGGGGAGTACGACAAGGCGGAGCGCTACCTGGGCAAGCTGGTCGCCGACGGCGAGTGCCATTTCGCCGACGTCTACAACATGCTCGGCATCATCTATCACTCGCGCGCGCAGTTCGCGCGCGCGCAAGCCGCGTTCGAAGAGGCGCTGCGCATCAACCCGCGCTACACGGAGGCGGCGCTGAACTTGTCGGTGACCTACAACGACCTGGGCAAGTACGCCGAGGCGAAGGACACCTACCAGGCCGCGCTCGGGCGCGCGCGCGCGCGCTCCGGCGACATCGATCCCTTCGTCAAAGGAAAGATCGCGAACATGCACGCCGACCTCGGCGACGTGTACCGCGGCATCGGCCAGTTCCTAGCCGCAGTGCGCGAGTACAAGAAGGCGCTCGAGCTGGGACCGCACTTTCCCGACATCCGCGTGAAGCTGGGCAAGACCTACCAGGACATGGGCGACGTGGAGGCCGCGGTGGAGGAGTTCCGCGCCGTGCTGGCCGAGCGCCCGGGCTTCGTTCCGGCGATCCTGTGCTTGGGCCTGGCGCTCTACGCCTTGGGCCAGCGCGACGACGCCGCCGCGCAGTTCGAGGAAGCGCTGCGCGTCGACCCCACGGAGAAGCGCGCGCCGATCTACCTCAACATGGTCCGCAGCTGACCTGGCCGACCGATCCGACCACTCCGGCGGCGGGGCGCGGGCCTCGGCCGGGTTCTAACGGACGGTGACCTTGGCGATGCCCAGGCGGTTGGTGCCGTCGTGGGCGGCGGCGCCGGGATTGCGGACCTTGAGGCGCGAGTCGTCGTTCGTGCCGTCGTAGTAGAAGCCGCCCCAGACGGTATACAGCCCCGACGCCTGGCCGAGGCCCACGTTGAACGTGTGTACGTCGGTGATGTAGTCGCCCGGCTGCCAGTAGGTCGTAGCGTACTTGCCGTCCACCGGGACGTGGTCGCCCTTGATGCGGTCGCCGGGCCCGTCCACGTGATAGAAGACCTTGTAGGCGCGCCCGAGCTTCTCGTTGACCTTGAGGTACAGCGTCAGCGTGAAGCTGCCTCCGCGCGACACCTCTTTCTTGTCCAGCGCGTAGCCGAGCAGCGTGAGCTTTCCTTCCAGGTCGGCGTTGACGGGCGTGTACGTGCCCGCGGCCGGCGGGGCCTTGGCCACGTAGCGGCTGATGACGTTCTTGTCCTCCTCGCCGGGGTTCAGACGGTTCGACACCAGGAGCTGGTTGGCGTTGGAGTCGTCCAGCACGTAGAGGTGGATGCCTTCCTTCTCCGCGGCGATGTGCAGCCCTGCCAGGCCGGCGGCGCCGACGAGCACGAAGCGGCGCACGGGGGCCTTGAGATACGTCATCAGCTCGCCCTGGCTGGCGAGCGGGTGCACGGCTCCGCTGAGGTAGTAGTCGGCGCCGCCTCCTTTGACGCCGAAGGAGGCGATCTCCTCGCCGGGCGCGGCGAGGCGATGGTAGGCGTCGTAGACGCCCTTCTGCGAAAGGTGCGCGCTGGCCGCCGGGATGTAGACGAGCGCGGCGGCGCCGCCGACGGCGAGCCCGAGCGCGGGCAACAGCCAGGCGGTGTGGCGGCGCACGGCGAGGGCGCCGCGGTGAGCGCGCACCAGCGAAGTGCGCAGCGCGCGCGCCGTCCAGGCGAGGGGAAGGGCGGCGGCGGCGCGCTCCAGCGCGCGTGTCAGCGCGGCGGGCGCGGCGGCCGGCAGATGCGGTGCCCACACGGGCGGCGCGGCGGCGCGCGCGGCCGAGAGCGCCGCGGCGCGGGCGGCGGACCGCTCGGCGGCGGGGGCGCGCGCGACCACGGGATCGAACGCCACGGTGGCGGCGGCGAACGCCCAGCCCAGCCCGAAGACCAGCAGCGGGATGCGCGGCGCAAAGTCGTCGGCGAACGCGTCGGGCAGCTTGGGGGCGGCGAAGGGCACGAGCAGGCGGACGATGGCCTCGGGATGGCCGGCCAGGTCTCGCGCCAGGAGCAGCCCGAAGGCGAAGCAGAGGAAGGCGAAGACGGCGGGCACGGCGCGCCGGGCGACGGTGGCCTCGAACGCGGCGGCGGTGGCGAGGGCGAGCGGCACGACCACCGGCGCGTAAGGGACGCGCGCCAGTCGCCCGAGCGTGCCCAGCGCCAGTGCGGCGAAGACGGTCCAGACGAGCCCGTGCAGGGCGAGGCGGGCATGGAGCCTCGTGGCGCCGTCGCCGTTGCCGTCGCCGGGACCGTGCGGCGGCGCGCCGGCCGGGGCCCCCGCCCCCGCTCCCGCGCCGGCGCCGCCGAGGGCCACCGCCGCCACCAGCGGCAGGAGCGCGCTCCAGGGCGCGAAGCCGAGGCCGATCTGCTCGAAGACCCAGTCGAAGGAGAGATCTGCCGGGACCGCCCCTCCGGAGGCGCCGAGGAGCGCCGTGGCGGCGTTGCGGTCGGCGACGGCCGTGGCGTCGAGCGCCCGCACCAGGCCGTAGATGGAAGCGCCCGACCAGGCGAGCACGCCGAGCACCGCCACGAGCAATCCCCCCAGCGCCAGCAACGTCTCGCGATCGCGCGCGCCGCGCCGCGCGGCGCCGCTCAGCTCGACGGCCAGGCTGGCGGCTGCGGCCGGCAGGACGACGGCGAGGCCGCTGTGCGCGCGCGCCTTCCAGCACAGGAAGACCGCGAGCGCGAAGCCGGCGCCGGCGAAGGAGCGGTGGAGCGGCGCGGTCAGCAGCAGGAAGAACACCAGCGTCATGAACGCCGCGCCGGCGGCGAACGTGAAGGGGAGGTCGCCGAGCAGCTGGCGCGCGTGCAGGAAGAAGAGAGGCGCGCCGCCGGCGAAGACCGCCGCGAGCAACCCGCCGCGCGTGCCGAGGAACGGCGCGCCCGTGAGGAAGATACACACCAGCGCCAGCGCGGCGACGAGCGCGATCATCGGGCGTCCGGCGCGCTCGTTGACGCCAAAGACGCGCAAGCCCAGCGCGATGAGCGACGGCCCGAGCCGCGCGGTGTCGGGATTGGCGGTGGCGGCCGCGCCGGTGGCCGGCCGCGGCGTCGGCCCGCTGGTACCGCGCAGCGTGTCGAACGGGTTCGTGGCGCCGGTGGATGGGCTCGCGGAAGGGGACGGGGGCGCGGTTGGCGCCGGGGCGGCCGTGGCGGCGGCCAACAGCGCGCGCGCGTCGTCGGCGACGGCGATCTCCTCCGGGTCCCAGAGGCCCACGTCGTCCCAGCGCCCCGGCAACCCGTTGTAGAGGAGCAGGGCGGACGCGGCGATGAGCCCCGCCAGCACGGCGCGGTTCTGCAGCCACGCAGCCGCGCCCCGGGGCGGCGTTCCCGCCGTGCCCCCGCTCCGCTCCGTCGCCTGGGCCATTGCCCGGCTTCTATCGGGGTGGAGGCATGACGTCAACCGTGCGCCGCACGTGGCGTCGCGCGCGTGCGCCGGGCCGCCGCCAGGACGGTGCTACATTCGGACAGTGAGGACCTTTCAGCGTCGAGCGTGGGCGGCGGCCGTCGTGGCGGCGGCGGCGTGCTCCTCGGTGGCGGCCGGCGCCGGCGTCGGCTCGGCGTCGCGGCCGGGCGCCTCGCGCAAGGACACGGCGGCCAAGAAGGCGGCGACCCCCGCCAGTGCCGCGGCGGCGGAGCCGGTCGGGCTGCTCGATACGCGCTTCTGGATTTCGAACGTCCGCGGCTCGTCGCACGAGCCCGATCCCGACGCCGGCCGCTTCGCCTATGAAGCCGTGAACGCGTTCGACGACGTCGCCGAGACGCTCTGGATGGAGGGCGTCGACGGCCCGGGCCTCGGCGAGTCGGTGCAGGTTACGTTCAACCGCCCCGTACGCATCACCGGCATCGGCCTCGCTCCGGGCCCCGCCGACTACAATCGCCCGACCGCCTTGCTCGTGTCGTTTTCCGACGGCCCGCCAGTGCGCGCCTCGGTGGGCGATGCGCTCGGCGCGCGGCGCGCCGACCTCCCCCCGACGACCACGCGCATGGTGCGCGTCGCCGTGGACGAGGTGCGCATCGGCGAGAAGCACGACCGCACCGCCGTGTCCGAGCTGCTGCTCTACGGCGCGCCGCTCCCCTACGCCGAGCCGGCGCCCGACATCATGTCGCGCCTGAAGGACCGTATCGACAGCGGCGCCTACCACACCGTCGGCGGTGGCCTGGAAGAGTGGCTCGCCGAGGCGCGCCTCAAGCGCATCGAGGTCGCCTGGTACATCGCCACGCGCGGCGTGGACGCCTTCGCCGTCGGCACCGAGGCGCCCTTTGCGCCCGTGGCGGAATTGCTCTACGACCTCGGCGACGACGGCCAGCGCGTGCTGGTCCACGACGCCGAGCGCCTGCTGCGCGAGCCCGGCCTCGGCGCCGCCGCGTGGGTCATGAAGGTCGACGCCTTCTGGTACCACTCTGCGCTGCTCAACGAATGCTACCGCGGCATCCTCGACGTCGGGCCCAAGGGGGCGTCCCACGCCGGTGACGCCGTCGGCGCCGCGTGGCACGGCTGCGCGGGCCTGTTGCGCAACGGCGACGTCCGCGGCCTGACCGCATTCGCCCTGCGCCTCATCGACGGCGGCGGCGCCGCCGCACTGGCCGCCCGCGCTGGTCTCCCGTCCGCCACGAAGCTCCCCGCGCTGCGCCTCATGCGCGACTCCATCCGCGGCCGCGCAATTCTCACGCCCTTCAAGAAGGCCTTTGCTTCGCTGCGCGTGCTGGCCAAGCGCAAGGGTGACGCCGCGCTGGTGAACGACCTCGCCGCCGCCGCGACGCTCCGCCCGGCCGGGAGCTGAGTTGGAGCGGGCGAGGAAATCTCGTCTCAGAATCAGATTCAGAGAGTGTGAAGAAATCGGACGAGGGGCTTCGATGCGCGGTGCCTCGTCCACCACCGCGACGGTTCGATCACCGAGTATGCCGAGCCCAGGGGTCCGGCTTCGCCGGCCCTGGGCTCAGTCGTCGTCGGTCGGGACGTACTCGTCGGCCTCGTCGGGGAGGGGCGTGGAGATCACGTAGTCGCCGGCGAGCCATTTGCCGAGGTCGGCGGCGCGGCAGCGCGGCGAGCAGAACGGGAACGTGGGGTTCGCGGCGGGGAGGGCACGCGGCCCGCGGCAAGTGGGGCAGCGGCCGGGGGCCCGGGTGGGACTGTCGCTCACTTGGTCATGGCCGCCTCGACGACGGCGGTGGTGCCGATGGCGAGCGCCACGGTTTGCTGGAAGTCGACGTAGCCGGCGGCGCGCACTTTCACGACGCGCTTGCCGGGGGGGACGCCGTCCCCGATCGTGACCGGGGCGTAGCCCATGCGCACACCGTCCAGGTACACCTCCGCGCCGTCGGGGGCGCCGCCGACCTTGAGCAGCGGCGGAGGCGGCACGTGCAGCAGCCAGCGCAGCGCGTCGTCCAGACCGGCGCGCACGACGTCGGGCGTGCCGCGCAGGTCGACGGTCTTGGCGTAGCGGCCCGCGTCGACGTCCAGCAGGCGCAGCCGCAGGAGCACGCCGCCCGGCGCCGGACGCACCTCGCCGACGAGCAGGCGCCGCACCGTCAAGATCGTCCCGGCCACCTCCGTCATGCAGCCGACTGACGCGGTGGTGCAGCCGACCGTCTTCAGGAGGTCGGGCAAGGGCATCGACGCGCGCTCGCCGACGGCGAAGCCGGGCACCTTCTTCGTCCGCTTCAGCACCTCGTCGTTCAGGCCGTCCGCGACGGCCGGGCTCACGGTGGGGTCGGCCATCAGGTCGAAGACGGACAGCGACAGGGGCTCGTCGGCGCGCGCCGCGCGCGGGGACGCCAGGGCAGCGAGGAGGGCGACGGGGACGGCGAAGGCGATGCCGCGCGCGAGGGCGGCCGGAGCGGCGGGGAGGGCGACGGGGACGGCGAAGGCGAGGCCGCGCGCGAGGGCGGCCGGAGCGGCGGGGTGCGTCTTCACGGCGCGAGTCTACCGGCGGCGCGCGGCCGCCGCAACGCCGCCGGCGCCGGCCTTGGCCTCGGTGCCGGCGACGCCGCCCTCAAGCCCGAACGCCGCGCGCAGCCCGGACGGAATGGCGCGCGGGCGCCCGTTCTCGAGCGACACGAGCGCCCACACTGTGGCGGCACGCACCACGGCGCGGCCGTCGCCGGCGCGCTCGATCATGGTGCGTCGCTCCGAGGTCGCGGCCGTCCAGCGCGCGATCCACGTCCGCGCCGTCAGCCGGTCGCCGGCATAGGTCGGCAGCAGGTACTCCACCTCGTGGCGCCGCACGACGAACACCGCGCCCAGGCGCCGGTACGCTTCCTCGTTCCAGCCGGCCGCCACGGAGTGCGCCACCGCCGCGTCCTGGATCCAGCGTACGTAGACGATGTTGGAGACGTGCCCGAGCCCGTCGTGCTCCTCCGCGCGCGCCACGATCTCGTGCTCGTGGACCGGCGACAATGGCGGCGTATCCGGCCCGTCGAGCAGCGGCGACATGAACGCGGAGAATAGAGCACCCGCGGGGCGAGGCGGAAGAGGCTGGCTTGGCCGCCCCGCCGACGGGGTCCGAGGGCGGAGGCGGAAGAGGCGGCTCTTGCCGCCCGCCGACGGGCCCCGGCTAAAAAACGAAACGGCGGTCACCGCGAGATGCGATGACCGCCGGGCCCGTCCGGCCCGTGCGGGCCGGAAGAAGACATGACTGGGCGGCTTGAAATGGCCGCCCGGATACGTCGTTCCCCTTCGGAGGACCTCATGCAACCCTGCTGCTCCCCCGCCGTCACCGGCTGGGGCGCTACGCTTGCGGAGTTCATGCGCCCTTCAGAGTCTTGTATGTGGCACAACTAGCGGGCCTGTCGGGTTACCCGCACCCCCTGCCAGCCTTGCGGCCGGAGCCTTCACGGTTTCCCGCTGGCTCATGGGGTCCTCACTGCGCCACCGTTCCCCGCGCAATTGTTAAGTCACGCGGTTCATCCTCTCGTGGGCTTCACTCTCCCTTAGCGTGTCACAGAGCCACACCAGCCAAGGCCCCGCAGGACCTCAGCACCTCCCATGGGGTTGCGCTCCCCATCGCGGCGTCAGAAAACCGGGTCCACTCTCGCGAGAAGCTCCCACGCCTCCCGCTACGTTCCGCCCTCAGGGTTTCTCACCCTCTCGACGGCTTACGCCCCAGTCTCCCTTGCGGCCTTGTTTCGTGCCGCAGCCACGTCCGGGATTCGCCCTACAGGGGGTTTCCCTCCCGAGCAGCCGTACCTGCCTTTCGACAGGCCGAACCCTCTTGCCGTTGTCGCGCCTCGCCTACGAACCTTGCGGCCCGCGCCAGCTCCGCGCGCCCCGACTTCAGGGCTTCTCGCCACCCGGGAATCCGTTGCGTCCAGCGTAAGTGTTACCCCACGCCAGCGCCCGATCCCCTCCTGGGCTTTTCCTCCCTCGGGTTCTCCCTCTCACCGCGACGGAAACGGTTGCCCGCTTCCTCCTCCCATGAGCTTCGGCCGGGTCCCTTCACGCTGATCCCCGTGCCTGCCCTCCGGAGTGTCGCTCGCAGTGAGCCTGGCTGGTCTCTCTCGAGACTGCCGACCCGTACGAGGTTCCTACACCATGCAGCGCCTACCAATTCGAAAGAACGTCGGCCCGGGCTATGTGTTCACCTCAGCGCCCGCCCCCCGTTACCAAGGGATGCGGTCACCTCTTTAGGCCGTCCGCCTTCCTGCCGGAGCCCGGCAGGACTGCATTGCGGTGCACGCTCCGAGCAGCCAACTCAAGCCGCCCAGTTACGTCTGCGCGAGGGTATTGCAGGAGCGATGCCAACCCCTCCGGCACGCGCCGCGATCGCGCAAGTACCAGTGAGCGCGTTACACGCGCGAAACAACTCACAACATCTCCACCACATGTGGAGAAGCGTGATCGTCCGCACGCTGGACAGCGCGGCGCACCGCGTCGTGCTCCGAGCCTAGGTCCCCTAGCGAGGCCGGCTTCGCGTCCGAGTGACCTGATTTAGTGCAGGTTCGTCCAGCGTTCGTACAGGCGTGCGCCGGCTGTGGGCAGTCTGTGGCCGGAACGTGATGCGGCGGAGGTCGGACGCACTTGAAAGGCGCGCGTCGGCCATGTTACCCCCGGCGACATGCCGCACTTCTATGGAGGGCGTCGCGCTGGCGCGGCGCGGTGGTGCCTGGCGTCTGCGCTCGGGCTCGTCGTGGCGGTCGTGACCGGCGCCGCCGAAGGCGCGCCGGCGCCGGAGCGGGGCGAGGGCGCCGAGGTTTGTGTCGAAGCGGCGTCGGCGTCGGCGTCGGCGTCGGTGCCGGCGTCGGCATCGCCATCGGCGTCGGCGTTGGCATCGGCGTCGGCGTCGGCGTCGGTGTCCGCGTGGTCGTGGGGGGCTGGCCCGCGCCGGGGCGGGGGCGACGAGCCGCTGGACCCGCGCAGCAGCGGCTGGGCGCCCGGCAAGAGCAGCCCGCTCCCGTGGATCCTGATCGGCATCGGTGCCGCCGTCGTCGTCGGCGCCACGGTCGCGGGCCTCATCTATTGGAACGACCGGCGCGCGCACTTCCCCAACGACACGCTGGGCGTCATGCCCTTCCGGCCATGAGCGGGCTCGTGCACTCGCCGCGGCCGGCATGCGCTCGCCGCCGCCGCACGGCCCCCTTGGCGGCGACCCTCGCCGCGCTGGTGCTGGGCGCCGCCACCGCCGGCTGCCCGCGCCAGTCGGGGCTGGAGGTCACCGTCGACGGCAACGGAATCACCGGCGTGCGGCGTATCGAGCTGATCGTCGACGTCGCCGGCGAAGTCGACACGCTCCGCTACCCGCGCTCCAGCAACCGCAACCTGGACCTCCCGCAGACCGTCGGCGTCCGCTTCCGCGACGGGCGCAGCGGCACCGCCGGCGTCGAGGCCCACGCGCTGAACGCCATGGGCGCCATCATCGGCACCGGCACCGGCACCGGCAACCTCGTGCAAGGCATCACCACCACGCTCTTCATCCAGCTCACGCCGGTGGCCGCCGCCCTCTGCGGCGATCTCGTCGTGACGGCTCCCGAGACGTGCGACGACGGCAACGTCCTGGCCGGCGACGGCTGCGACGCCTGCCAGCTCGAGTGCGGCGACGGCGACCTGGACCCGACCGAGGTGTGCGACGACGGCAACCGCACCGACGGCGACGCCTGCAGCATGGACTGCCAAACGGCGTTCGCGCACATCGAGACCGTCGCGGGCGGGCCGGCCGCCTCCCCGGACGGCGCCCCCGC
>DASYRF010000292.1:0-8728 GCA_036004705.1 Myxococcota bacterium
CCGTAGCGCCGCATGGTCTACCACCTCCTCTTTCCGCTCTCCTGGAAGATCCCGGCGCTGTCCTGGTTCCGCGTGTTCCAGTACACGTCCTTCCGCATCGTCGGCGCCGCGCTGACCGCCATCCTGCTGGGCTTCGTGCTCAGCCCCTGGTTCATCCGCCGCCTGCAGGCGCGTCAGATCGGCCAGGTCGTGCGCAAGGACGGCCCCGCCACGCACCACGTGAAAGCCGGTACGCCCACCATGGGCGGCAGCTTCATCGTGTTCTCGGTCGTCACCTCGACCCTCCTCTGGGGCGTGCTGACGAACGTCTACGTCTGGCTCGCGCTCGCTGTCACGGTGGCCTACGCCGCCATCGGCTTTCTGGACGACTACCTCAAGCTCAGTCGCCGCAACCCCCAGGGCCTGCGCGCCTCCTACAAGTTCGGCGCGCAGATCGTCGTGGCCGCCGCCGTCGTCGGTGCCCTCTTCCTGCACTACAAGTTCGACCCTCACCTGGCGTTGCCGTTCGTCGCGCCCTCCCGCTTCATGCCCTACCTCGGCGCCTACCTCTACGTGGCGTTCGGCGTCATCGTCGTCGTCGGCACCTCCAACGCCGTGAACCTCACCGACGGCGCCGACGGCCTCGCCGCCGTTCCGGTCGCCCTCAACGCCTTCGTCTATCTCATCCTGTCGTACATCGCCGGCACCGTGCTGGCGTTCAAGGTCGGCGGCACCTGGATTGACGTCAACATCGCCGAGTACCTGCGCGTGCCCTACATCCAGGGCGCCGGCGAGCTTGCCGTCCTGTGCGCCGCCGTCGTCGGCTCGTGCCTCGTCTTCCTTTGGTACAACACCTACCCCGCGCAGGTGTTCATGGGCGACGTGGGCGCGCTCTCGCTCGGCGGCGCGCTCGGAATGGTCGCCCTGCTCACCAAGAACGAGTTCCTCTCGGTGATCCTCGGCGGCATCTTCGTCGTGGAGGCCGTCTCGGTCATACTGCAGGTCGGCTACTTCCAGCTGTGGGGCAAGAAGAGAGGCGGCAAGAAGATCCTGCTGATGTCCCCGCTGCATCATCACTTCGAGCTGAAGGGGTGGAGCGAGCCCCAGGTCGTGGTGCGCTTCTGGATCATCCAGGTGTTCCTCGCGCTGGTGGCGCTCGCCACTCTCAAGCTACGGTGAGCGGGGAGGCGCGGGCGCGATGGGGCAGCTGATCGCAGGCGCGCGCGGCGCCGGCACGGGCGAGGGCGACCTCTCCGGCAAGCGGGCCGTCGTCGTCGGCATGGCGCGCAGCGGCGTGGCCGCCGCCCGCTTCCTCGCGCGCCGCGGGGCGCACGTCACCTGCAACGACCGCCGCGCCGAGGGCGACCTCGGCGCCGCGCGCGCCGAGCTGGACGCCGCCGTGGCCGCGGCCGGCCCGCTCGCCGGCACGGTGGAGTGGCGCTGCGGCGGCCATCCGGCGGAGATCTTCCGCGACGCGGAGCTCGTCGTCGTCAGCCCCGGCGTGCCGGCCGACCTCCCCGTCCTGCACCAGGCCCGCGCCGCCGGCGCCAGCGTCGTCGGCGAGGTGGAGCTGGCGTTCCGCCACCTGCGCGCGCCGCTCGTCGCCATCACCGGCACCAACGGCAAGAGCACCACGACCACCTGGGCGGGCGACATGCTGCAGCGCGCCGGCAAGGACGTGTTCGTCGGCGGCAACCTCGGGCGCCCGCTCCTCGAAGCCGTCGACCGCGAGCGCCCGCCCGACGTCGCCGTCGCCGAGATCTCCAGCTTCCAGATGGAGTGGGTCGCGCGCTTCCGCCCGCAGATCGCCGCGCTGACGAACCTCACGCCCGATCACCTCGATCGTCACGGCTCGTTCGAGGCCTACCGCGCGGCCAAGCTGCGCGTCTTCGCCCGCCAGCGCGGCGGCGACGCCGCCATCACGCCCTTCGGCTTCGAGGACCACTTCGTGGAGAGCGACCAGGACCACTTCCGCTTCCGGCTCGGCGACAAGGTGCGTCCCGGGGCCAGCGCCCAGGGCGGGGAGATCTGGCTGTTGGGCATGCCGCGCACCGAGGCCGAGCGCTACGACGCGCGCTCGGTGCGCCTACCCGGCGCGCACAACCTGGAGAACGCGCTGGTGGCGGTGCTGTGCGCGCGCCTCGCCGGCGCGCCGGCCGACGCCGTCGCCCGCAGCCTGGCCGAGTTCGGCGGCCTCGAGCACCGCCTGGAGCTGTGCGGCGAGATCGACGGCGTACGCTGGTTCAACGACTCCAAGGCGACGAACGTGGACTCGACGGTGATCGCGCTGCGCAGCTTCGAGGCGCCGCTCGTGTGGATCGCCGGCGGGCGCGGCAAGGGCGCCCCCTACGCGCCCATCGTGGAGCTGCTGGGCGGCGGGCGCGTGCGCGCCGCGCTCCTCATCGGCGAGGCCGCCGACGAGATCGCCGCTGCCGTCGGCGTCGCCGCTCCGGTGGAGAGAATGGGCGACCTCGGCCGCGCCGTGGCGCGCGCGCGCCAGGTGGCCCGCCCGGGCGACGTCGTGCTGCTCTCCCCGGCCTGCGCCAGCTACGACCAGTTCAACAACTTCGAGGAACGCGGCCGCCGTTTCCGCGAGCTGGTTCGCGCCCTGCGCACCGTTTCTTGACGCGGGCCCCGACGCCGACGACAACGGAGATCCCGGCGACGATCCGGCGATCACGGCCAGGCGGCGACGACACGCGACGGCGCACGACGTTGCCGGATGCGAGACGGTAGACACGACCACCGACGATGACATCCACGACCCACCCGACGGCCGCCCCCCGCACCACGATTCCGCCCGTGCCCCTGCCGCGCGCGCCGGCGCTGCGCATCGACCAGCCCGAGGACGCCGCCGTCCCGGCCGACGCGCTGCTGGCCCTCGCCGTCGCCCTCCTCGTCGGGCTGGGCGTCGTCATGGTCTACAGCGCTTCGGCGCTCGCTTCCGCCGCCTCCGCCGGCGACCCCGAGCTCCTTCTCTTGCGCCACCTGCGCCACCTGTCCATCGGCGGGCTCATGTTCGCCGTGGCCCTCTGTGCCGATCACCGCCGCCTGCGCCGCTGGATCTACCCGCTGCTCGCCTTCTCCGTCCTGACCTTGCTGCTCGTGAACGTCCCCGGCGTCGGCATCAAGGTATCGGGCGCGCGGCGCTGGCTCCTGGGCGGGTCGTTCCAGCCCTCCGAAGCGGCGAAGCTCGCCCTGGTCGCCTACCTGGCCTACTCGCTGGCGAAGAAGCGCGACCAGGTGAAGAGCTTCTCCGTCGGCTTCTTGCCCCATGCCCTCGTCGCCGGCGCGGTCGTGGGGCTGGTGCTGCTCGAGCCCGACCTCGGCACGGCGCTCATCCTCGCGGTCACCACCGGCGTGATGCTCTTCATCGCCGGCGCGCGCGTCAGCTACCTCGGCTTCGCCGGCGCCGCCGCCCTGCCGGTCGTGTACCACCTCGTCGTCAACGTCGCCTGGCGCTGGGAGCGGCTGATGGCGTTCCTGGATCCGATGGCCCACCGCAAGGACACCGGCTACCAGCTGGCCGAGTCGCTCATCGCCATCGGCTCCGGCGGGCTGTGGGGGCTCGGGCTGGGGGGCGGGCGGCAGAAGCTCTTCTACGTCCCCGAGGCCGACACCGATTTCATCTTCGCCGTCATCGGCGAGGAGCTGGGCCTGATGGGCTGCGTCGCCGTGGCGGCGCTCTTCGCCGTCATCGTCTGGCGCGGCGCGCTGGTGGCGCTGCGTGCCCGCGACGACTTCTCCCGCCTGCTCGCCGCCGGCATCACCGTGTGGCTGGGCTTCCAGGCGGCGTTCAACATGCTGGTCGTCACGGGGCTGCTTCCGACGAAGGGGCTGACGCTTCCGTTCGTCAGCGCGGGGGGATCGTCTTTGTGCGTGTCGCTCGTCGCCGCGGGCGTCTTGCTGAACATCTCGACGCGCGCCCCCGATCCTTTCCCCGAGCCGTCGCGCCGCCGCCCGGGCGCGCCGCAGGCCACGATCGACGGCGTCCCCATCCGCGCGGGGGCCGGGGCTGCGGCCATGGGCCGGGCCGGTGCCGGCGCGAGTGCCGGTGCCGGCGCCGGCGCGGCGATGGCGGGCGAGCCCGCTTGAGGCTCCTCATCGCCGGCGGCGGGACCGGCGGCCACCTCTTCCCCGGGCTGGCGCTGGCCGAAGAGGTGATGCGCCGCGACCGTGCCGCCGAGGTGCTCTTCGTCGGCACTGCGCGCGGGCTCGAGGCCGAGGTCGTTCCGCGCGAGGGCTTCAGGCTCGAGCTCATCGAGCAGACGGGCCTGAAGAACGTCGGCGCGCTCGGCGCCGTGCGCGGGCTGGCGCGGCTCCCGCGCGCGCTCTGGCAAGCGAGGCGCATCGTGCGCCGTTTCCGGCCCGACGTCACGGTCGGCGTGGGAGGCTACTCCAGCGGACCGGTCGTGCTGGCGGCGGCGCTGCTGGGCACGCCCACCGCCGTGCTGGAGCAGAACGCCGTCCCCGGCTTCACGAACCGCGTGTTGGCGCGCTTCGTCGACGCGGTGCTGGTGAACTTCGACGCTTCGGCGGCGCACTTTCCGGCGCGCAAGGTTCGCGTGATCGGCAATCCGGTGCGGCGCGCCGTGGCCGAGGCCGACCGCGGGGCCGCGGGCGCGCCGGCGCCGGCGCGCCGCAAGGGCGAGGGCGAGGTGCGCCTGCTCGTGCTGGGCGGGTCGCAGGGGGCGCGCGCGCTGAACGAGAACGTGCCGGCGGCGGTGGCGGCGCTGCCCGAGGCGCTGCGCGCGCGCGTGCGCGTGCGCCACCAGAGCGGCAAGGCCGAGGAGGAGAAGGTGCGCGACGCCTACGCTACGCTGGGCCTGGCCGCGCAGGCCAGCGTAGAGCCGTTCATCCGCGCCATGGCGACCGCCTACGCCACCGCCGACCTGCTCGTGTGCCGTGCCGGCGCCACCACGCTGGCCGAGCTGACCGCCGCCGCGCGCCCGTCGATCCTCGTTCCTTTCCCGCACGCCGCCGACGACCACCAGACCGCCAACGCCCGCGCAGTCGCCGACGCCGGCGGCGCCGTCCTTCTCCCGCAGTCCGCCCTCACCCCCGCGCGCCTCGCCGCCGAGCTGTCGTCGCTGCTCGACGATCCCGACCGTCTCGCCGCCATGGGCGCCGCCGCCCGCACCCTCGCCCGCCCCGACGCCGCCGCCCTGGCCGCCGACACGCTCGCCGCCCTCGTCCGTTCCTGAGCCGCCGGCACCGGAACCGGAACCGGCAAGAACCGGAACCGGAGCGGGGACCGGAACAGGAACCGGAACCGGAGCCGGAATAAAAGCCGGAAGGGGACCGGAAACCGGAACCGCGTCGGCCACGCCCACGGGGCTCGCCGCGCCGGCGGCGTCGGCGGCGCCCGGCGCGGCCACAGCCGGCGCCGCGTCTTCCGGCGCGCCGGCCGCCGCTGCGCCGACCGCGTAGCCCGTCACGGCCGCGCCGCCCACCGGGAGCGCGCGTCCCGGGCCGCTCGATGCCGATCACGTCGCGAAGGTGTTGGCGGCGCTGGAAGCGGAATTGGCGGAGTGCGGCGGGGCGTGTGCCGCTGAGCGTCAAGGTCCGCTTCGAGATCAACGCAGAGGGCCTGGTGAAGCGGCCCGCGCGGCTGCCGCCCCCGAAGCGCAGCGCGGCGAGCGCTTGCGTCGCGCGCCACCTCACCGACGCGCGGTTCGGCGAGCACAACGGCCGGCCCGTCCACGTCGCGCGCACGTGGACGGTGAAAGCGAAGGCTCCCGCCGCCACCGCGCGCCCGATCGCGCCGTAAGTCGGCGGGACGCCGTCCGAACACGGTGTGATCGCGTTTTACAGCGTTTCGGCAGCACCCACACACGGGTGGATGCCAGGTCTGGGCATCTTTCGGGCAACCACGACGGGGTGAATGCCGCGGCGAGGCGACGCTTCACGCGCCAACTCCGGGTGAACACCTCTCCGTCGGGTCCGCTGCGCATCCGCGCCGATGTGGACCGCGAGCGTTCCCGTCCGCGCGCCGCCCACACGGGCGTTGAACGCGACCCGACGGGACGGCCGGCGTCCCAACGCGGTGTGCCGGCCGTTCGTTCACGACGCCGCTTCGCGCACGACGTCGCGGGGTTGGCCGCCGTCCGCCCGGACGCGTCCCACGCCCGTGTGGACCGCATGCCGTCGCCGCAAGCCGCCTCCCACGCTCGTGTGGATCGCGAAGGTACAGGTCGGACGCGCGCCCACACGCGGTTGGATCGCGCGCCGGACGGGCGCGCCGCCGCCACCGCCGGCGTGAAACACGCGCCGTCGCGTCGCGCGAAGCGTCCACCCGTCGTGACGCTCGCCCCGTTGCCTCGCCCACGGCCTCAAGCGTGCGTGGCGCCTCGCGGGACACCCCGGCCGCGCACCCACGCGGTCGTGGACCTTGTCCCGACGCCCCGCCCACCGACTCACGCCGCCGTGGGTCGCGCGCCGTTGCCCGGAAACGCGATCGGGTCGTGTGTGGGTCCTGCAGGAATGCTCGGCGATCGCTTCGTTGCCGTGCCGACGCGGATCCGGGCACTTGTGGCACAGACCAGCGCGTCGACCGGCTTGCCGCTGTTGCAACGCTCGCCTGACGTGGTGCGCCCGGCGCTGGTTCAGACGCGGCGACGTCGCCCCCGCGCGGTTGCGGCCGCTTTGGCGCCGGCCCGCAGCCGGACCGCGCGGCAACCCCCGCTCACACGACTGCGACCGATCCTTCCGGCGTCAGAGCCACTTGCCGTCGGTGGACAGGAGCAAGAGGAGCTGGTTCTCGTTCTTCACGTCCGAGTTGGAGAGGTGAGAATACTTGAGCCCGATTCCGGCGGCGTATCCCGCCACAGGCGCGAGCGAGAACGACAGGACGCCGTCCACGCGGAACGTGGAGGGCGCGATCCCGCCCGTAGCGATCGAGCGCGGCTCGTACTGGTAGAAGCCGGCGCTCGCCGACAAGCCCACGACCGACGGCGGCGGCGCGTCGGAAAGGTCGATGAAGCCGCCGACCGACCCAACGAATGCGTAGTTCAGGACGAGCTCCTGATCGAACGTCTTCAGCACGTGCAAGACGCTGGAGAAATCGAACACGCCCTTTCCGAGGCTGAATGCGAGGAAGCCGTCGACGGCGCTCACGGTGCTGGGTTGTCCGCCGGAGCTGCTGGCGAGCCCACCCCGGAGGAGCGCTCCGGCGGACAGCGTCGGACGCCTGAGGATCGGGCGCAGGATGTTGCGCCAGACGAAGTCGTCGCGCTCCGCCGATTTCCGAAGGACCTCGTCGGGGCGGTTGGCGATCGTCGCGGCGACGATGGCCGCGTCGAACGAAGCAAGTCGGTCGTGATTCGCTTCCCACAACTTCGGATTGCGCGCGGCGCTCGGGTCACGATCGCCGAACAAGCGTAACGACATCCCAATCACCAGGGCATTCACGATGACGGACCCGGCAAGAAGCTCCTCGGGCGTCAGGGCGCTCGACGGATAGACGCGCGCCAGGGGTGGCGTGTACCAGTCAGCCACGCCGGCCATGAGCGAGATGCGATTTCCGAAGCTGTTCGGGTCCGGAATGTTGTAGCGCGCGCTGCCGACGACGCCGTCGTAACCGAATGTCGCCGATTTGTCGGATGCGCCCAACCCTGCCTGCAGTCCCATCGTGAGCCCGTGATAGACGGTCGGATCAGCAAAATGGGCGAGGCCGCTCGGCAGGGACGCGCCCGCGGTGACGCCAACCTTGGGCATCTCGGCATGGGCGGATCCCGCGCCCGCCAGCACCGAGACGATGCAAAGGAAAGCACGGCAGGGCCGCTTCATCGGCGCTCCTTTCATCGGTCGCCTCGCGCCTACTTGAATACGAGGCCGACCAGGACCTGGTCGGGGCTGAGAAGCACGCCGTCCGGAAGGCCTTCGTTCGCGCTGTCCGACAGCACCGGTACGTTCGCCGCGCCGCCGCTCGTGTTGATCGCGTATTTCCACGGGCGCGAATGAAAATGCAGCCGATACTCCACGCGGAACGGCGCTGCGCCGGCGGAGGGCACCGTGCCCACTTGCACGTCGGTGCCGTTCGCGTTGAAGATCGTCACGGCTGCTCCGATCACCTGGATGGCCACGCTGGAGGCAGCCGGTTCCAGACGGACCGACACCTTGGCGGCGGCACCCGGTACTCCGGTCACGTCGAAGTCCATTGTTTGCGTCTCCCGCTGTTCCGAGACTCGGCAACGGTACGGAAGGCAGCTGCCATAAGTCAATCGCTAGGCCAGAAGCGGGAGCGTGCCCCGGAACCGGGATCGCAACCGGAGGCGGAACCGGAACCGGAACCGCAGGCCGGACGCGGAACCGGAACAAACCGGAACCGGAACCGGAGGTACCGGAAGGCTAGTGGGGCGTCGGGATCTTCGGCGGCGGAGCGACTATGATGAGCGGCTCATGGGGCCGGGAGACGTCGTCGTCGAGCGGTTCGAGATCGAGCGGCTCGCCGGATCGGGCGGGATGGGATCGGTGTGGCGCGCGCACGACCGGCTGACGGGCGCGCCGGTGGCGCTCAAGGTCCTGCACGCGCGCGGAGCGCAGGAGGTCGACCGCTTGGGACGCGAGGCGCGCGTCCTGGCGGGGCTGAGCCACCCGGGCATCGTCGCCTACGTGGCGCACGGGCGCACGGCCGAGGGCGACCTCTACCTGGCCATGGAATGGCTCGAGGGCGAGGACCTCGGCGAGCGGCTCGTGCGCGCGGGGCTCACGCCGGCCGAGAGCGTGGCGCTCTGCGGCGCCGTGGCCG
>DASYRF010000293.1:0-33150 GCA_036004705.1 Myxococcota bacterium
TCCGCCTCCATCTAGCCCGGGGGCCCGTCCGCGCGGCGAGTACGCCGTGCTCCGATGCCCCCGGACCCCGTCGGCGGGGCGGCCAAGCCGCCGCGTCCGCCTCCATGTTGCTAGCGCGAAACGGAGCCGCTTTCGGCGGGATCGTCGGCGTCGAGCTTGCCGAGCTCCTCGGCGAGAATCTCGATCGTGTCGCGGAGCTGCTGCTCGGTGTGCGTGGAGGAGAGGAAGAAGCGCAGGCGCGCTGCGTCGTCCTCCACGGCCGGATAGATGATGGGCTGGACGTTGATGCCGCGCTCGGCGAGGCGCTGCGACAGCTTCAGGCACTTGATGGAGTTGCCGACGATGCAGGGGATCACGGCCGAGCCGTCGGTCATGCCGGTGTTGATGCCGCGCCGCTTCGCCAAGTCCAGAAAGAGGCGGCAATTGCGGTGCAGCTTCTCCACCTCTTCCGGATGCGCGACGATCTGGCCGAGCGCCGCCAGCGCCGCCGCGGCGTTGGCCGGCGAGATGCCGGCGCTGTAGACGAAGCCGGGCGCGGTGTACTTGAGGTACTCGACGAGGGCGTGCGACCCGGCGACGTAGCCGCCGCAGCTCGCCAGCGACTTCGAGAGGGTGCCCATCCACACGTCTACGCCGGCTCGATCGACGTTGAAGTGCTCCCCCACGCCGCGGCCGGTCTTGCCCAGAACGCCCAGGCTGTGCGCCTCGTCCACCAGCAGCAGGCACTTGTGGCGCTCGCGCAGCTCGATGAAGCGCGGCAGCTCGGGCACGTCGCCGTCCATCGAATACACGCCCTCGATCGCCAGCAGCACCTTGTTGTAGTGCGGGCGCAGGCTCTGCAGCGTGCGGTCCAGCGCTTTCCAGTCCGAGTGCGGGAACGGCCGGCGCTTGGCCCCGCTCAAGAACGCACCCTGCAGGATGGAATCGTGGGCGAGCTGATCGTGGAGGATGAGGTCACCCTCGCCCATCAGATGTCCAACGACCGTCACGTTGGTGGCGTGGCCGGACACGAAGACCAAGCTGGCCTCGCAGCCGAGGAAATCCGCGAGGGCGGCCTCGAGGGCGCCGTGCACGGGCTTCTCGCCCGAGGCGACGCGGCTGGCCGACACCGAGGTGCCGTAGCGCTGCACGGCCTCCACCACCGCGGCTGTAACGTCGGGCTGGCCGCTCATGCCCAGGTAGTTGTAGCTGGAGTAGTTGACCAGCCGCCGGCCCTCGACGACCGAAGTGTCGCGCGCCACGCCCTCGTGCACGGAGAAGTAGGGATTCTTCAGGCCGAACAGCTGCGCCATCTGCAGGCGCTGCCCCAGCGCCTCGACCTCGGCGAACTTCTCGATACGATAGTGCTCCTCGGGGATGTCCTTCGTCGCTACGGGCGCGCCGTGGCCGTTGCCCTTGTGGCCGTTGCCGCCGTTGGTTCCCGTGGCGGCGGCCGAGGCAGAAGCAGCGGCCGTGGCGTCCGGGGAGGAGGAGGCCGCGGCGGCGGCGGCGGCGGAAGCGGCGGCGCCCTCGTCGCGCGGCGCAAACGTCACCTCGCGCAGCTGTGCCTGGACGTCGGTCATCAGTGCCAGAGGGCGGCCCTCGGCGTCGTCGTAGTAGATCGTGCCGGTGAACTGATCGCCCTCCACCGCGCCGAGCACGATCGTGCAGCGCACCGGGCCGTCGCCGAACGGGCGCAGCTGCACGTACTGGCCGAACCCTAGGGGGAAGCCGCTGCGCTGGTGCTTCAGCCAGGCCCAGTAGCCGCACAGCTGGAAGCTGGCGTCGAGGGCGAGCGGGTCGGCGGCCCATGCGTCGCGCGTCGCGCCAGGGATCCAGGCGCGCGGCGTGGAGGTGCGCACCCACCCGACGACGTGCGCGTCACCCAGCTCCTCCACGCGCACCACGCCCTGCAACAGCGGCCCGTGGAACGTGTGGCGCCGGTAGAACTCGTCGAGAGCGAGCGGCGGCGTGCGCGTGGCCGAGGCCGCCGATGCCGGCGGTATCTCCGGCCTGGCGAGACGCAGCGCCGCCGCGACGGCACCGGGAGCATACACCGCGCCGCTCCCGCGATAGGCGAGGCTGCCGGCGCTGCGCGGCCCTACCCCCTGGCGCAGCTCGACTTGCACCTCCGGCGGGCGCGCGCGGTCGCTGCCCGTCGGGTCGCCGTGTCCGGCACGCCCCCAGGCCCGGTACTTCATCTCCAGGCCGAGCGTCGTGCGGTCGATGACCTGCACCCCCTGGAACAGGCGAAAATCTCGAATCACGTAGGGCGCGCCCGGTGCGGGACCGACCTCGAGCGCCAGCCCAGCGGCATAGTCGAGCGCGGCGGCCAGCGGCAGCACCGGGTGCTCACCGAGCCGGTGGTCGCGCAGGTACGGGTGAGTGTCGAGCGCCAATGACAGCACGGTGCGCATCGTGCCCTGGCGCGCCGGCAGGTCCTTGCCGTACAGCACTTCGCCGCCGCCCGTCGACTCGATCTCGCGGCGCAGCGCGCCGAGGCCCTCGTCATCGCCGAGGAACGTGACGCCCTCGTTGCGCATCGCCTTGCGCACGAGCTCCGGGATGGAGCGCACCATGGCGCTGTCCTCCCACGGCGGCCAGGAGATGGAGACGACCTTCGTCTCGGGTCGCAGGCGTTCCACGACCGGCGCCAGCCGGTTCATGAGCTCGTTCGCGGCCGCGTAGTCGGTCTGGCGCGCGTTGCCGAAGCGGCCCGCCCACGACGAGAACGTCACGAGCAGCTGCAGGGGATCGCCGGCGACGGCGCGCAGGACGTTCAGAAAGCCGGCAACCTTCACGTCCATCACCGCGCGCAGCTCGTCGGCCTGCTTATCGGCGGCGAGCCGGTCCTTGATGACGCCGGCGGCGTGGATCACGGCGTCGACGGGACCTTCGGTGCGGCGGATCTCTTCGAACACGGCTGCGACGCGCGCCCCGTCGCAGACGTCGCATTGCGCGTAACGAACCGTGCCCCCGGCGATGGCGATGGCGCGGAGGTTCTTCGCCAGCTCGCCGTCGTCGCCGGCCGCCGGGGCGGGCTGCGAGCCCAGCAGAACGAGGCGCGGGCGGTAGTGACGCGCCAGGTCCGCGGCCACCTTCGCGCCGAGCCCGCGTCCACCGCCAGTGATGACGACGACCGACCGCTCGCCGAGCCGCGGCGCGGCCTTCTCGCCGAACGGCGCGGCGGCGAGCGCCGTGACGCGGCGGGCACCGGCCGCCCAGCCAACCTCTACCGCGCCGTCGCTCGCGCGCATCTCGTCGACGAGCTGCGCCGCCAGCTTCTCGGGCGTCCCGGCGGGGTCGAGGTCGATCGCCTTGACGACGGCGTCAGGCCACTCGCGCGCGAGCGACTTGGCGAAGCCCGCCAGCGCCGCCTGCCACACCGCGGCCCCCGCGTCGGCACGACCCTCGAGACCGAGGCCGCCGCCCATGCCGGTAGCGACGACGAAGAGGGCGGGCGAGCCGCGCCCATGAAGCGCGCGCGCCAGCTGCTGCGCCGGCGGAACTGGGTTCGGCCAGGGCGCGGGCGCGCCGCGCAGAACGTCCTCGAACGCGTGCGCCTCGCCGAGCGCCGCTAGATGGACGACGCCTGACGGCGTCACCCCCGCATCGGCGAGCGCGGCGAACAACGCCTCGGCGTCGGCGCCGCCGCCGACGGCAGGCCACGAAAGCGCGGCGAGCCGATCGTCCAGCCGGACGCCTTCGAAAGGCGCACCGAGCGCCGCCACGGCGACCTTGTGGCCGAGGCCGACGAGCCGCGCAGCGACGCGATCGGCCACGCACGCGCCGGGCTCGACGCCGGCGGCGTACGTCACCAGCACGAAGCCGCGCGTATCGAGCGCGCGCGGCGGAAGCGTCCCGAGCGGGCGCTCTTCCAGCACCGGCCGGTAGCGCTCGACCGGCCCCAACGGCGCCGCCGCGGCCGCGGGGGCCGGGGCCGCCTTCTTGCCGCCGCGCAGCGTGTCGCCCACGTAGGCCGCCACGTCGGCGATGGTGGTCTTGTTGACGAACAGCGACTGCGGCAGTCCGCCGACGTCGGGGAACGCCGCCTCGATGCCCGCGCCGAGGTCCACGACCATCAGCGAGTCGAACCCGAGATCGCCCGCCAGCTGCTGTTCCGGGCGCAACGCGTCGCGCGGGAACGCGCTGACCACCGATACGATCTCCATGACCCTGTCGATGACCGCGACGGCCTCGGCGCCCGGAGCGCCGCCTGGCGCCCCTGTCGGAGCCACGGCCACCGCCGCCGCGCCTGTCGCCGTGGCCGCGCCCATGGCCGCGACCGCGCGGTTCACGCGGCCCGCGCCCGGCGCGTTGGCGGGAGCCTCGGACCGGAACGCAGACGCCGGCCGCCCGGACGGGCCGCCCGGGCCGGCCGGCATCTCCGGCATCTCCGGCAGCGCCGGCAGCTCCGGCAGCCCCATCGCCGCGAAGTCTACGCCCGCGCCCCGCAACGCGGCGTTCTGCCGCTGGACGATCTCGACGTGCGCGCGCAGCAGCGCCATTTGCTCGCGGAACAGCGCCACCAGCTCCGCCGCCGGCCCGCTCGCCGGCGGCAGGCCCGCCACGAGCGCCGTTGCACCCGGCGGCGTTTCGCTCTGCGATACGCGCGCCGCCACTTTCATCTTCGGCTGCGCCGCGTGCTTCACCGCCCAGTAGGGTTGCGTCTCGAGCGGCGTCGCCGGCAGCGAGACCGGCGGGCGGGGTGCGACGCCGGGCGCGTCCGCGCTCGCGCCGAACAGCCGCGCGAAGCGTACGTCGTGCCCGAGCACGCACAGGAGCCCGAGCGCGCGCATCAGCTCCAGCCCGCCGTCGTCCTCCATGGCCGACAGGCTCACGATGCCCTGGTGCTTGGCCACCGGTATGGTCTGCGCGGCGAACGCGCACAGCGTCGTGCCGGCCCCCACCTGCACGTGAACCGTGGCGCCCAGCTCGACGACCTTCTCCAACGCGGCGACGAAATCCACCGGAGACGTGGCGTGGCGCGCCATGATCCGGCGCACCTCCGCCGCGTCCGCCGGGTAGACGTCGCGCGAGATCGCCGACACGACGGGCACACGCGGCGCGGCCACCGACAGCTCGCCGACGAGCTGCGCCACCGGTCCCGCCACGCCCTCCAGCAGCCGCGAGTGGAACGCGTGCGACACGGGGAGGCGTGTGGCCTCGATCCCCGCCGCTTCGAAGCTCTCGACCGCCGCCGTCACGCCCGCCGTGGACCCGGACACGACTGTCTGGCGCGGATGGTTGAGGTTGGCGACGACCACCTGCGCGTTCGCGCCGAGGTGCTGCTCCACCGTCGCGCGGTCGGTCATCACGGCGGCCATGGCCCCGGGGTCCGCCAGCACCAGGTCGCGCATCGCCAGTCCGCGCCGCGCCACGAAGCGCACGGCGTCCTCGCCCGACAGCAGCCCCGCGGCCGCCGCCGCCGCGAACTCGCCGAGGCTGTGTCCCACGGTCACCGCCGGCTGCACGCCCAGGTCGTCCAGGAGGTCGGCCAGCGCGATCCCGAGCGCCGCCATGACCGGCTGGCAGACTTCCGTCGCGGTCAAGCGCGCCTCGGCGGCCTGCGCCTCCGCCGTTCCTGGCGCCGGCGCCGCGCGTCCGCCCTCGCCGGTCGCCGCCAGCTCCGGATACAGATAATGCAAGAGCGGCCGCTCCAGCAGGCCGTCCGTCGCCGCGGCCAGTGCCTCGAGCCGCGCGCGGAAGCGCGGGAAGCGCCGCCAGAAGTGGCGCAGCAGGCCCACGCGCTGGGCGCCTTGCCCGGGAAAGAGGAACGCGACCTTCGCCGGCGCGCGCGTCCCCGCCTTCGGCGACAGCCATACGCCCGGCATCAGCTTCAACGGCAGATCGCCCCCCGCGGCCAGGCGGTCGGCCGCCGCCCGCCACGCGCGCACCAGCTCCACCTTGTCGCGCGCCGCGACCGCCAGGCGCGCCGACTCGTGCAGGCGCGTGGCGCTCAGCGTGTAGGCAATGTCCGCCAGGCTCGCCGCGCTCGCCTGACTGCCCCCGCCGCCGTCCACCGCGTCGGCCAGCGCGCGCAAGTGTCCGGCCAGCAACGCCCGCGACGGCGCGCTCGCCACGACAATCTCGGCCGCGCCCCCGTCGCTCGCAGCCGACGCCCGCGCCGATGCCGCTGCCGACGCCGATGCCAACGCCGACGCCGACGCCGACCCCGATGCCGACGCCGCTGCCGACGCACCCGCCGGCACCGCCACGGTCACGCGCGTCTCCGGCGCCGGCGCCTCCTCCAGCAGCAAATGGCAGTTCGTCCCGCCAAACCCGAACGAGCTGACCCCCGCGCGGCGCGGGTACCCCTGCTCCGCCTCCCACGCCAGCGGCGCGCGCGGGATGGCAAACGGCGACCCTTCCAGCCGCAGGAGCGGGTTGGGCGTCACGAACCCCGCCTGAGGCGGGACCGTACGCCGCTCCAGCGCGAGGGTGGCCCGGATCAGCCCGGCGATCCCCGCGGCGCTCATCGTGTGGCCGACGTTCGCTTTCACCGACCCCAGCCAGCAGGGCGCCGCGCGCGCGGCGCCTTCGCGTCCGAACACCTCGCGCAGCGCGTCGACCTCCACCGGATCGCCCACGGTCGTGGCCGTGCCGTGGCACTCCACGAAGCCCACGGTCTCCGGGCCGAAATCCACGTCCTGGTAGGCGCGCGAGACGGCATCCACCTGCCCGCCCAGCCGCGGCGTCATCGGCCCCTCGCTGCGACCGTCGTTGTTGATGCCCCCGCCCTTGATCACCGCGTACACGCGGTCGCCGTCGCGCCGTGCGTCCTCCAGGCGCTTGAGCACCACCACGCCCACGCCGTCGCCCTGCAGCATGCCGTCGGCTGCCGCGTCGAACGGCCGGCACGACCCCGCCTGCGAGATGGCGCCGATGCGCGCAAACCCCAGCAGGTTCTCCGGCGTGAGGTTGAGGTAGGCGCCTGCCGCCAGCGCCACGTCGCACTTGCCCGTGCGCAAGTACAGCATCGCGTCCCAGGTCGCCACCAGCGCCGACGCGCAAGCCGCGTCGATGGAGAATGCCGGCCCGCCGAAGTCCCATTGCTGCGCCACCGACGCCGCCGCCATGTTGAGCAGCGTCCCGGGGATGGAGAACGCGCGCACCGGCACGACGTTCCCCACCGCCTCCAGGATGGCCTCGGCCGCCTCCGCCGTGGCGGGCGGCTTCCCGTACGCGCCTTGCACCATGAGCGCCGCGTTGACGCGCGACTGCAGGATATTGCGGTACTCCGACGAGCTGATGCCGACGAACACGCCTACGCCGCTGCGGTCGTAGGGACGCGTCTCCATCCCGGCGTCCTGCAGCGCGCCGCGCACCGCGTCGATGAGCAGGCGGTGCTGCGGGTCCATCACCTCTACGCGCCGCGGGGCGATGCCGTAGTGCAGCGCAGCGAACTCGGCGACGTCGTCGATGAACGCACCGCGGAAGGCGTACGTCTTGTCGATGTCGCGCGCCTGGCGCGAGAAGAACGCCTCGTGGCCCCAGCGACTCTTCGGCACGTCGCTGAAGCTCTGCCGCGCCGCTAGGACGTTCCGCCAGAACTGCTCGAGGCTCTTGGCTTCGGCGAACTGACATGCCATCCCGACGATGGCGATATCGGCCTCAGGACGCGACATCCGCTTCCCGCAGCCCGCCCTCGCCACCGGCCGCGTGCTCCAGCCCCGTCCCCTCCGCCGCCTCCGCTTTCTTCGCCTCGCGCTCCGCCCGCTGCCGCGCGGCGCGCGCCAGCTCACGCCGCGTCACGCCCAGGCGTTTGATGATGGGGAACCAGACCTCTTCGATGAACACGCCGCGGTCCACGCCGCCGGCGCGCATCACCTCCACGCGCGCGTCGTATTCCGGCACCAGCTCCACGCCCGGCATCTGGAAGTTTCGGAACACGTGGGCCAGATCGGCGACGCAGCCGTCGCGATCCTCGGCCATCAGCAAATTCACCACGTTGATGTAGAAGCGCGCGTGCGCCGCTTCGTCGCGGGCGATGAGCTGGAAGATCTTCGTGAGCGGCTTGTCTCCCGCCGCCATCGCTCGGCGCGACTGCTTCTTATAGATGACGAGCGTGGCCATCTCCTGGATGATCCCGTACATCGTCATCTGCCGGACTGCCTCGAAAGGCCGCGCCCAGCGCTTCTCCAGAATCGCCTGCTCGAAGTCGTACATCGCCGCTGGCGAGCGGTGCCCCGAGCGCAGCAGGTACTCGCGCAGCACCAGGCTGTGCTTCGACTCCTCGTAGCCCCAGCACGCCTGGAACCAGGCCTGACCCTTGGAGCTGTCGCGCACGCACTCCAGCCCTTGCGCGATGTAGTCGGGCACGTACATCTCTACGCCCAGGAACGTCTCGGCACACAACGCCAGCTCCGGGTGACGGCGCTCTTGATCGAGCTCCTCCCAGGGAACGTCGTCCCAGATGTTCCAGCGGCGGTTGCGCTCGGCCTTCTCGAAGAAGTCCATGTACTCGCGATGGAGCGCTTCGGCCAGCTCGCGGCGTAGCATCCTGGTGCCTTCCTGGCGGGCCGGCTCAGTTTGCCGGCGACACCTTGGTGATCAGGTCGGAGAGGTCCTGCAGCGTCTGCAGGCGCGCCAGGTCCTCGTCCGGGAAGTGCACGTTGAGCTCCTCCTCGATGTAGCCGATGAGCTCGAGCATGGCGACCGAGTCCAGCCCCAGCTCGCTGATGGAAGTCTCCAGCTTGAGGTCGTCGAACTTCTTGTTGTCGACCTCGAAGGCGGCCTTCTTGAAGAGGGCCACGATGTCACGCTTGCCGTTCGTCCCGTTACCGCTGCTCATCTCGCTCACTCCGTTCATCGTCTTGCCTTCCGTCGGCGCTTGGTTTTCGTTTCCGCTGGGGACGCGTACGGCGCCCTGCAGCTCAATCGATCCGCTTGAGGCACCACTGCGCCAGGGACTGGTAGTGCATCTCGAAGCTCCGCACACACGTGCTGAGGTAACGATCGTAATCTTCGAACACTTTGGCGCCCCAGCGTGCGCGCACGTCGGACTCGTGGCGCTTCAGCCCCTCCAGCCACTTCTCACAGGTGCGCTTGTAGTCCAGGCGGCGCGTCTTGAGCTCGACGACCTCCCAGTACGGGTTGACCGCCTGGACGACGTCCTCCATCCGCGGCGTGATGCCTCCCGGGAAGATCTCGTAGGTGACCCAGCCTACGTCACGCGCGTCCTTGGGGTCGCGCGGGATTCGGTTGCGCAGGATGGTCTGCAGGCCGAAATGGGCGCCGGGCTTCGCCCAGCTGTGCGCCAGGCGGAAGTAGTTGCGGTACTTCTCCACCGCCTTGCCCGCGCGCGCCTCGGCGGGCGTGCACACGTGCTCGATCATGCAGATGGACATGATCGCGTCGAACTTCCGGTCGGGACGGTAGTCCAGGTACGAAACGCAGTGCGACGTCACGTTGGGGATCTTGCGGCGCACGATCTCGTCATGCTGCGCCGGCGACAGGGTGATCCCGTGCACGTCCTTCGTACCGCGGTCCGCGGCCAGGTATTCGATGTTCGCGCCCCACCCGCAGCCGATGTCCAGCACCGACGAGGCCGGCTGCACGTGGGCGTAGTCGTACAAGAAGGCCAACTTCTTCACTTGCGCCTCGTCGAGGTCGTCCGTTCCCTCGAAGAGCGCGCACGTGTAGTTCATCCGCTTGTCCAGCCAAAGGCGGAAGAACTCGTTCCCGACGTCGTACGAAACCTGCACCTCTACTTGCGTCGACATGGCGTCCTTGTCCTCGCAGTTGCGCCTGGGTTCCTGGGGCCGCGCTCACCGGCGCGCCGTCCCGCGCCACATCCGGCGACCGGGGTCTCGCCCCATTCCGACTGGATTCCGACTCGATTCCGTCCCGATTCCGTCCGCGCCCCAATACTCGGCTTCGCCCGCGTTCGCAAGTGTTATCTTCCGTCTATGCGGCCGGTTTTTCTTACGACCCGTTGGTTTGCGCGACGCGTCAGAAGTTAAACTCCTCCGGCCCGCCAGCTTTTCGACAGGCGGTGACGACTCAACGAGCAGCGGCTCCTAGGTCCGCGAACCCGGCAGGCCAGCACCCGCTCCACGTGGGCAAGAGCACGTCGCGTGCCACCTTGACGCTGCCGGTTCTGCCGCGTAAATCACCCGCCATGAGCCAGCCGCCCGTCACGCTCGACGCCTACACGTTCGGGAAGGACAACCAGTGCTTCGGGTGCGGCCCGCACAACGCCCACGGAATGCAGCTGAAGTTCGAGCGCGAGGGCGAGACCGTGACGACCCGCTTCGTCCCGCGCCCTGGCTTGGAGGGGCCGCCCGGCATCTTCCACGGCGGGCTGCAGACGGCCCTGGCGGACGACCTGGCCGGTTGGACCATCATCGGGCTGCGCGGGCGGATGGGGTTCACTTCGTCGATGTCGGTGCGGTTCGTGCGGCCGATGCGCCTTGGACTGGAGATCGTCGGCCGCGGCCGCATCGTGGGCGAAGTGGGGCGGCTCGTGACGGTGAAGACAACGCTGGAGCAGGAGGGGCGCGTCGGATTCACCGCGCGAATCGTCTACGCCCTCCCCGACCGCGCGACGGCCACCCGTGTCCTAGGCCGTGACGTGCCCGAAGAGTGGATGCACCTTTGCGAAGAGTGAGCCACGCTCCGCCGCGCTAGCCCGGCTCCGCACCTCCAAACGGCGGACCTGCCGCTAGGGCGCCAGCGCCGCGCCGAACTTCTCGCCGGAGTCCTCGCCGCTGATCGTGACCCACAGGAGCGCCGAGAACCCGCCGGTGGCGTTGCCGCGGTAAACGAGCACGCTGCCCGCGTCGAACGGCGCCAACGCCGTCCAGGCCGGCGCACTGACGACGACGTCGTTGAACCCGTCGCCGTCGAGGTTGCCGCCGAACGACACGCGGCCGCCGAGCATCTGGCCCGCCACGGTGCCGTACATCACGCCATCAGCCGCGCCGGCGGGAGGGCCGACGTGCACCATGACCGCGCCGACGTCGTCGAGCGCCCCGTCGGAGCCAGGGGCGCCTATCATCAAGTCGTCCACGCCGTCGCCGCTCACGTCGCCCACGGCCACGGCTGTGCCGAACGAGCCCGGCATGCCGGCGCCGGCCGGGCCCGGCACGTCGCGGTCGAAGGTGCCCGTCAGCGGCGCCGCCGGCGTGCCGTAGTACACGTAGACGTGACCGTCGCTCAAGTCCGGCGCGCTCACCGCGAGGTCCGCCAGAGCGTCGCCGTCGAGGTCGCCCGCCGCGAGCGCCGCGCCGAAGGAACCGCCGCTTCCAGGGGCGAGGCCGAGCGAGGCGACGAAGGCGGTGTCGGTGCCGGCAGGCCCGCCGCGGTACGCGAACGCCTGGCCGTCCCCCGACGTGAGGGCGGGCGCGCCGAACACGGCGTCCGCGTAGCCGTCGCCGTCGAAATCGCCGGCGACGACCGCCGCCCCGAACTTGCCGAGCGGGCCGCCGACGACGGTGGTGTCGGCCGTCCCCGAGGAGACGCCGCGCCCGGCGCCGGCCAGGTAGACGAAGCCTCCACCGTTGCCGAACATGTACGAGGGCGCACCCACGACGACGTCCGCTAGGCCGTCGCCGTCGACGTCGCCGCACGCCACCGCGGCGCCGAACTCGGAGCCGGTCATGGGCCCGCCCAGCACGTGAGTGGGCGCGGGTGCGAAGCCGGCCGTCGAGCCCGCGTACACCTCCACGCGGCCGCCGTTCTGGGCGACGCCGTCGCCGGCGGGGATGCCGACGAGCACGTCGGCGAAGCCGTCGCCGTCGAAGTCGCACGCGGCGACGGCCGTGCCGTAGCCGTCGCTCCCGAGCTCGCCCGTGCGACGATCCGCGTAGGCGACCGGCGGCGACAACCCCCCTACGTAGAAGTACGCGGCGCCGGCGTCGGCGTCGGCGGCACCACCCGACAGATCGTAGCCAGGCGCGCCGACGACGAGGTCCGCGAAGGCGTCGCCGTCGACGTCGTGCGGGCTGCGGCCGAGGCTGAAATACCAGGCGACCGACCACGCCGAGCACCCCGCGCCGTTACAGGCGCGCACGTGCCACCACCAACGCGCGCCGACGGGAGGCGTCGTCGCGCCGGGCGGCAGGGTCGGCGTCACGGCGGTCGTCGTGAGTCCGCTCTCCGTCGTCGACGCTGCAAAGGACGGCTCCGTGGCGAGGCCGACGTCGTAGGTGATGGGGCCAGCGCCGGTCGCGCCGGTCCACCCGAGATTGACGACCGTCGACGGCATTTCCAGGTAGTGGCCGTTGAGCGGCCGCTGCGGGACGGGGACGGTGGGTACGCCCCCGGGCGTGGTGCACGCCGCCGTGTCGTAGGTACAGTCGGCGTTGCAGGCGAGCGTGCCGCCGTCGAAGCCCATGCCGAGGCTGGCGCAGGTCGCGCCCGCCAGATTGGCGCCGTCGCACGCCTCGCTTCCCTCGATGGCGCCGTTGCCGCATCCGGCGGCCGCGAGCGAGACTTCCGCTTCGTTCACGCGATGGAGGACCAGGTCGACGACCGTGCAGCCGCCGGCCACGGCGACGGCACCGGCCAGCGCCGTCACGCACAACGTGGTCGTGCCCTCGACCGCGTTTTCCAGGCTGATGCCGACGGAGACGGGGAACGGGACGGCCGGGTCGAGCGTCACTTGCCGGGTCGCGGTGTTGTCCGCACCGTTCAGGATGACGACGGCGAGCGCCGTGAAGGAGTCGGTCGGCACCGCCGAGCTCACCGTCAAGCGGACGAACGTGCCGCGCGCACAGCCTCCCGCCAGCAGCGCCGCGAGCGCCAGTAACGCGGCCGCCGCGCCGCGCGAGCGCCTTCGCGCGCCTCCCGCACGCGACGTGCGCTCAGAAGGCAACGTCCAGCTCATAGTCGGTGACGGGCCGGCGCTGGCCCCCGGCCAGCAGTACGCCGGCGACCACGGCGGCGGCGACGACCACGGCCGCCGCCGCGCCCGCCGCAATCCACGGCAGCGGCGATCGCTTTGCGCGCACCGCCCCGGCACCGGCCGCGGCACCGGCCCCCCCGCCCGAGCCTCCGCCGGCCGCGCCCGCGGCGCTCTCGGGCACGAGGGCGCCGCTTCCTGCCGGCACCGCGTCAAGGCTTGCCTTCACGCGGGCGCGCGTGGCGTCGTCCGGTGCGGCGGCGAGGGCCCGCACATAGTCAGCGCGCGCGCCTGCCGCGTCCCCACTGGAGCGCTTGCCGTCGCCCATCGACAGCAGCACCTCCACCAAGTAGACGCGCGCCTTCGGGGCCCCTTCGTGCTTGGGCGCGGCGGCGAGGAAGCGCTCGTAGTCGTACGCCGCCTCCGCCAGCCGCCCGAGCTGATGGTGGCAGCGCGCCATCCCGTAGACGACCTCGGCGGCGGGGTTCACCGCGTAGGCCTTTTCGTAGGCAACCAGCGCCTCGGCGTAGGCGCCCGCCTTGTAGAGCGCGGCCGCCGCGTCGTAGAGCGCGTGGAAGTCGCCCGACGGCGCGGACGGAGCCGCGGCTGCGCCCTCCGCGGCGGCGCCGCGGGCCGAGCCCGCGAGCAGCCAGAGGACCACCGCAACGGCGACCGGCGCGCGGGCGGCGCTCATGCGCGTCTCAGAGGATGACGTCGCAGGGGAACGTGGCGTCGACGGTGTGGGTTCCGCCGTCGCTGAGGGCGCTGCAGGCCGCCCCGTTCAAGATGATCGTGTCGCTGTCCACGACGTCCCAGCCGTCGGGGTCGCCGAAGCCGAGCGGCATCCCGTCCAGCCGCACCTGCCCGCTCGAAGCGCCGGCCGTGGAGATCATGCCGTTCAGGTCGAGCGTGCACGAGATGACGCCGCCCACAATGCCGCCGAGCGCGGCGATGAGGTCGGCCTGCGTGCCGACCTCGTAGTAGGGCGCGTTGACGCCCGGGGGTGCGCAGGTGCCCCCGCAGACCGGCAACCCCACTCCGGCGTTCGCCATGTCCTGCAAGTGCGCCGAGGAGACGCTGTTGAGGCCCACGCCGATCATGTAGAGATCGATGCCGGCGCCATGGGCGGCCATCGCGGCGGCGATCGCCTCGGGCTGGCCGTTCTGCGGGTTGGGCACCGCGCACGTGTCGGGCTCTCCATCCGTCGCGACGATGATGATCTTGGGGCCCGGCTCGGCGTAGCCGACGAAGTCGAAGCCGCCCGCCACGGTGTCGAACGTGATCGCCGAGATCGATTCGCCGGTGGGCGTGTCGTTGAGCGGGTCCTGCCCGGAGTACACGGCATCGATCGCGGCCGCGTTCATCAGCGCCGGCGGCACCACCGTGACGGTCGGGCAGACCGGATCGCCCTCGATGCCGGTGTAGAGCGCCAGTCCGAAGCGCACGACGTTCTCGAGCTGATAGAACAGCCCCGTCGCGGGATCGGTCAGCGTGTCGCGCAGCACGATCCACTTCGTGGCGTAGTCGAAGGGGTCGGTCATGCTGCCCGACTGGTCGACCAGCACCAGGACGGTCGGCGTCGTCGGCATGGTCGTCAGCGTCACGTCGGCGCAGACGCGCGAGTCGGAGTCGCCGACGCCCGGCACGCAGCGGCCCTGGTTGGAGCAGATCTCGCCCGCCGCGCAGCCGGTGACGTCGCCGCCGTACGTGCAATCCGCGGTGCACGTGCCGCTGTTTCCGCAGTAGAAGCCGAGGTCACACGAGACCGCGGCGTCGCTGCAGTCGACGCCGCATCCAGGCGGCGGGTCGGCGGACTCGCACGGCGGCGGGCCCTCGATCCGACCCGAGCAATGGCAGCCCGCCACGCCGGCGAGCGCCCACAGCAGCACCGCACCTCGCGCCGCGGCGCCTCCTCCCGAAGCAGAGCGCGCAGGCTTCGACCGCATGCGACCTCCAGTGCCGAGAGCTCCGCCCCGGCGCCTGTCCGTGCTCCTTCAGCGTCTCGTATCGAGCGAAACGTGTCAACGAAGCCGCGCCCGCGCGCGCCTCGACTTGCGCCTCAGGGGCAGGGCGGATTGCCGCCAGCAGGACAAGCGCACCCCATCACCACGTCGTTCGTCGTGCAGTACTGCCCGTATGTACACATCGGGTTGTTGCCGCCGCCGTCGCAGTCGCAGATTCCGCCGCGGCAGGTCGCGGCCGAGCTGCCCCCGAGTCGACAGTCGGCGTCGGCGTCGCACCGGCAGGTTCCCGTCGCCACGTTGCACACGAAGCCGGTCATCCCTCCGAAGCAGTCGGCGTCGGACGTGCAGACCGAGACGCAAGCGCCGCCGGAGCAGATGAGCGGATCCGGGCAGGCAGCCCCCGCCGCGGGGCTCGTCCCGCCGCACGTGCACTCGCCGGCGACGCACGTCTCGTCGCTGTCGCAGGCGGAGTTCGAGTCGCACTGGCAGTTGCCGCTCACGCAGCTGGGCGCGTTGCCCGCGTTGTTGCAGGTGGCGCCCCCGCCGCAATGGCACGCGCCGCTCATGCATGTCTCGTCGGCGTCGCACACGAGGGCCGCCATGCCGCAGTGGCAGGCGTTCATGTAGCAGTCCGGATCGGCGGCCGTCGCGCACGCCTCGCCCGTCGAGGCCGACGGGCCAGTCCCGCACTGGCAGTCGCTTGAAGAGTTGCAGGACTCGCCCGCACCGCACGTCGAGTCGCCGCACCGGCACCCCGTCCCGGTGCAGTCCGGCGTATCGCCGGTGCATGCTTCCCCGGTGGCGGCGGTCGAACCTATGCAGCTGCAGTCGCTCGACCCGTTGCAGGTCTCGCCGGACCCGCACTGCGAATCGCCACACCGGCACCCCGACGCCGTGCAGTCGGGCGTCGTGCCGGTGCACGCCTCACCCGTCGGCGCGCTCGCTCCCGCGCAGCTGCACTCACTCGACATGTCGCACGTCTCGCCCGGGCCACACTGCGAGTCGCCGCAGCGACAACCCACGCCCGCCAAGCAATCGGGGGCGGTGGGCGCGGTGCACGCCTCGCCGGATAGAGCCGTGGTCGGCCCACACTGACACTGGCTCGACGCGTTGCAGATCTCCGCGGGGCCGCAGACCGACGTACCGCAGAGACACGAGCTGCCGTCACAGCTGTAAGGGGCCATGCAGGCGGGACCGCCGCCGCAAGTGCACTGGTTGGTCGCGAGGTTGCAGGTGTTGCTGGCTCCGCAGTCGGCCGGGCTGTCGCACCCCGGCACGCACGCCGACCCGTCACAGTACGTGCCCGCGGTCGTGCAGGCCGACTGCGCGTCGGGGTCCAAGAAGTCGCTGTCGCACTGGCAGTCTTCGTCGATGCCGTCGCACAGCTCGGACATCATCACGCAGTCCAGCTCGCCGGGCTGATTGTCGCAGTCGTTGTCAACGCCGATGTCGCCGCAGGTCTCGGGCGCGCCCGGGTAGATCAGGTCGGCCGGGAAGCCCATGCACGTCCCCGTGTCGCAGCAGTCCGGCTGACCACCGCAGCCGCCGTCGCCGACCACAACGGCCGGCGGCGCAAAGGTCGGGGCGCCCGCACACGCCAGGCAGCCGTCTCCGTCCAGGTCGCGCTCCAGCGGCGGCACGTCGACGCCGTCGCCGCAAGGCGCGCAGACGTCGTTGCGGCCGTTGCATTCGGTGTCCTCGTCGCAAGTCGCCGCCATCGGGATGATGGGCGCGACGAACTCCGTGCAGACGAGCACTCCGTCCGGGCCGCAGGTGGTGCGCCCCACGCGGCAGCGCCACGTCTCGCCCGCACCGTCCGCGTAGGGGGTGCCGGTCGTGGGCGGGTTGGCGTAGCAGGGCGTGGGCGCGTCGCTCCCTCCGGCGCCTGGGTTGCCTTCGTTCACCAAGCCGTCGCAGTCGTTGTCCAGGGCGTCGCACGCTTCGGCGACGCCCGGGTGCACGGCGGCGTCTGAGTCGTCGCAATCGCAGCCGACGGTCACGCCCACCGGGCAGGCCACGTAGGTGTCGCCGTCGGCGTCGGCACCGGCGCACGGCACGTCGCCCCCGGAGCAGTTGTCGTCCAGCCCGTTGCCGCACACCTCGGCCCCGGCCGGGCTGACCGCGGCGTTCGCGTCGTCGCAGTCGCCCATCGCAGGAGTGAAGCCGTCGCCGTCGGCGTCGGCCGCGTCGCACGCCTCGTCCCCGCCGCTGCAATCCTGGTCGATGCCGTCGCCACACACGATCGCCGGGTTGAGCGGAAACATGCCGCTGTCCCAGTCGCGGCAATCGTCGAAGACGCCGCCGCACGAGGCGAGGTCGGCGGCGGAGACGTTGTCACGCATGATGCAGCACACGGGCCGCCCGGTGCTGGTGGCCGTCGTGCAGTCGACGCCGCCGCAGTCATAGGCGGCGCTGCAGTGGCCGTCGCCGTCGGCATCGGGGCTGGCGCACGGCGGGTCGGTCCCGTCGCAGTTCTCGTCGAAGCCGCTCTGGCACACCTCGGGGGCTCCCGGATGGATGTCTGCGGCCGGCGTGCCCGGCGGACAGTCGGCCTCGGTCCCTGCCTCACAGCAGTCGCCGCCCGGCAATCCGCCCACGGGGGTGGGGCAGTACCCGTCCCCGTCGACGTCGCAGGCGCAGGCGACGTCGCCGCCCTGGCAGTCGTTGTCTACGCCGTCCGAGCAGTTGGACGTGCCGTTCTCGACCGCGCCCGGCGAGATATCGGGGTTTTCGTCGTTGCAATCCTCGGGCGGGGCGTAGCCGTCGCCATCTGCATCACCGCAGGGCCCGTCGACGCCGTCGCAGTCCTGGTCGAAGTTCTCGATGCCGTTGGCGGAGTCGAAGCAGCGGTTGCCCGCGCTCACCCCCACCTCCACCTCGAAGGGGTTGATGGTGACGGCCAGGTCGTTGCAGTCCATGTGGTCGCCGTCGGTGATGGCGGCGCAAGCCACGCCGCGCCGGCCGTTCCAGGGCAGGTCGCGGTCCTCCAGAAAGCCGACGCAGGTGTCGCCGGCGGCGGCTCCGGTCGTGGCCGCCGCTCCCGGGATCGTGTCGCCGTCCGGATCGATGTCGACGCCCCCGTACGAGAGCGGGTAGAGAACGACGTCGCCGTCGTCTCGTCCTAGCATATCAATGGTTAGTGAAAAACTACCGAGGGCGGCGAGCGCCACGAGCGGCCCATGCGCGCAGTCGAGCGACGGCCCGCAAAGCAGCAAGGAGAGGGTGACGTTGTCCAGCGCCTCGAAGGCGTCGGCCACCTCCTCCACGGTGTTCGCGAAAACGGTGAAGTGCACGACCACCGGTATGCCGTCGAAGGGCGAGCCGGCGGCGGGCATGGCCAGCACCGAGATGCCGCAATCGCCGGTGAAGCCACCGCCGCAGGAGGCGGCGTCCGCGAGGTTCAGCGGAATCTCCTGCAGCCGGTTCAGCACGGGCGATACGCCGGGATGCGCCGCGGAGAAGCCCGCCTGGTCGAGGGCGCGCACGCGCATCTTCAGCGTGAGCGGCGTATCGTCGGGAAGGCCCGCCAGGATCTGGCCGGGGATCTCCACGTACAAGCCGGTCCCGCGGCGCGTAGCGCAGGCGCCGCAGCCGGCGCCGGCGGCGCCCACCGCCAGCAGCATGACCGCCGTGGCGAGGACGACGGTCATGCCTCTGATGCGTTTGAGTCGCGGTTGCGTCCCTCTATTGTAGATCGCTACGGGGCCGGCAGGAAGAAGACGCCGCGCAGATCCTCGGTCGTCGAGATGGGCCCGGGCACGCCGCCCGGCGTGCGGAAGCTGGTGGCCCGGAACTGGTAGAACATGCCCGGGTCGAGCGGGCCGCCATACGGAATGGCGAGGTCCATGCCGCTGGCGCCCGGCACCATCTGGAACCAGACCTCGCTGCCGAGCGCGTCGTACACGCGCAGCTCGTAGAAATCCTCGCTGGAGTCGTCCACCCAGCTCAGTGTGGGCGCAGCGTCCACCGCCTCCGGCGCGTCGACGCCGGGACCGAGGACGACCAGCGCTTCGGTGACCTTGAACGAATCGGCGAGGTCGATCACGGCGCCCGCCGGGTCCGGGAGGTCGACGAAGACGATCTGCGTGCCGGCGATGGCGGGGTCGGGGTCGCGCACCAGGCCGTCGTTCTCGAAGGCGGCGAGCACGGCGTACGATCCGTCCGGAACGCCGGTGATGGTGAAAGCGCCGCTCACGTCGGGCGGCCCGGTGCGCGGGGCGCGCAGGCCGGGCGGGACTTCGCCGCGCGCGAACGTCGCGGAGAACGTGGAGGCGACGACGAGCACGACACTGGTGGTGGAGCCGCCGGGCGCGTTGACGATCTGCACGCTGCCATTGATGGTCGTCAACGGGGTGTCGGCAACCGCGAGGTCCACACCGGTGAGGTCGGCGCCGGCGACCGTCACGTCGGCGGGCACGAGCTGCACGTCGGCGGCATAGCCGCGCACCTGATAGTCGCCGTCGGGAACGTTGAAGACGGTGTAGTCCCCGTCGCGGTCGGAGACGGCGCTGAGGCCGGCTCCACCGCCGGCGAGCTCGGCCACGACGAGCACGCCGGTGCCGGCGGCCACGTTGCCCGAGATCGACGCGAGCCCGCCGCCGCCCGGCACCGCGATGAGCCCGATGTCGGTAGCGGTGTTCATCACCACCAGCTCACCGTCCGTGGCCACGGCGGTGGCGAGGTCGATGGGGAGCGCCGTGCGGATGCCGCCGGGGAAGGTCTGGTAGCCGTCCGCGGAGGCGCGCAGCGTGACGTTGCCACCGGTGAGGTTGCCGTCCGCGTCGCGCTCGTTGGGCACGCGCAACCGATAGGCGCCCGCCGCGTCGCTCACGGCGACGTCGGTCACCGGCGTGCCGTTGGCGTCGAGCGCGACGACGAGCGCTCCCTCGATGGGCGAGCCGTCGGCCGTGTCGTAGACGATGCCGGCGACGATGACGGGGTCGAAGCACATGGGGTCGCCGTCGGTGACGAGCTCGCACACCTGACCGCCGTTGCAGTCCTCGTCGCCGCGGGCGGGGTCACACGTGTCCTTGTTCCCGCAATGGCAACCGGCGACGGTGGTCGCGGCCGCGAGGGCGAGCGCCGAGGCGAAGCTCCGGACGAGCCTGGGAGGAGCCAAGCGAACGACGGACGGCCCAGTTGCCGCTGCACGTGCATCGGAAGCGCGCATGATCTTTCTCCCTTCGGAGCCGTTGGGTTCTGGGAGCATCTTTGCACGACGCGGGCCGGGGGCAAACATGCGGATCTGCGTCGGCTGGCGCGTCGCGCGCGGCGCCGGACGGCGCCGGACCGCGAGGCCAGCCGCGCAAGCCCCAGCCCGAGCACGAGAACGCCTGTGGGAGCCGGACGGCTCCGCGGCGCCGGTGCGCTCCAGCGCGGTCGGGATGACGGCCGCCCAGCGCGGTCGGGATGACGTCCGCCGCCGCCCCGTGGTAGCAGCGGAACGATGCTCGTGCCGCTCATCATCTATATGGGGGCCGCGGCGGCGGCGGCAGGAGCCGCCAGCGCGGCGCCGACCGGAGCCACGGACGCCACGGGCGCCACCGGCGCCACCGGCGGCCCGGCCGGAGACGTCGCCCCCGAGCCACGCGCAGGCTCCGGCCGCGGGCCCGACGGCACGGCCGCCGCGATCGGCAGCGTCCCGCAGGCCACCGGAACGGTCGAGGCGCTGGATCCGCGCGCCGCCGAGGCAGAGCGCCGCTCACGCGTGCAGGCGCTCATCACCGTGGCGGGCCTCATCGCGGCCGTGGCCGGCTACCTGGCCTGGCGGCGCATACGCGCCCTCTCGCCCGAAGCCGTGCGCCTCGACGTCGCCGTGTCCCCCGCCGCCGCCCGTCCCGGCGACGCCTTGGCGGTTCGGGTGCAGATCCAGGCACGCGCCGCGCTCGAGCACGGCGGCGTGCGCGCCGAGCTAATCCGCCGCACGTACGCCGGGCCCCGCCCGCGCAAGTCGCGCGCGCGCGAGACCGTCGTCGCGGCGAGCGACCTGTGCGGCGCCGGCGCCCTGGCGGAGGCGGAGGTACGCGCGCTGGAGGCGACGCTGCAACTCCCTCCCGACGCCGCCGCGTCGTTCGATCATGCCTTCGCGGTGGACCTTCCCGCGGGCCGCGCCGAGATGCTGCACTGGGTCGTACGGGCCGTGCTGCGCCTGGGCGCGGCCGAGGTACACGGCGAGCAGCTCGTGCGCGTCGGCGAGGGCACGGCGGAGCCCAGTGGCAGCGGTGCCGGCGCCCGCTCCAGCGGCACCGTGTTACCCTGAGCCTGATGGGTAGCTACGACGCGCCGTCGTCGCTGTGCCCGGTCTGCCGGCGCGAGTTTCCGGCGGAGGCTCGCGTCTGCCCCGACGATCGCAGCCCCCTGCGATTTCGCGGCAGCTCCTCCGGACAGCTGGTGGGCCGCTACCGCATCCTCGAGCCCATTGGCAGCGGCTCCGCCGGCACGGTCTACCGCGCCAACCAGGTCGACCTGGACCGGGTCGTGGCCGTGAAGATCGTCGCGGCGCCGTCGGAGGAGCAGGCGCGGCGCTTCCTTCAAGAGGCGCGCGCCATCGCCGCGCTGCACCACCCGAGCATCGTGCACCTGTTCGAAGTCGGGCGCACCGCGGTGGGCGACCTCTTCATGGCGATGGAGCTCCTCGACGGCGCCGGACTCGACCGTGTGCTCGCGTCCGACGCGCCGCTTCCGCAGAAGCGCGTGCTGCCGCTCGCCGTGCAGGTGTCGGAGGGGCTCGCTGCGGCGCACGCGCAAGGCATCGTCCACCGCGACCTCAAGCCGGCGAACCTGTTCGTCGTGCGCACCGAGGCCGCGCCGATGATGAAGATCCTGGACTTCGGCCTGGCCAAGCTCACCCGACACGCGGTGGGCGCGGGCGCAGGCGCGTCGTCCGGCGCCGCCGGCGGCCTCGGCGGCGACACGCTCGAGGACGGCTCCATCACCGGCGTGAGCGCGCAAGCGGGATCGCCCTGGTACATGTCGCCCGAGCAATGCCGCGACGAGACCATCGACCACCGCGCCGACCTCTACGCGCTGGGCGCGGTGCTCTACGAGATGCTCACCGGCGCGCCGCCGTTCGTCGCACCGAATCTCGTGCAGATCATGCAGATGCACGTGGCGGCGCAGCCGGAGCCCGTGGCGGCGCGCTGCGTGGGGGTGCACCCGGCGCTCGACGCGCTGGTGCTGCGCCTGCTCGACAAGGACCGCGCGCGCCGCCCGCAGACGGCCGACATCGTGGCGGTGGAGCTGATGCGCATCGCGCGCGACCTGACCGGCGCGACGGCGCTGCCGCCGCCGGCCGAGGACATGGACCGCACGATCCCGGAGCCCGACCCGGCCGGGGCGGCCGCCGCCGCCGGCGCCGCCCCCGTCGCTCCGACGCCGGCCGCTCCGGCCGCGGCCTCCGCACCTGCGCCGGGTCGCGGGCCCACGCGGAACATCAAGCTGGCACGCGCCAAGGCCGGGGCTGAGGCCGCGCGCGCGGCAGGCGCCGAGGGCCAGCCGCGCCGCACCGTGGCGTTTCGCCGGACGGACACCGACGTCGACGCCGCCGAGGAAGTGCTCGAGGAGCTGGAGGCGGAGAGCGCGGTCGAGTCGGAAGACGTCGACGCCGACAGTGTCGACTCCGGCCAGGACAGCGGGGACCACACGGTGGTCGACGCCGCCGGCGGGCCTACCGCCGGCGCCCCGGCGGCGGGCGGCAGCGGGCGCCGTGGTCCCGTCCCCCAGGACGAGCAGGACTGGGATTCCACCGTCACTCCGACCGGCCCCGACACCCCCGACGCCACGCGTCCCGTGGCGGTGCCGCGCCAGCGCCGCAAGACCGTGGACCTGACCGACGGAGATCTCGAGATCCTCGACCTGGACGACGGCGTGGGGAGGCGGGGAGGCACCGACGGCGGCGGGGACAAGCGATGAACGACGCCGGCGCGCCGCTCCCGATCCTGATCGGCGGCGCCTGGCGCCCCGGCGGTGGTGGGGTCGCCGAAGTTCCCGACCGCTTCAGCGGCGCAACGTTCGCGCGCGTGACCCAGGCCGCCCCATCCGACGTGGAGGACGCGCTCGCCGCCGCCGCCACCGCCGCGCCGGTGCTCCGCGCGCAAGCGCGCCTCGACCGCCGGCGCCTGCTGGCCGCCGTGGCGCGCGGCATCGAGGAGCGCGGGCGCGAGCTCGCCGAGACCATCGTCGCCGAGGCCGGCAAGCCCGCCCGCTTCGCCTTCGCCGAAGTCGAACGGGCCGTCTCGACGTTCGCGCTCGCCGCCGACGAGTCGCTACGCCTCGGCGGCGAGGTCGTGCCGCTCGACGTCGCCGAGCCCGGGCGCGCCTTCGACGAGGCCGTCGTCGTGCGCTTCCCCGCCGGCCCGGTCGCGGCCATCACGCCGTTCAACTTCCCGCTGAACCTCGTCGCCCACAAGCTCGCTCCCGCCCTCGCCGCCGGCTGTCCTGTCGTGCTCAAGCCCGCCCCGCAGACCCCCGTCACGGCGCTCAGGCTCGCCGAGATCATCCTCGCCGCCGGAGCGCCACCCGGGGCGCTCGGCGTCGTTCCCTGCGGGCCCGCCGTGGCCGAGGCCCTCGTGCGCGACGCGCGCATCCGCGTGCTGTCCTTCACCGGCTCGGCGGCCGTCGGCTGGCACCTCAAGGACGTCGCCGGCCACAAGCGCACGCTGCTGGAGCTGGGCGGCAACGCCGCCTGCATCGTCCACGAGGACGCCGACCTGGACTGGGCGGCGGCGCGCTGCGCGCTGGGCGGGTTCGCCTACGCCGGCCAGGTCTGCATCGCCGTGCAGCGTATCCTCGTGCACGCGCCGGTCTACGACGCCTTCGCCGCGCGCCTCTGCGCCGAGGTAGACCGCCTGCCCATTGGCGATCCGCGCCAGCCTGACACCGTCATGGGGCCGATGATCGACGAGGCCGCCGCCGTGCGCGTGGAAGCCTGGGTCGCCGAGGCCCTGGCCGGCGGGGCGCGCGCCCTTCGCGGCGGGCCCGCCGCCGCCCCGCGCCGTGGGGCCCTCCTTCCGCCGATCGTTCTGGAGGGCGCCCCACCCGACGCGCGGGTGACCGCCGAGGAGGTCTTCGGGCCGGTGGTCGTGCTGGAGCGCTACGGCGCGCTCGACGAGGCGCTCGCCGCCGTGAACCGCAGCCGTTACGGGCTGCAGGCGGCCGTCTTCACTCACGACGTCCGCCACATCCAGCGCGCCTTCCGTACGCTCGAGGTCGGCGCCGTCGTCGCGAACGACTACCCGACCTTCCGCGTCGACAATTTCCCCTACGGCGGAGTGAAGGACAGCGGCCTGGGTCGGGAGGGAGTACGCTACGCCATGGAGGAGATGACGGAGCCCAGGGTCTTGATCGTGCGGCGCTGATGTCCGACGATGAATCTAGCCGCGGGCGGCGCCGTCCAAGCGGGTTGGCGCCCTCGGGCACCTCGAACGGAGGCCACATGGATTCCAGGTTCGCGAGCCGCTTCGTGGCGGCGCTTCTCGGCACCGCCCTCGCGCTCGGCATCGCCGTCACCGCTCGGGCGAGCGACGACCCCGGCACGGTCATCTACAAGAACGACAAGGGCTTCAGCGTCGGCAAGGACGGCGCCTCCTTCGAGTTCAAGGCGATCGCCGGGGACAGCTACAACATCGAGTTCCAGCAGTCGGTCATGGGGAAGTCTTGCGCCTTCAAGGTGGGCGGCACCGAGTTCGCCACCACGAAAAGCGGCAAGATGTGGCTGAAGATCCGCGTTCCCTTCGAGGCCGACTCCGCCGACATGAAGGTGTCGTTCTCGATCGACGGGGTCGACGGCTCGCCCTGCAAGCCCTACAAGATCAAGAGCGTGAAGATCATCAAGTCGTGAGCGGAGCTCGCCGGCGCTCTCCCCGCCGCCGCTTGTGACCCCTGCGCGGAAGTGATAAGTCCTGCGCGCCTTCATGCGCCGCAGGAGAGCGACATGTCGATCGAGGTGACCCCCGCCAAGACGAAGCGGGAGATGGGGGAGTTCATCCGCTTTCCCTGGAAGGTCTACGAGGGTGAGCGCCACTGGGTGCCGCCGCTCATCATGGAGCGGCAGCTGCACTTCAACCGCCAGAAGAACCCGGTCTTCAGCCACATGGACGCCGAGTACTTCGTCGCGCGGCGCGGAGACGAGATCGTCGGCCGGATCTCTGCGCAGGTCGACCACGAGCACAATCACATCCACAAGGAGAACGTCGGCTTCTTCGGCGCGTTCGAATGCGTGGACGACCCCGACGTGGCGGCGTCGCTCTTCCGCGCCGCGGAAGGGTGGATCAAAGGCCGTGGCCTCGCCGGCGCGCGCGGGCCGTTCACGCACAACATCAACGAAGAGGCCGGCATGCTGGTCGAGGGGTTCGAAGACCCGCCGTCCATCCTGACGAACTACGCCAAACCGTACTACGGCGCGCTGGTCGAGGGGCAAGGCTACAAGAAGTGCAAGGACCTCTACGGCTGGCGCTACGTCGTGGGCGAGATGACACCCACCGCCCGCAAAGTGGGCGAACGCACCATGAAGCAGAAGGGCGTGCGGGTGCGCAGTGTCGACATGTCGCATTTCAAGCAGGAGCTGCGGCTGCTGCTCGACATCTTCAACTCGGCCTGGGAAGAGAACTGGGGCTTCATCGCGCTGAACGACGCTGAAGTCGACAAGGCGGCCGACGACCTCAGGATGGTGATCGAGCCGGAGCTGGCGCTCTTTGCCGAGGTTGACGGCGTCCCCGCGGCCATCGCCGTGTCGCTCTGGAACATCAACGAGTCCATCGCCGACTTGAACGGGCGCCTGTTTCCGCTCGGGCTGCTGAAGCTGATCTGGCGGCTCAAGGTGAAGCGCCCGCGCACCGGGCGGCTCATGCTGCTGGGCATCAAGAAGGAGTTCCGCGGCATGGCCGTGGGCGGCTCGCTGGCGGTGCTGCTCTACTACCAGATCCACCTGCGCGCGCAGAGGCTGGGGATCACCGGCGGCGAGATCGGCTGGACGCTCGAAGACAACGTCGACGTGAACCGTTCCATCGAGTTCATGGGCGGCAAGAAGTACAAGACGTACCGGATCTACGAGAAGGCGCTGGCGGGGTAGGGGCGATGCAGGTGCTGGTGACGGGAGCGAGCGGCTTCCTCGGCTCGCACGTCGTCGACGAGCTGCGCGCCGCCGGGCATGAGGTGCGCGTGCTGGTGCGCTCGACCTCGAGGCTCGATCACCTCGAGCACCACGGTGAGGCGGTGGCGCGCGCCGTCGGCGCCGTCGACGCGCCCGAGACGCTGGCCGCGGCGGTAGCAGGCTGCGAGGCCATCGTGAGCTGCGCCGGGCTGACCAAGGCACGCGACGAGGCCGAGTTCGACCGCGTGAACCAGGGCGGCCCGGTCAACCTGCTCGACGCCGCCCGTGCGGCCGGCGCCCCGCTCCGGCGCTTCGTGCACATCTCCAGCCTCGCCGCCGCGGGGCCCAGCCAGGACGGCGCCGCCCGCGAGGAGGACGAGCCCTGCGCTCCGCTCAGCGCCTACGGACGCTCCAAACGCCGCGGCGAAGAGGCGGTGCTGGCGCGCGCCGGCGAAGTGCCCGTCACGGTCATCCGCCCGCCCGCAATCTACGGGCCGCGCGACGCGGAGATCTTCGCGTTCTTTTCGCTGGCGAAGCGCGCGCGGCTCGCCCCGATCATCGGCTCGGGGAAGACGCGCATCTCGATGATCTATGGCCCCGACTGCGCGCGCGCCGCGCGGGCCGCCGTCGAGGACGCCTCCGGGCGCAGCGGGGCCGTCTACCACGTCGACGACGGCGGCGCTTGGACCTGGGGCGAGATGGCCGACGCCCTGCGCGGCGCCCTGGGAAAGCGCATTTTCTCGCCGCGCATCCCGGTGGCCGTCTTCGGCGTCGCCGCCCTCTTCTCGGAGGCGTTCGGCAAGCTCACCGGGAAGGCGATGATCTTCAACCGCGACAAAGTGCGCGACATGAGGCACTCGTACGTCGGCGGACACGCGCGTATCCAGCGAGAGCTTGGGTGGACTCCGTCGGTGGACTTCCGCGACGGGGCGAAGCTCACCGTGGCCTGGTACCGCGAGGCGGGCTGGCTGTGAGCGAGGCGCCCCCGCCGCCCGTCCCGCCCGGGCCGACGCCGCCGGCCGGCGCCGAGCGCTGGCGCAAGGGCGACTTCGCCGACTTCGGCCTCTGGACGTTCCTCGACTGCGCGGCGCAGGGCCCGCTGCCGAACGTCGCCGCCGAAGCGGCGCGCGCCGCCGTTCGCCAGAAGCAGCTCCCCTTCTTGATCGAGGACGAGGACTACTTCGCCTTGCCCGAGGCAGTTCGCGTCCTGGCGGCGCGCCTCATGGGCTGCGACGCCGAAGACGTGGCCGTTACGCACAGCTGCACCGCCGGGCTGGCGCTCGTGGCCGAAGGGCTCGACTGGCGCGCCGGCGACGAGGTTCTCATCCCCGAGACCGAGTTCCCCGCCAACGTCTACCCGTGGCTGCATCTGCGCGACCGCGGCGTACAAGTGCGGTTCGTCCCGCCGGGCGACGACCTGGCGGCGGCGCTCAGGCCGCGTACGCGCGTGGTGGCCTGCGGACACGTCCACTACGTCACGGGCGCGCGCCGCGCCCTCGCCCCGCTCGCCGCCGCCTGCCACGCCGCGGGCGCGCTCCTGGTCGTCGACGCCACGCAGTCGATCGGCGCCGTGCCGCTGGACGTGCGCGCCGACGGCCCGGACCTGGTGGCCGCCGCCGCCTACAAGTGGATGCTCGGGCCCTACGGCACGGGCGTGGCATACGTCGCGCCCGCGCTGCGCGAGCGCCTGCGCGTGCGTGGCGCCGGCTGGATGAACTTCGCCGGCGCCCACGCCTTCAACGAGCTGGGCCGCTATGACCTCACCTGGCGGCCGGGCGCGCGCCGCTTCGACGCCTACGAGCCGGCTTGCTTCCTGAACCTCTACGCGCTGCGCGCCTCGCTCGAGTACGTGCTGGCCTTGCCGGGCGGCCCTGCGGCCGTGCTGGCCCACGCCCGGGCCCTCTTCGCGCGACTCGCGGGCGGGCTCGACCCCGCGCGCTATCGAATGGACGGCGCCCTAGACGCCGAGCGCGGCTCGACGCTCGTGGCCGTGGAGCCGCTCGACCCCGCGCGCGTCCCTCCCCTGGCCGCCGCGCTGCGCACCGCCAAGGTGCGCGTGTCGGTGCGCGCGAACCGCTTGCGCGTCTCGCCGCACCTCTACAACGACGACCGCGACGTGGACCGCCTGCTGGACGTACTGGCGCGCGCCGGCTAGGCCGCGCCTTCGACGCGGTTACGTCCCTTCTGCTTGGCCTGGTAGAGCGCAGCGTCGGCGCGCGCGATGAGGGCCGACGGGTCGCCGTCGAGACCGTTGCGCAAGGTGGCCACGCCGACGCTGATGGTGATGCGCAGCTGCTGCCCGTCGCCGTGCGGGATGGTCATGTTCTGCACGTAGCCGCGCATGCGCTCGCCGAACTGCAAGCCCTGCCCGTGCGTGATGCCGCGCGCCAGGATGAGGAACTCTTCGCCGCCGTAACGCACCACCACGTCCTCCTGGCGGACCTGCCGCATCAGCGCCTCCGCCAGCGCCCGCAGCACCACGTCACCCACCGGGTGTCCGTGACGGTCGTTGACTTGCTTGAAGTGGTCGACGTCGAGCATCAGCAGGCACAGCGGCCGTCCGTGACGGGTGGCGAAGGCGAACTCGTCACGCAGGCGCGTGTCCAGGTAGCGGCGGTTGCGCGCGCCGGTCAGCCCGTCGGCGTGGATGGCGTCGTTCAGCCGCTGCTGCACCGCCGCCTCCAGCGAGTCCATGTAGGAAAACTTGATGATGCTGCGCGAGCCGAGCTGGATGCGGTTGCCCTCGCGCAGCGGCTCCGCGTCCTTGATGCGCACGCCGTCCACCAGGGTGCCGTTCGTGGAGCCGAGGTCCACCACGAAGAACTTGTCGGCGCGCAGCTCCACCCGCGCGTGCTGGCGCGAGATGCCAGGGTCGGGGATGAGCACCTCGCACCCCTCGCCGCGCCCCAACAGGACGGGCTCCGGCCCGACGGTATAGGTGTGCCCAATGGCCGGCCCGGACAGCACGACCAGCAGCGCGCGCGACGTGCTGTCGCCCGGCCGCGGAGTCGCGACCGGCATCGACACCATGGTCCGTTCGCCGGGATCCTCGTCGTTGCGGTTCGGGGGCATCGTCCCTGATCCGAATACATAACCCAACCCGGCCAGGGCGTGTCCAGCGCGTTCGTGGGGCGCACGGCGTAGCGGTTGATTAGCGGTGGCTGCTCGTGGTGCAATCGTCGCAATGGCCGGCGAGCCGCGTTTCTTCCTCACCACACGAGAGAAGGAGTACGCGCTGGGGGAGGGGGAGCACGTCGTCGGGCGAACGACGGCGAGCGATCTACACATGCCGAGCGATCAGGTCAGCCGCAAGCATGCGCGCGTGATCGTGGGCGCCGAGTTCCTGGAGGTGGAAGACCTCGGCAGCCTCAACGGCACGTTCGTCAACGGCGAGCGCCTCGTGGCGCGCCAGGTGCTGCTGCCCGGCGACCGCGTTCGCTTCGGCGACCGCGAGCTGCTGGTGCGGGCGGCCCTGTCGGCGCTGGAGCACGAGATCCGTACGCCGATCACCAGCGGCTACGCCAAGCTCCCCGAGCTGCACCAGCCGACCGTCATCGTCACGGCGCTGACCGACGACGAGCCGACCCTGCCTTCGTCCGATCCCCGGCGCGCCGACGGCGTGCTGGTGGCGCTGCGCGACGACGCGCTGGCGGAGGAGCTCGTGCGCGCGGCGCTCGCCGGCGGGTCAGAGCTGCCGTTCCGCGCCGTGTCGTTGCACGATCTCTACGCCGAGCTGGGCCAAGCGGGGCGCGGCGCTTTGGTGCTGGACGTGGACGCACTGGGTCCGGCGCTGCCCGATCTGCTGAAGGCATGGCGCGGCCCGGGCCGCGAGGCCGATCCGGTGGTCGTCGTGGGCGGGCTGGGCGTGCGCGAGGGCGACGACGTCGCTCGCCGCTTGGGCGTGGACGCTTTCGTTCCGGCGCTCGGGCCGCGCGCCGACGTGGCCGCCGCCATCCTCGCCGCCCTCCAGGCGTCCCGCGACGCGGGGTAGTGCTGGCCTGGGACCGGGCTCCTGGATTCCGGGCTCCTAGATTCCGGGCTCGGGGTTCGCGCGTCCGTCGAGACCGCGCAGCGCCGCCACGGCGGCCTTGGCGGCTTCCTCGACTTCCGCCTCCCCGCCGCCAAGGTACAACCGGCCGTAGGCGCCGAACGAGACCATCTCCATCAAACGAATGGGCGCGGCCTTCTCCGCCTCGTTAGCGGCGAGCGCGCAGTAGCCGGCCGGGTGCATCTCCAGGATGAACAGCGTCTCGTTCTCCCGGAACGTGTCACCGTGGCGCATGCGGTTGATGTGCATGGCCTGGTAGCCGGTGAGCCCCGTGATGATCTCCGACGACTTGATGACCGGCTTGAGGCGCGCCTTCTCGTCCGTGCCCAGAAAGCGCAGGATGGCGTCACCGGCGGCGCGCACCTGGCCTTGGTCGAAGTGGTGCACGTCCAGCAGCCCGTACGCGCGCTCGACGATCTGCATCCCCGGATACACGGACGTCGCCTTCAGGGCGATGTCGGTGATGTTGTTGATGGCGATGCCCGGCGCGATCTCCACGTAGAGGGCCGCCTGCCCCTCCAGAGGCTGGAAGCCGGCCGCCACGGTCTGCAGGAACCCGGTGAGCTGCGGTTGCAGGATGTCGATGTAACAAAACGTTCTCAGGTCGATCTGGGCGGCCATGGCGGCGGAGCATCGCGCCCCCGCGCCGCGCGCGTCAAGCGTGCCGCAGCGCCGGCAGGGTGCCAGCCGCGGTGCTATCATCCGCCGCCATGCGCGGAGCGGCGGGCGGTGGAGTCGAGACGAGGGGCGCGGCCGCCTGGCTGGCGGCGTTGGCGGGCGTGGCGGCGCTGGCGGGCGCGGCGCCCGGGTGCGGGCCGAAGCACGTCGCGGCCGGGATCGCGAGCGCCTCGCTCGCCGACGTCCGCGGCAAGGACGCCTCCGCGGTCAAGCATCTGCGGGCGCTGGCGGAGAACCTGCGCGAGCCGCCTGAGACGCGCGAGGCGCGCGCCGTGCTGGCGCGGGCGATGCTCGAGCACTTGATGGCGTGGCGCCTCACGGCGCGGCCGGCGCTGCTGCTCGACACGATGGCGCTGCTGGGGGAAGCCACTCCGGCGGGCGAGGCACCTACGCCGGAGAAGGCGCGGGCGGTGGCCGCCGCGGTGCACTCGACGATCGCGGCGTGGGTGAGCCCGACGACCGATCTCGCCAAGCTGGCGCGCGCGCTGGAGCTGGAGCCGACGCCGGCGCCCGCGGCCAGCGACGTGGTGACCGTTCTGCGCGGCGGAGGACCAGCGCGCGCCGCGGCCCGCTTGCTCGTGCTGGCTCGCGCCGTCGAGGCGCTCGACCGCGTCAACCCGGAGGGGCCCAGGGCGGCGACTCGCCTCGCCGCCGACTTGGGTGACGCCTTCCCCTTCCCGTGCCCGGCGGTCTTTCCCGACCTCGGCCGCCGCCTCGACGCGGCGGCACGCGAGGCCGCCTTGCACGAAGGATGCGCGGAGCTGTGTCCGCGCGGCGATTGCTGGGCCACGCGCCTGGCCGACCCAACCGACGCAGCCTACGCCTCGCCCGAGGCACTGGTGTTGGCGGCGGTGCTGGACTGGACGGCGCGCGAAGCCTTCGCGCCGCTGAACGACGACCGCCGCGGCATCGAGGAGGAGCTGGCGGAGAAGGAGGTGCGGGCGCTGCTGGACCGCGCGCGGGCGGGCGTGCCGGCGCCGCTGGAGTTCCTGCTGCACGCGGCGGACGAGCCGGCGGCACGCTGGCCGGTCGCCGTCCCGGGGGCGGCCTTGCCGGCGGCGGCGGCGTTCGCGGTGCGCGGCAAGGACGGGTGGCTGGCCGGCGCGCGGCCGGCGCTGCTGGTGGCGGTCGACGGCAAGGTCCACTTCGACGTGGCGGCCGGAGCACGGCTCGCCGGCATTGTGCCGGAGGACCGGATCGGCGAAGTGCTGGCGGCGGCGCGCGCCTCCGCTCCGCGCGCGGGCTGGCCGGCGGCGGCGGCGCCCCGCGTGGCGATCGCGCTGCCGGCCAGGGCCCTGGCGGAGGGCCTCGCCACGGCGCTGGCGGCGGCGCGCGGGGCCGGGCTGGCCGAGGCGGAGCTGCTCGGTACGGCGATCGGCGGCGGTACGGCGGTGATGGCGATCACTCCGCTGGAGGATACGCCGGCGCGCGCCGGGGACCTGGTGGTCACCGACACGGCGCTGGCAGTTCGCACAGGCGCGGAGATGAAGGTCGTCGACGAGGACGCGCCGTTGCTGCGGGCGTGGGACGCCCGCCCGGCAGCGGTATCGGTGCGCTTCGACGGCCGCGCCTCGGTGGAGCGCGTGCTGGCGGTGGCCGAGGAGCTGGCACGCGACGGCGTGGCGGTGTGGGTGGGCAAAGCAAGCGACGCCGACGTCGTCGACGCGCGCAACGCCGCCGCCGAGAAGCCCCTCGTCTTCACCGGCTCCTACGCGGGCGCGAAGCTGGAGATCGTGCGCACGCGCCTCGACAAGGCCATCCGCACCTGCTGGAAGCCGGAGCACGGCAAGGGAAAGGTGATGGTGCGGCTGGTGGTGTCGATGACGGGCGTCGTGATGGACGCGCACCTACCGGCCGTGACGTTCGTCGACGACAAGCTGCTCGACTGCTGGACGACACGGCTGAAGAAGCTGACGCTCCCCGCCCCCGCGCCTGCCGGGCTCGCCGAGGTCGAACAGAGCTTCGAGCTGTAGGGCGCCGCGGCTTGACGGATTGATACGATCCTGAGCCCGACGCGACGCCTGAGGGCGTGCCGGCTCAGATCCGCGGCTCGCGCCCCAGCGCCAAGAAGCGCGGCAGGAGCGTTTGGGCACGCGGCGCATCCGTCGATTCGGCGGCGAGGTGCTCGGGGTCCAGCCCCTCGGCGCGCAACGCGTCGGCGCGGCTGTGGATCAGCGAGCGCAAGATGGCGGGGCTCAGCTCGGGATGGAACTGCACGCCCCAGGCACGGGGGCCGAAGCGCGCCGCCTGCACCGCCGTGTTCGCGTTGCCCGCCAGCACCTGCACGTCCCGAGGCAGGTCGAAAACGGCGTCCTGGTGCGTGGCATTGGCGGTGAAGCCGCCCGGAAGCTGCCCGAGGAGCGGGTCGGCGCGCCCCGCGAGCGTGAGCTGCACGCGCACGGTGCCGATCTCGCGCCCGGCCGGGTTGCGCGCCACCCGGCCGCCGAAGAGCTGCCCGACGAGCTGGTGGCCGTAGCAGACGCCCAGCACCGCCACGCCCGCTTCCACCGCCGCACGGAGCTGTGCCCCGAAAGGCGCAAACCAA
>DASYRF010000294.1:0-17617 GCA_036004705.1 Myxococcota bacterium
TGTAGGCCAGCACGAACGGCCCCAGCACCACGAGCCGCAGCAGGGAGACGAGCTTGTCGCGCAGCCCCGGCGGGGGGGCGTCCTTGCCGCGCAGCATCTCGCCCACCAACGCGCGGTCCTCGAGGACGGTATCGAAGTTCAGGCCCACCGGCACGAACAGCACGTCGGCGTGAAAGGCCTCGTCCTGCAGGATGGTGACGATGTAGTCGAGGAGCCCGACCTTCGCCGGGCCCAGCGCGCCGTCGCGCGTCAGCCGGCCCTCAGGGAAGAAGCCCTGCGTGACGCCGCGCAGGGAGATGAGCTGCACGTACTTGCGTAGCACGGCGTGGTACAGCGGGTCGCGGAAGCCGCGGCGCAGGAAGTACGAGCCGAACGACTTGAAGAGCGCTTCCAGCGGCCAGACCCGCGCCCACTCGCCGACGGCGTAGGAGAGCGCCACCTCGCGGATGAGCATGTGCGCCGCCAGCACGTAGTCCACGTTGGACTTGTGGTTCATGACGTACACGGCGACGGCGTTGTCGGGAATGCGCGCCTGCACCGCGCGCATGGCCGGCTCGTCGACAACCACCTTGTAGATGAGGCCCAGAACGAAGCGGGCGATCGGGCGCGCAAGCCGGTAGTAAGCGATGTAGCTGAAGAAGGGGACGATCTCCTCGATGTACTTCTCGACGTCCTCGCGCACTTGGTCGAGCAGCAGACGGCGCTCCTGCGCGTAGAACGCCATCTCGCGCTGCAGCTCCAGGTCGTTGAGGAGCTCGGCCTTTACGTAGGTTTCGTTGGAGAGCTTGAAGCGGTCGACGCGGATGTCGTGGCGGCGGATGAAGGCCTCGGCAGAGCGGCGCAGGCGGCGCCGCAGCCAGTCCTTGAGGCGCGAGCGAACAAGCTCGTAGACGACGACGGCGGCGAGGGCCACAGCAGCGTACGTGGCGATGGCGCGCAGCGACGGCAGCGTCCAGCCCGGCGGAAGCGTCGGCACGCGGCGACGTTGGACGGCCGCCCCAGACCCTGTCAAGCGCCGGCGGTTCCGGCTCCGGCTCCGGTTCCGGCTGCGGCTCCCGTTCCGGCTCCGGCTTCCGGCTGCGGTTCCGGTTCCGGCTGCGGTTCCGGTTCCGGCTCCGATTCGGGTTCCGGCTCCGGTTCCGGTTCGCTGACTCTAGAACCGGCCGCCGATGAGCACGCCCGGGGCTGGGCGCGCGTCGGGGTCGCCGGCCAGGTAGCCCGGCGTCGGCAACAGCGCCGGCACCGGCGTGTCGAGGCGCGCTCCCGGCCCCCACAGTCCCGCGCCGCCGCCCCAGTCCAGCGCCGCTCCGCGCACCGGCGTCGCGTCGCCGCCGTCTTCACCGGGCGCGGGCACCGGCACCGCGTCCGCCGGCTCGGACTCGTCGCCCTCGTCCTTCGGCGGCGGCGGCGCCTTGAGGCTCTTCTCCAAGAGCTTCTCCTTGGCCATCCGCTTGGCGTCGTATTTCGCGGTCAGTATCCACGCACCCGCGAGCCCGATCGCCATCCCGCCCAGCGCGCCGGCGAAGTACGGCGAGCCGCCCGGCCCGTTGTTGCCCCAGATGATGGCGGAGATGACCGTGGAGCTCAGGAAGCCGGCGGCGATGCCGACGCCCGCGCCCAGGTCCAGGAACGCGGCGCGCGCGCGGCTCACCTCTACGAACGCCCCCAGCCCGAGCCCCAGCAGCAGGCCGCCGTCGATGCCGACCATCCAGTACGGCCAGGGCAGCGACGCCTCCACCACGCCGGCAATGAAGAGCCCGGCCATGCCGCCCCAGATGCCGCCCGTGTTCATCAGACCCATCGTGCCGGCGCTCGGGCGCGCGGCGAACGCGCCGATGGCGCCCGCTGTGATGCCCACGACTGACCCAGCGAGCGAAAGGCCGGCCACGCCGTCGCCGTTCACGGGCAATCCCTGGTCCGCCGCGATGAGCCCGGCCAGCATGCCGTTGAGCAAGCCCCACGCCCCGCCGCCCACGACCGCCGACACGTCGCCGTCGCTTAGATCCTCGATGCCGGAGGTGAGGAAGTACGTGCCCACCACCGACGCGCCCGCGCCGGCGAAGGGCAGCAACACCAGGAACCCCGCCGCCGTGTCGTTCGGGTTCGCGGGGTTCGCCAGCGCGATCGCCACCGCGCCCGCGTAGCCGCCCCACAGCCCCGACGCCACCAGCAGCTGGATCTGTGCGCGCCGCGCGCGCCGCTTGAGCACGAGCTTCGAGTAGGCCTCGGCGCCCTCGCCGAAGGTCTCGCCCTCGACCGCGCCCGGGACGTCCACGAAGCCGTCGCCGCTCGCGCCTTCACCCGCCCCCGCACCGGCGCCCGCGGCGCCACCACCCGCGCCCGCACCGGCGCCCGCGCCCACGTCCACGAACCCTTTGACGCCGCCGCCGCCCGGTGCGCCACCCGTGCCGCCGCCGCCGCCGCCGCCGCCCCCGCCCGCACCCGCGCCCGTTCCCGCGCCCGCCGTCCCGCCCGCGCCGGCGCCGGCGTCGCCGCTCGTCCCGGCCAGACGCGCCGCCGCCATCGCCGACATCGATCGCGCCGACTCCGCGTAGCTCGTCGTCGGGTACCGCGTCGACACCTCGTCAAAGAGCACTTTCGCGTCGGCGAACTGCCCGTTCGCCATCTTGCGCAGCCCTTCGTCGAACATTGCGCGCGCGGCGATCTCGTCACCCGACGGCGCACTCGTCGCCGGCGGCGCCGCTGCGCGCGCCGGCTGCACCGCCACCCCCGCCAGCAGGCCGATCGCGCCCGCCAGCGCCACAAAAGGTCGCCAGCTCATCCGAGGAGCGTAGCCTCGCCGCGCCGGACGGTCAACGCGACGCGCGTTTGACACTCCGCGCGCGTGTGGCATACGGTCTGTTCGCTTCGAATTTTCCTCGCGCGCCGCGCGCGCACGGAGGCTCATGAGCGACCCCCGTCCCGTCGCCGCCGTCGCCGCCCTCGTCGCGGCCAGCGCCGCGGCCCTCGCCCTCGCGGGCGCTCCTGCCGTGGCTCACGCCGCCGCCCCCGCGAAGAAGTACACGGTCTCCATCGAGTCCGTCCCGCCAGGCGCCAGCATCTACGTGGACGACAAGGCGGCCGGCACGCTCGGCTACACCCCGGCCAAGATCAAGCTCACCGCCGGCACGAAGACGCTCTACCTGGTGCTCGACGGCTACGCGGAGCTCAAGATCCCGCTCATCGTCGCCAAGAAACCGATCGCCTATTACACGTTCACCCTCAGCAAGGCGGCGCGCCCCGCCAGCATCGACATCCGCCCGTCGGCCACCGACCCCAGCGCCGTCGGCGCCGAGGCGTGGGTCGACGACGTCCCCTGGGGCCCGCTGCCCGTGGTAAAGGAGGTCCCGGCGGGCCGCCACATGGTCGTGGTGCGCAAGGCCGGCTTCACCGACTGGACGCTGTGGGTCGACTCGCGCGAGGGCGATCGCAGCACGCTCGTCGTGGAGATGAAGCCCGGCGACATGTCAGGGTCGATCGAGATCAACGGCACCGAGGGCGGCGCGGTGTACGTCGACGGCGCGCTCAAGGGCACGAGCCCCACGGTCGTCGACAAGGTCGGCGAAGGGCGCCACCTTGTGGAGGTGAAGAAGCCCGGCTACGAGAGCTTCTCCATGTGGGTCGACGTGAAGGCGCGAGCGAAGTCCGACGTGAGCGCCTTCCTGAAGGAGTCCGGGCCGGTGATCACGACCGGCATTCTGAAGATCTTCACGAACGCCGACCCCGCCGACGTGAAGGTCGACGGCACGCCCATGGGCAAGTCTCCGCTGGAGATCCCCAAGGTCGCCGCCGGCTCGCACTTCATCGAGGTGTCGCGCGCCGGCTACGACCGCAAGGAAGAGCTGGTGGATCTGAAATCCGGCGAGAGCCGCGTCATCAAGCTGGAGATGTCGCCCACCAAGCTCGTCAAGGGCGGCACCATCTCCGTGCGCGCCGCCCTCCCCGGCGCGTCGGTGTACCTGGACGGCGGGCCGCGCGGACCGGCGCCGATGGTCGCGGACGACGTCGCGCCCGGAAAGCACATCGTCACGGTGCGCAAGGACGGCTACAAGGAATGGCGCATGGAGGTCGACGTCGGCGTCGGCACCAAGCACGAGTTCGTCGCCGAGCTTCGCGCCGTGGGCACGATGCGCGTCATCCTGACGAACGTGGAGGGCGCCACCGTGAGCGTGGACGGCGCGGTGGTGGGCTCCACCCCCATCAAGGAGTACGACGTCCCGTCGGGGCGGCACACGCTCATCATCGACAAGGCCGGCTGGCAGCGGTACGTCGAGGAGTTCGACATCGCCGGCGGCGAGATCAAGAACTTCACGATGGCGATGGTGAAGCTCTACGAGGGGCCCACGCCGGAGGAAATCGCGCTCTACCGCAAGACGCTGTCGCCGCTATCGGCGAAGCCGGTGAAGCCGCGCTACGTGGCGATCGTGCTGATGGGCGGGTATCCGTACTTCGTCGACACGCGCATCGCGTCGGGCGCCTTCGAGAAGGGCCCGAAGTTCCCCTTCTCGCTCGACTTCGGATTTGCGATCCGTTCGAACTACTTCATCACCGAGTTCGAAGGCATGGTGAAGGCGGCCTTCATCTCGACCAAGCAATTCAGCCTGGGGCTCGACCTCGGGCTGGGCGGCGGGGCCGGCCCCTGCAGCACCGACACGTATTTCCTCAATACGGATCTGCTGATGAGCGCGCATTTCCGCGACGTCGCCACGGCGACGCTCTTCCTGGGCGTCCAAGGGTGGACCGACGGATCGAACCACCTGCGCAACGACTCCGCCTCCGCGACGGCGACCGGCTGCAGCACCGGCTTCGACGCCTATCCCGGCGACGACACGCTGGACGTCCCGCAATTGGGCGAGCGCAACACGCGGGCGCGCTGGATCTTCGGCGGCACCGTGGAGCTTCACTTGATGAAGCGGCTGGGCCTGGTGCTGCGCTTCTACGGCCCGCCTTCGCTGCCAGTGATGACGCGCGACGGCACCGTCTTCAACCAGCGCGAGCGGCCGCTGTACAACGTCGGCTTCCTCAGCGACTTCAAGTACTACTTCCAGGGCGGCGTCGAGTTCAAGTTCTGACCCCTCCGGCTCCCGCTCCGGCCTCGGCTCCGGCTGCTCCGGCTCCGGCTGCGGCCGCGGCTGCGGCGCCGGGTCCCGCTCCGGCTCCGGCTGCGGCTGCGGTTCCGGCTGCGGCTCCGGTTGCGGCTGCGGCTCCGGCTGCGGCTCCGGCTCCGGTTGCGGCTGCGGCTCCGGCTGCGGTTCCGGTTGCGGCTCCGGCTGCGGTTCCGGTTGCCGTTGCGGTTCCGGTTGCGTCTCCGGTGGGGCCCTAGCTAGGGCGTCAGAAAGACCGCGGCGCGCGCGCCCCCGTCCAACACCGCCAGCGCCGCCCCGTCGCCGCGCCAAGCGAACGCGTGCACCTTCGTCCCCGCGGCGATCGTGCGCGCCGCGCCGCTGGCGGCGTCCACCACGCGCAGCCGTGCGTTCTTGCCCAGGAGCGCCAAACGCAACGTCCCCGCCGGCGCGAAGCGGAGCGCCGTGGCGGCGCGCGGGGAGACCAGCCGCGGCGGCGCGCCCGGGGCGCAGACGACGACGCCGTCCTCGCGCCCCGCGGCCACGGTCACGCCGTCGGGGGCGAGCGCCACCGCGTCGCCCGGCGGCGCGCCCAGCGGCACCGCGCGCGCGGGTGTCGGCCCGTCCCGCCCCAGCCCGGCCACCCAGACTCCGTCGTCCGCCAGGAACGCCACGTGCGTGCCGCTCGGGTCGACGTCCACGTCGCGCACCGGACCCGGCACCCCCGGCACCACGAACACGCGCGCCTCGCCGCCCGCACCCAAGTCCCACACGCACAGCGCCGTCTGATGCGCGCCGCCCGCGCCTGGGCGCGGCAGCTCCACTACCGCCAGGAGCCGCCCCTCCGGCAGCAGGAACAGCGGCCCCAGCGCCAGCACGCTCGGCGCCCGCAGCACGTGGCGCACCTCGCCGAAGGGCCCCCACACGGTGAGGCGCGCCTCGCCCCCCTCGCCCAGGTGGCTCGGCCACAGCGCCCCTGCCGCCATGAGCCGCTGGCCGGCGGCGAGGCTCGCGCCGAACGCCACCGACCCGTCGCCCGGGTCGTCCGCCCAGTGGATCGTCAGGACCTCGCGCCCGAGCGGCTGGTCGAACACGCGCAGCCGATAAGCCGCGTCGCTCACGACCACGCGCCCGTCGACGTCGAACGCCACCGCCACCGGCGCGCCGCCGATGCGCCGCTCGTAGGCCGGCTTCGCCCCGCACGCGGCCACCGCCGCCGCCACCGCCGCCGCGGCGACTACTGCCAGCGGCGCGAGCGCGGCCCGCGCCGCGGCCGGCTGGGCCGGCCGCCGCCCTGCGCACGCCCCCTGCTGCAGTCGATCGGGCCTCAGAGCCCCTGGATCATCGCCGGCACCGCCGTGAAGCGCAACGCGAACGAGTACGCGTCCCGGACGCCCGCGCAGCCGGAACCGCCCACCGCGTCGCACGCGGCGCGGCAATCGTTGTCGTCGCCGCACACCGTGACGCCGTCGCCGCACATCGACGCACCGCCGGGGCCGGCTGATCGGCATTCGCTGAAGGAGGTGTCGAGGTCGAGGTCCGGCTGGAAGATGAGGCTCAACAGCGGCTCCAGCTCCTCCAACGACAGGACGCCGTTGCCGTCGCCGTTCGCGTCGCCGTAGAGCACTGTCCAGGCGACACCGCCGGACTCGATGCATACGCCGGGGTCCGTGCCGTTGCTGGCGCTGCACACCGCCGTCGGCGACAACGCCGTGCAGGCGGCCGACGTGCCCTGGCCGTCCACCGGTACGTCGGCCGTGCACACGACCGTGTCGTCCAGCGACGCGCCGGCGACGATGAGGTTCGCGCCCAGCACGGCAATCGGCCAGAGCGTCGCGCGTACGACGTCGTCCGGCACCGCGCCGCACAGCAGACCGCCGCCGAGGCCGGCGGCACCGACGGTCTCGGCGTACACCGCCGCGCCGACGAGGTCGACGGCGGCGAGGGGCAGGCCCGTGCCCAGCGGCACGACGAGCGCGACCTCTCCATCGAACGCATAGAGGTGTCCGTCGAGCAGATAGGTGACCGGCATCGCCGCGGGGGCCGCGCCGGCCGCGGCGACGAAGGTGCCTGCGCCGCCGAAGTTGTTGCCGGGGTCGGCGTCGGCGTCCGTGCCGAGGAGCGAGGTCAGCCCCGCCGTCCAGTCGCAGGTGAAGTCGCCCACGTCGTCGAGGCGCCAAAGCAGCAGTGAGGTCCCGCTGGCGATCGACGCGTCGATCGCCGCCTGCGCGTCGAACGACGGCCCGATCAACTGCCCGAGCGCCTCGAGGAGATACCCGAGGTCGTTGTCGACGGTGCTGTTGCCGTCGAGGTCGCAGCCGAGCGTCTCCCCGACGGCCGGCAGCGTGACCGTGTCGCTGACGAAGTCGGCGCGCGGCCCTTCTCCGGGCACGGGACGCACGGCGCACGCGAGTGCGCACGGGTCGCACCAGAGGCCGGCGACGCAGGTCGCGCTCTCGCATGACTCGCCCAGCTCGGCGGCAGGAGTGCCGCAGCTGCAGCCGCCGAGCCCGGCGACGACCGAAGACAACAAGAAAAGCGGCGCCGCCACGGCGGCGGCGAGCGTGGCGCCGCGCGACAGAAGCTCCGTCCCGCGCATACCTCAATGTAGCATTCCGCGCGCGGGACGGCTCGTGGTAAGCGGTGCAGCCATGGAGACGACGATCACGGAAGCGACGGGCCGCGAAGTCCTCGACAGCCGCGGCTTTCCCACGGTGGAAGTGGAGGTCGCCCTGCGCGGCGGAGCGCGCGGGCGCGCCATCGTACCGTCCGGCGCGTCGACCGGCGCGCACGAAGCGCTCGAGGCGCGCGACGGGGACAAGAAGCGTTACGCCGGCAAGGGCGTGCGCGAGGTCGCCGCGCGCGTGGGCGCCGTCATCGCCCCGGCCGTCGCCGGGCTCGACGCGCGCGACCAGGCGGCGCTCGACGCGGCGCTCTGCGCGCTCGACGGCACGCCCAACAAGGCGCGCCTCGGCGCCAACGCGCTGCTGGGCGTCTCGCTGGCCGCCGCCCACGCTGCCGCCGCCGCCGCCGGCCTCGCGCTGTTCCGCTACCTGGGAGGCGCCGCGGCGCGCACGCTCCCCGTGCCGTTCATGAACCTCATCAACGGCGGCGCCCATGCCGACAACCGGCTCGACGTCCAGGAGTTCATGGCGGTGCCGCTCGGCTTCGGCTCGTTCCGCGAGGGACTGCGCGCCGGCGCCGAGACGTTCCACGCTCTGAAGGCCGTGCTCCGCGAGCGCAAGCTCGGCACCGGCGTCGGCGACGAAGGCGGCTTCGCCCCCGACCTCCCCTCCAGCGCCGCGGCCCTGGAGCTGCTGGTCGAGGCGATCGAGCGCGCGGGCTATCGCCCCGGCCAGGACGTGGCGCTGGCGATGGACGTCGCCGCCAGCGAATTCTACGACGCGACGGCGGGCACCTACGCGCTCGAAGGCGAGGGGCTCACGCTCGACCGCGCCGGGATGATCAGCTACCTCGAAGCGCTGCGCGGCCGCTTCCCGCTCGTGAGCGTCGAGGACGGCCTCGCCGAGGACGACTGGGACGGCTGGAAGGCGCTGAGCACCGCGCTGGGCGCGCGCACGCAGCTCGTCGGCGACGACCTCTTCGTGACCAGCCCGGAGCGCCTGCGCCGCGGCATCGACGCCGGCATCGCCAACGCCATCCTCGTCAAGGTCAACCAGATCGGCACGCTGACCGAGACGCTGGATACGATGGCGCTCGCCGCGCGCGCCGGCTACGGGGCGATGGTGTCGCACCGCAGCGGCGAGACCGAGGACACCACCATCGCGCACCTGGCGGTGGCGACCGGCGCCGGCATGATCAAGACCGGCAGCGCCTCGCGCACCGACCGCATCGCCAAGTACAACGAGCTGCTGCGCATCGAGGAGCGCCTCGGCGACGCCGCCCGTTACGCCGGCCGCGGCCCCTGGGCCGCCACGCGCTTCTTCTGAGCCCAGGGCCGGCGAAGCCGGATCCTGGGGCTCAGCCTACTCGGCGCTCGAACCGTCGCGGCGGTATCCGAGGCACCGCGCATCGAAGCTCGCCTCCCCTTGGGCCCCCGCATGGCGGCCGCGCCCCGATCCGCGCTAGGCTGTTGCCACACGGAGGCGGCGATGCGCAACGACGGAAACAGGTCCGGCAACGGCGTGCTCTTGCTCGCGACGGCGGCGGCGCTCGTCGCCGCGTTCGGCGGCGGCGCCGGCTGTCGCGCCAAGTGCGGCGACTTCACCGTGAGCGGCGACGAGCAGTGCGACGGGCAGGCGTCGTGCCGGGCGCCCGGATCGCCCAACGAGTGCAGGTTCGCCGTTTGCGGCGACGGCATCGCCGAGGCGAACGAAGGCTGCGACGACGGCGACATGAACGACGACGACACGCCCGACGCGTGCCGCACCGACTGCCAGCCCGCGCGCTGCGCCGACAACGTGCTCGACATGGGCGAGGAGTGCGACGGGAGCTGCGGCTGCAGCTTCGACTGCACGCTCCTGTGGGCCTGCGGCGACGGCATGCTGTTCTCGGACTGCGAGCAGTGCGACGACGGGGCGGCGAACTCCGACACCACCCCCGACGCCTGCCGCACGAGCTGCCGCCTCCCGCGCTGCGGCGACGACGTGCAGGACACCGGCGAGGCGTGCGACGACGGCAACCCCGACCTCGACGGCGACGGTCTCATCAACAGCGACGCCCTGCCCGACCACTGCCGCAGCATGTGCGTGCTCCCCACGTGCGGCGACTACGTCACCGACACCGGCGAAGAGTGCGACGGCCAGACGTCGTGCGGCCCCACCTGCACGCTGTCCTTCTGCGGCGACGGCAACATCGACGCCGGCGAAGACTGCGACGGCGGCTTGGCGAACAGCGACTACACCCCCGACGCCTGCCGAACGTCGTGCGTCATCCCGACCTGCGGCGACGGCGTCCCGGACCCCGTCTTCAACGCCGAGATGTTCCCCGAGCAGTGTGACGACGACAACTTCGTCACTGGCGACGGTTGCGATGCCCTTTGCCAGTGGGAGGCTTCATGCGCGAACGCCGCCCTCGAGCCCACCGAACAGTGCGACGACGGGAACGTCGCGACCGGCGACGGCTGCGACGCCTCCTGCATGTTCGAAGCCGGCACAAGCTGCGCCATGGCCATCGATCTCGACGACCCGATGGTCGCGACGATCGTCGACACCTCGCACACGTACGCCGACACGACGATCGGCGCGTTCGACGGCTTCGTCTCCGACGTGTGCGTCACCGGCGCCGGGGACCGCGCCCACAAGGTCTACCTGCTGCAGAACTCGCGCGTCGACGTGACCCTCGTCGCGAGCGGCTTCCAGGCCGTCCTTTCCGCTCGAAGAGACTGCCTCGACGTCGGGACGGAGATCGCCTGCGACGCGACCCCACCCATGCCCACCCTGACCTTCCTCGGCAGCGCCGGCGACACCTGGTATATCATCGTCGACGGCGTCACCGCCGCCGACACCGGCGACTACAGCGTCATCGTCGCCGTCCGACCCACGCGGGCCGCGATGCAGGACTGCGACCTCGCCGGCGTCGACAACGTCTGCGACCCCGCCCCCCTCGCCTGCGTGAACGACGGCACCGGCCGCGGCGTGTGCATGTAGCGCGCCCGTCCCCCGCTCGTGCCCCGCGACCGCGGGTTCCAGTTCCGGCTACGGGCCGCGGTCCCGGCTCCGGCTGCGGCTACGGGTTGCGGGTGCGGGTGCGGCAGCGGCTGCGGGTTGCGGGTGCGGGTTGCGGCTGCGGTTCCGGCTCCGACTGCGACTGCGGCTGCCGCTGCGGCTAGGGCTGCGCCGCTGCGGCTGCGGCGCCGGTGGAGATCCCGGCGCCGGCCCGCGCGCGCTACCGGACCAGCCGCCAGCACATCGCCAGCACGCGATCGACCAGCGCCAGCGCTTCGCCGACCGCGGCCGCCTCCAGGTGGCCCCACGCCTGCGCCACCAGCAGGGCCGCCCGGACCTCGCCGGCGCTGCCCGCCGCCACACGGAAGTGAAAACTGCGGTCGCGCCCCGCCCGGCGCCGCCCCTCGCCGAGGTTGAGCGACACCGACGAGGCCGCCCGCCGGAGCTGATTCGCGAGGTCGCCGTCGTGCGTTTGCAGCTGCGCCACCGGAGCGCGCAGCGCACCGATGAGCTGGAGCGAGACTTCGAAGGCGTCGAACATGTGAGCGTCTCCTTGCGTGGTGGGGTTCACGCCCCCTCCCGGCGCAGGCGACGTGCCGACCCGCTCCGCGCCCCCGTCCCGGTGTCGGGTTGGCGCGGCGCCTGCGCCGCTCAGGGCGGGAACCCCACCGCGCAAGGAGACGCGTCGCACGACGTCTGACCGCTCGCTCCAGCGCCGCGGATGTGCCGAGGGTGGATCACGCGCCTCTACAAGACGACGCTTCACAGGTAGAATACGTCGAATGTGGTACCCACGCCTTGCATCCGCGGCGGTCGCTCTGCTCCTGCTCATCCACGGCGCGGAGTTGTCAGCGACCGACTCACCGCACTCAAAGAAGGCGAAGACCCTCGCGGCCGAGGGGCGACACCTCGACGCGGCGAAAGAGTACGAAGCCGCTTGGAAGGAGACCGGGATCGCGGCGTACCTCTTCCACGCCGCGCGAGCCCTCGAAGCAGCGGGCGCTGCCGCAGCGGCCGTCCGGTTCTACAAGACCTACCTCGTCGAAGACCCGGAGGCGGTGAACCGTGCTGAGGTGGAGGCAAAGATCTCCGTGCTCGCACCAACCGCGCCGGCTTCCGGGAGCCGCGCAGCGCCGACCGGCACCGACTCCGTTGCTCCGCACGCAGTGCCTCCAATGACCCCTGCGGTCGGACCCGTTCTCGTGCGTCTGCGCAGCGCGAAGATCATGCCTGCCAAGGCGGACGGCAGAGTCTGGGACGGCATGGGAAGAGCCAACCCCACCGTCGTCGACGCGATGGCCGGCTTGGCAGCCGGAACAGTGACGGCTGGCTGGGCCATCATAGGCGGGCTAGTGGCCAAGGGGTTGTTGCTCGCCACGGAGATGCCGGATCCGTTCGCGAAGGTCTACGTGAACGGCACGTTGACGGATGCCTCGCGTGTCGTCCGTGACACCATCACGCCCATTTGGGACGGTAGCCACGAGTTCCTCGTGGGCGACCCGGCCGCGGACTCCATCGACATCTCCGTCTGGGACAAGGACGTGTCGCTCGATGACCCGATCGGCACGTGCAGCCCCGCGCGCGGCATTCCGAGCGAGGCGTTGACAACCGGCACCTGGATCATCCGGTGCCGCAATCAGGTGTACGAGATAGAACTCTCAGTGCGCGGAGCGCCTGCCACCCCGGGGCCGCGCAAGGATGCCCCAGATGCTGCAGACGACGCGAGCGGCGACGTCCGACCTCGCCCTCGTCCCGGTGCGCCACCCGATGCGACGAGCGGCGCGAGCGGCCCCGTACGACCGCGGCACGACGAGGCGCCGGCGCCCGACGTAACGGTGTTGCCCACTGCGAGCCGATGCATCTGCGAGAAGGGCAGGCGGATCATCGTCGCGTGCGCGGTTTCGAACGACTCTGGGACCGCCGCGCACGTGACCATCGCCGCGGCGGCGAAAACGAAGCTCTGGGGAGTCTTGAGCCGCGGGGAAGTCGACGCCGTCGTTCCGCCCGGCACGAGCGTCGTTTCCGTAGAAACGAGTTACAGCGGCCTAGCTGATTGCGGCGGCTGTACGGACGGTGCGTGCTCCTTGCGAGGGGCATCGGCCGAGTAGCCCGCTGCGGCGAACGGAGACCCCAGCGCTTGCTTGCTCCGCTTCCCCGCGGCTCAGCCGCGATGCCAATACTTGGGCACGATGCGCTCGATCGAGGAGCGCACGCCGGCGAGTCGTTCCGAGAGTTGCGCGATCACCTTCCGGAACTCGGCCTCCGTCAGGTCGGATTTCATGTCGTTGATCAACGCGGCGCAGAGAACTACATCTGACTCCGTTCTCGGCGTGCGGTGGTCGAACGTAACGTGCCACGGACTCCTATGATCCGCATCGAGCAGCACGCCGCTGTAATGGCAGCGAAAGGCCTCCGCGTCGGGATCCCAGGCCTTGCGCAGCGCCCTGGTGCGGGCTGCCTTATCCACGCGCGAGCCGCGGCGCCGCGCTCGCGTATCGATCCGATCACGGATCTTCTTGCAGCGTGTACACAGCGTGGCAAGCGTGTGTCGCGGGTTGGAGCAGACCTGGCAAGTCGGTGTCACGATCAGTAGGGTAACAGCGGCTAGCCTTGCGATCAAGCGCTGGGCTGACAGTGCGCTGGGGTGCGCCGACGACGCCTCAGAGCTGTTGGGGCGGCGCGGTGCCAAGACGCAAGCGCCGCCGGCGCCTGCCCGCGAGCGACCAGTACTCATGCCCAGCGCTGCACCCGGCGCCGGCTGACGCGACGGAGGTGCCGAAGAGGGAACCCGTGCCCGGTCCGGTGAGTGTCGCGTCCACGACGGTGTTGAACGACGCGCCGGGCAGTCCGTAGAAGACGTAGACGGTCCCGCTGCCGAGCGTGGGCGCGCCGACCGCCACGTCCGGGTTCCCGTCCGTGTTGAGGTCCCCTACCCCGCCGACGGCCGAGCCGAAATGCTCGCCTGCGACGGCACCTGCCAGCGTCCCGTCAGCGGTCGAGTTGGGGCTCGCGCCGCCGAGGTAGACGTAGGTCCGCCCCGCGTCCGCGCCGGCAACGGGATCGCTGAAGGGCGCGCCCACGACGATGTCGGCGAATCCGTCTTGATTGACGTCGCCGGCACCCGCCACCGCGGTTCCGAAGAAGTCGTTCGCCGCGGCACCTGTGACGACCCAGTCCGCCGCCGCGTCGAAGGTCGCACCGGCTCCGCCGAAGAAGACGTAAGCGCGCCCCGCCTCAGCCCCGCCGAAGTCGTTCTGCCGAGCTCCGACGATCACGTCGGAGAACCCGTCGTTGTTCACGTCGCCCGCGCCATCGACCGAATAGCCAAACACGTCCACGGCCGCTACGCCGAGGAGCGTGCCGTCGGACATCGCGTCAAAGGAGGTACCGGGGCCACCGAAATACAGGTAGGCCGCTCCCGCGTTGCTCGCAGCCGCGTCGTTGAAGTAGGCCCCGACGATCACGTCGGCGAACCCATCTCCGTTGGCGTCGCCGGCACCCGCCACGGAGTAGGCGAAGTTGTCTCCAACGGTGAGGCCGGTCAGCGCTCCGTCTGGCGCCGAGTCGAAGGCGGATCCCGGCCCGCCGAAGTAAACGTACGCCACGTTGGCCTGGTAGCCACCTACGATCAGGTCGTCGAAGCCGTCCGCGTTGACGTCTCCGGCCGAGGCGACGGAGAACCCGAAGTTGGCGCCCGCGGAAGGACCCAGGAGCGCCCCATCTGCGCTGGCATCGAACGTGGCACCAGGCCCGCCAAGGTACACGTACGCCGCCCCCGCATCGACGCCGGCCGAGTCGTTGTTGAAGGCGCCGACGACGAGGTCGGAGTAGCCGTCGCCGTTCACATCGCCGGCCGCCGCTACGGACTGCCCCAGGTTGTCGCCCGCGATGCCTGTCAACGTGCCGTCCGCCGTCGTGTTGAACGTCGTGGCGCCCATGTAGATGTCCACACGCCCGGCGTTCATCCCGGCGCCGTCGTCTGACGGGCTACCGACGACGAGGTCCGCGACGCCATCCCCGTTGAAATCCCGGTTGCTGCGGCCGAGGTTGATCCACCAAGTCGGCGAGTACGAGGAGCACGCCGCCCCCGCGCAGGCGCGCACGCGCCAGTAGTAGCGTGTGCCCACGGGAACGACCGCGGACACCGAGAGGTCCGCGGCCGGCTGGAAGTTCGTGAAGGTGGTCATCATCGTAGCCGGCGCGCCGAAGGTCGGATCGGTGCCGTACTGCACCTCGTACGTGGTCGCCGGGCCTCCCATCGAAGTGGACGCCTCCCAGACAAACGTCGGGCGAAGGTTCCCTGTGTAGGTGTTGTTGATCGGGCGTCTCTGCGCCGGCGTCGTCGGAGCACTCCAGCATCCGGCCGTGTCGAAACCGTCGCACGTCGCGAGGCAGACGAGCATGCCGTCACCGAAGCCCTCGCTCGCGCAGTCGGCACCGCCCAGGTCCGCCGCGTCGCAAAGCTCGGTGCCCTCCGCGGTCGCGTTCCCGCATTGGTTGCAGGCGCTCGTGTCGAAGACGCATCCGCCTGCGCAGGCCAGCGTGCCCATGGTGAGCGTTCCTCCCGTGACGGAGTCGCACGTCTCCCCGCCGAGCGACGTCCCGTCGCAGTCCTCCGTCGGATCGATGGCTCCGTTTCCGCAGTTGGTCGGCGGCGTGCACATCGTGAGGTCGTACGCGCAGTCCGCCGCGCAGGCGAGGGTCCCTCCGACGAACCCCATCCCCAGGGTCGTGCAGTCGGCGCCACCCAGCATCGTTCCGTCGCACGCCTCGCCGGCGTCGAGGATTCCGTTCCCGCAGCTATTCGTGCAGCCGCTGGTGTCGAAGGTGCAGTCGCCGGCGCAGGCGAGCGTGCCGCCGGTGAAGTCCATTCCGATCGACGTGCAGTCGTTGCCGTTCAGAGCGGCGCCGTCGCAGTCTTCGCCGGGGTCGATGGCCCCGTCGCCGCAGGTGGACGTCGCTTCGAGCGTCACGGTGACGTCCACCGTCGTCCCGGGCTGCACGGACGCCGAAGCACAGCCGGTCGACAGGTCGGTGTCGGAGGCGTCGCGGGCGGTCACGCAGACGTCGAAGGTGCCGCGTAGAGAGCCAGCGCGTGCGCCAGCGCCGTCCGTGCGTAGAACGAGGCCCAGTTCGGCGGGAAGCGTGATCTCGGACTCGCCGTCCAGGAGTCCGAAGACGCTGGTCTGCATCTGGCCGGAGGCTACGTTCCTTACCGTGACGGCGAGAGCGGCGATAGGCGCCGGGGCGGCGCCCTCCACCGTCACGTAGAGGCCGGCCTCGCGTGGCTTCCAGCAGGCGGAAGGCCCGGTTCCGAGTATCGAGGCGGCCAGGAGCGCCATGAAGGCGCGCGCGCGGGTCGTCTTCATCACCATCCCTCCTGGGTCATGACGCCGCGGCTGGGGTCGCCGACGTCGACCGGGCGCGGGCCGCCGGCGACGAGCACGACGATCACGGTCACGATGGCGACCGCCACGAGGCCGCCGCCGATGCCGGCGTAGAGCGCGACCGGCGTCTTCTTGTGGGCCGGCGCCGTTTCGGGCGGCGCGTCGAGCGCCGCGGGGGGCCGCAGCACGGCGAGGCGTGCCTCGGCCGCCGTCCGCAGCGCGGGCTCTAGCTCCTTGACGGCGAGCGCGCGCTCGTAGGCGGACTGCGCGCCCTTCTTGTCGCCGATGTCCTCGCGACACAGGCCGAGGTAGACCCACGGCGCGCCGGCCGTCGGGGCGTGCTCCAGCGAATGGATGAACTCGGGGATGGCGTCGGCGCAGCGTCCGGCCTCCTTCAGCGTGATGCCGAGCCGCAAGCGCATGTCCGCGGCGTAGGCGATGGCCTTGGGCCGTTCGTCCGGGCGGTCCGCCGGCGGCACGATGCGCAGGTACTCCTCGTAGGCCAGCGCGGCGGCTTCCCACTCGCTCAGTCTCCGATGCGCCGAGCCTTCGGAGTACACGTAGCTCGGCGACTTCTCGATGGCGTAGGCGCGCTTGAAGAGCTCCGCGGCGGCCTTGAAGTCGCCGGCGGCGAACTTCACCTTGCCTGCTTCAAAGACCGCGTCGGCGCTTTCCGCCCGCGCGACCGCCGCCCACAGCACGACCAACCCGATTACCGCCAGAGCCGCTGCATGCACACGCATCAAGCCTCCTCCCCGTTGAAAGATCCTGGGCCCACCCTCGACGGCCGTCGCCCGAACACACGCGCGGCGGCCTCATTCTTCGTCGTCCCCGTTCCCGGGCTCGTCGCGCTCGACCAGGTGGCGCAGGGCGTGCGTCTCCAGGAGGCGGTAGAAGCGCGAGCGCGAGACCTTCAGCACGCGCCGCGCCGTCGCGACGTCCCCTTCGAACTCCGCCAGCGCGCGGCTGACGCACAGCCGCTCGAAGGCCTCCATCGACTTGTCGAGCGGGCCGACGAGGCCCTCGGTCCCGGTCCCGGTGAGCGCGGTGAGGGCGCCGTACATGCGCCGCGCGAGGCTGTGCTCCAGCGCGCGCAGCCGCTCTTCCTCGGCCTCGGCCGCCAGGTGCAGGTCGCGCACTTTGCCGTGGCGTCCCGCCGCGCGCTGGCGCTCGATCAGGACCAGGCTCGCCTGGTCGAGCGCCTCACGCCCCGCCGACGCCGGGAGCACCGCCGCCAGCCCGCCGTCGCGCCCACGCTCGGCGGCGACCACGGCGCGCGCGCCTGGCAGCCGGTCGATCTCTTCTACGACGGCCACGAGCGCGATGTGCTGGGTGACGCGGTGCTCGGCGAGACGCGCGCGCAGCGCGAGCGCCGCGTCGACCGTCGGGAAGAGGTGTACCCACAGGTCGAAGCGGCGCGCCGGATCTTCGATCGCGCGCTCGAGCGCCGCCTCCGAGGAGCGCGCCTCCGGCGACGGGATGCGGACGATGCGCGGCTCCGACCGGCTGAACGGCAAGGTTCGTTTCATCGTGCCCCCAG
>DASYRF010000295.1:0-7924 GCA_036004705.1 Myxococcota bacterium
GGCAAGCGCACCTGTACCCAGCAAGACCCAAAGCAACTGCGTCGTCTTCATCTGGACTCCTTAGAATTCCAGGGTGACGAGTGCCCCCGCCCCCGTCGGTCCGACGAGCGGCGTGACACGCAGCGCGGTCTTCGAGCCTCCAACGGTGATCGTGCCGGTCAGGTCGAGCACGGCGAGGACCCCACCGGCGACCGCGAGGATGGCTCCGCCGGTGATGAGCACCGGCGCGAGGATCTTGTCGCGGTTGAGCGTCTTGCACTGGTCGAGCGCCCCGTCGTGCGGGTCCGACAGGTCCCCGCTGAGCGCCGCCTCGGAGGACGGCGCCAGCGCGCGCTGGCCGTCCGTGGTGCAGACGTCGACGGGGCCCGTCTCGCCCGGGTCGAGCTCCACCACGATGTCGCCCGTTGTCGGATCCCGGTAGGGCGCGACCTGGTCGTTGAACTTCTTCTTCGCCGACAGGAACTCGGCGCCGAAGGCCGCGCCGACGACGACCGCGACGACCCCGACGCCCGCCACCGCCACGCCCGGAACGAGGAGCGGGTGGTGTGCGCCGCCGGCGGGGGCGGCCGGCGCCGGCGTGAGCGGCATCGGCGTCAGCTCCGTCGGGTAGGCCGCGGGCGCGGCGGCGCCGGGTGCGGGTGTGGCACCGGGGGCGGGGGGCTTCGCCGCGTCGGGCGCCGCATCGGGCGACGGCATCTCGTCGGGCGACCCCGGTGCAGGCACTGCGGTCGGCGTGCCCGGCGTAGCGGCCGGGGCGGCAGGCCCGGGCGCCGGCGTGAGCGGCGCGGCGGCCGGGCCTGGGGTCGGGGCCGGTACGGCCGTCGGCGCCGTGGGCACCGGCACCGGGATCGGCGCGGGCGCGGGCGAGGCGCCGTCGACCGGCGTCAGGCTGAGGTTCACCGTCTTCACGCCGCCCACCACCACGACGGTGGCGAGGGCGTTCCGGTAGCCGGTCTTTTCGGCGACGACGCGGTGCTTGCCGGCGGCCAGCTCCAGCGGCTCGCTGATGGGCGAGGTGCCCACCGCCTTGCCGTCCACGTACACGGTGGCGCCGGCGACGTCGATCACGATCGACAGCCCCGTCATCGCCGTGAGCGTCAGCTCCACGCGCGTGGCCTTGCCCGCCTCGACGCGCGTCTTGGTGCGCACCGGCTTGTATCCGGCGAGCGCGACGTACAGCGTATAGTCGCCCGCCCCGAGCGGCGCGTTCAGCGGCGTGAGCCCCAGCAGGCGGCCGGCCGGGCTGTCGAGGTGCACTTCCGCGCCGGAAGGCGTGGTGACCACCTCGGCGCTTCCGTCGGCGGCGCGCGCCGCGCGGGGGTGGAACGTGAGCAGGGCCGTGACGATCGCGATTGCCGCGAGGACATGCGGGCGAGCTATGTGGGAGAGCACGACTTCCTCCTGAACCGGGCGAGCCCGGAACCAAGGCGCGGTATCGGTCAGCCGGTGGGTGTGAGCCCGGGGGACGTATAGCGCCGGCCCCACGGGCCGGTCAACCGCCAGATGCGTTTACCCATTCCTCGGGGCGAAGGCACGGCGGGCCGCTTCGCGCGCCGCCGCGGGCGCCGCGCAGCGCCGCTCCCCGCCCGGAGGCCCGTCGCGGCCGTCCCCCCGCCGCTCCCGCGCGGGCCGCATCCGCAGCCGGCGCTGGCCGCCGCCGCCGCCGTCGCCGCCGCAGGTGCCGCCGCCGTCGCGACCGCCGCGGCCGCTGAAAGGGCCTTACGTCCGCGTGAGGATCCTTCACCGAACGGTCGTCTAGCAGTCGTCGGGCGCCGGGTGTGATAGCCTGAGGGCAGGGATGGACTACCGCGCGCTCCAGCGGATCGCCCTGTTCTCCTCGCTCACCGGCGAGCATCTGCGCCAGATCGCCACGATCGCCAGCGAGGAGCGCTACAAGTACAACGAGTACATCTTCCGCGAAGGGGACCGCGGCGACCGCTTCTACCTCATCGCCGGCGGAAAGGTCCGCATCTCGCGCGAGGTCAGCGGCATGGGTGAGGAGGCGCTGGCCATCCTCAAGGACGGCGACTATTTCGGGGAGATGTCCCTCATCGACGACTTCCCGCGCTCCGCCGACGCCAAGTGTCACGAACCCTGCGTGCTCCACACCATCAGGCGCGAGGACATGGAAGAGCTGCTTTTCCTCAACAAGGATCTCGCGCACGAGCTGTTGTGGGCGTTCGTGCGCACGCTGTCGGCGCGGCTGCGCGAGACCAACGACAAGATGACGTTCCTCGCCGTTTCTGGAAAGTTCAGCTAGGAGTCGTTCTATGGAGTCGGGGGAGAGTCGTCAGGTCGCCCGTTGCCGCGCGCGCGCCGACCTGACGGTGTCCGCCGACGTCGCCTACACGCGCTTCTGTGACGTGGAGCACGTGAACGACTGGCTCCCGCACGTGCACGTCAAGGCCGTACAGCAGCGCTACCCGACCGGCCTCGCCGAGGTGGTCCTCTTCGAGTCCGAGATCCAGGGCGCGCGCGTCACCTACACGCTCAAGTACGTCTACGACCTGAAGGGCAAGCGCGTCGCCTGGCGCACACCCGAGATCGAGGCGCGCGTCTTTCGCGGCAACGCGGGCTTCGTCCCGCGCCCCGGCGGCGGCTGCGAGCTGCAATACGCGATCTACGAGCCGACAGGCGACGCGAGCATGCACGCGCGCACGGTCGAAGAGCGCACGGCCTACGCGGAGACGGTGGTGGAAGCCTTCAAGCGCTGGGTCGAAGGGCCGACCACCTCGCCCACCAAGTCGTAGTCTCCGGCGCGCGTGATACGCACCCGCGCCATCTGCCCGGGCCGCGCCGCGCCGGCGTCGGTGAGGTAGACCACGCCGTCCACTTCGGGCGCCTGTGATTCCAACCGCGCCGCATACACGTAGGCGTGGTCGTCCGACGGCCCTTCCACCAGCGCGTCGCACTCCCGTCCGACCCACGCCTTCCAGCGCTCGCGCGAGATCTGCTTCTGCAGCTTCATCAATTCACGGAAGCGGGCGCTCTTCACGCGCGCCGGCACCTGGGCGGCCAGGTCGTGCGCCTCGGTGCCCTCCTCGCGCGAGTAGCGGAACACGCCTACGCGGTCGAACTGCATCTCGCGCACGAAATCGCACAGCTGCCGGAAATCGGCGTCAGTCTCACCGGGGAAGCCGACGATGAACGTCGTGCGCAGCGTTACCTCGGGGGCGAGCGTGCGGATGCGCTCCACGAGCTTGCGCACGCGGTCGCCGCCGTGGCCGCGGCGCATGGCGCGCAGCACCGGGTCCGACACGTGTTGCAGCGGCATGTCCAGGTAGCGCGCCACGCCCGGCGTGTCGCGCAGCGTGTGAATCAGCTCTTCCGGGAAGTTCTCCGGGTAGGCGTACAGGCAGCGCGTCCAGCGGATGCCGGGCACGGCGGCCACGGCGCGCAGCAGCTCCGTCAAGCGCGCCGCGCGCCCCCCGTTGCCGTCGCCCGCGACCGCGCCCGCAACGTCGCCACCGCCGCCCCCGCGGCCGGCGCCGGCCAGGTCGCGCCCGTAGGCCGTCAGGTCCTGCGCCACGAGGTTCAGCTCGTGGATGCCGGCGGCGGCGAGCTGTCGCGCCTCGGCGACCACGTCGTCGAGCGGCCGCGAGATCTGTTGCAGCCCGCGCAGCTTGGGGATGATGCAGAACGAGCAGCGCCGCGAGCACCCTTCGGCGACCTTGAGGTAGGCGTAGCCGCGCGGGGCGGTCGACACGACCTTCGGCGTTTGGGCGTCGTGCACGTAGCGCGGCTCGGAGACCAGCTCGCGCCCGGCGCCGTCCGCCAGCACCTCGGCGATCTTCGTGTACTCGCTCGTCCCCAGAAAGTGGTCCACTTCGGGGAGCATCTGGGCCAGCTCGCCCGGATAGCGCTGCGTCAGGCACCCCGCGACCACCAGCTTCTTGCAGCGCCCCTCTTCCTTGTAGGCAGCGTGCTCCAGCACGGTGGCGAGCGACTCCTCGATCGACGAGCGCAGGAAGGCGCACGTGTTCACGACGATGACGTCGGCGTCGCGCGGGTCGTCCACGTGCTGGTAGCGGGCCACGCGCAGGGACCCGAGCATGCACTCCGTGTCGACGCGGTTCTTCGGGCAGCCGAGGCTGACGAAGTGGACCGTGTGGTCGTGAGACGCCGCTGGCATCTAGTCGGTCGACTTCGCGTCGGCGTCGGCGCTCGTGCCGGCGGACGGCTCGGCGCCCGGCGGCGGGCCTGCCTTCTGCAGCCGTCCGTCCTTCAGCTCGCACAGCTCGATTCGGGCGAGCTGGGCGGCGTCGAAGATGCGCCGGTCGCGGTAGAACTCGCCGAAGACGATGCGGCGCAGACCGGCGTTCGCGATGAGCTTGAAGCACGACCAGCACGGCGAGGCGGTCGTGTAGATGGTCGCCTCGGCGATGTTCACGCCGTGCATGGCCGCCTGCAGAAGGGCGTTGGCCTCCGCGTGCACGGTCGCCACGCAGTGGCCGTTCTCCATCAGGTGCCCCACGTCGTCGCAATGCGGCAGCCCGCGGATCGACCCGTTGTACCCGGTCGACAAGATGGTGCGGTCGCGCACGATCACCGCGCCCACGTGCTTGCGGTCGCAGGTGGACCGCGTCGCCACCTCGCGCCCGATGTCCATGAAGTACTGGTCCCAGCCTTTGCGCATCGAGCCGCCACGCGTACCGGACGCCCGCCCCCCCGTCAAGGGCAGGTGCGGCACGGGGCGGTCGCGCTCCTCGGGCCGTCCCGGGCTTGGCGTGGGACGGGCCCTCAGCCCGGCACGTGGCTGAGCTTCTTGGGACCGTCGGCGAAGAGCACGACGATGTAGGGTCCCGTGACTTCCACGACGGCGCCACGCCCGAACTTCGTGTGCTGGATGAGCGCCCCCGCGGCGTAATGGGCGTCGAGCGAGTACGGCACGAACGCCTCGTCCGGCTTCCCCTCGACCTGCTCGCTCCAGGTCTTGTGCTCCACCGGCGCCTTGGAGGGCGTCGGCCCCCCGGAATCGTCCCGCCGGCTCGGGCCGGAGGACCGCTGTCTCGATCGTTTGATGGACATGACACAGCATCATATCGATCGACCGGCGCGATCAGAAGCCCCGACGCGCCGCGCCGGGCGGCCAGCGCCCACCGCCGCCCGCGCGCACGCCGGCCTACGGGCGGGCGTGCATAACGGCGCGGGGCGCGAGCGACTAAGATAGTGGGACCATGGCGCGTCGTCGGTGGCCGCTCCTCCTCGGACCTTTGTGGGCGGTCCAGTGGGGGGCGGGCGGGCCGCCGCCGCCGCCGCCGCCGCCGCCGGGCGTGGAGGTGTGGGTCGTGCGTGAAGGCTGGGACGCGCCGGTGACGCCCGAGGCGGTGCGCGACGCGCTGGCATGGCGGTTGCCGGACCGCGCGGTGGCCGTCTGCGACACGGCGCCGGCGGCCGGGTGCCGGGTGCACCTGGCGGCCGGGACGGGCGGTGCGCGGACGCTGCGCGTGGCGTGCGGAGCGGCGGACGATCCGGCGTCGGAGCTGCGCGACGAAGTGCCGGACGCGCCGCACGACGAGATGGTCCGTTGGGTGGCCGTCGAGGCTGCCGCGCTTCTGGGCGCGGCTTCGCGCGCCGCGCCGCCCCCGCCGCCCCCGCCGTCGCCGCCGCCCGCCCCGCCCTCCGCGCCCCCCGCGCCCCCCGCCGAAGACGCCGAAGTGCCGCGCTTCGCGCCGCCCGACAGCCTGCCCGCGCGCGCCGGGCTGCCCCGACTCCGCGTCGCCCTCGAGCTGGGCGCGGGGACCGCCGTCGCGCCCGAGCTTCCTGGCGCCACCTACGCGTTCGTCGTGGGGGCGCGCGTCTTCGTCTGGCGGGACGTGCACCTGCTCGCCGGCGGGAAGATCGCAGGCCCCTTCGCCGAGCGCTTCGAGAACGAGCGCGACACGGTGGCCGATCGCGCGTTCTGGCTGGGGGCCGGGTACCGCGCCGCCTTCGGCTCGGCCTTCGTCGACGTGGCGCTGGCCGGGCAGTACGTCGTTCCGGTCCTCGACGCGCGCGGCGCGCCCGCCCCGCCCCGCGAGGAGTCGCGCACGTCGCGGCTCGCCTTGCGCGGCGCGGTGGAGCTCGGGTACCGCCTCAGCGCGGCGCTGGCGGCGACCGTGTTGCTCGCCGGGAGCATGAGCTTCGTGCAGCGCGATCACATCAGCGGCACCCGAGACACGCTCGAGCTCGGCACGGCGATCCTGGACGTCGCGGCCGGGCTCGAGGTGGGCTTCTGATGATCGACGACGCGCTTCTGGACCAGTGCCGGCGCGGCAGCGAGCCGGCCTTCCGCACGCTCTATTATCGGACGATGCCGCGCGTGCGCGCCTGGGTCGCACGCTTCATCGGTCCGAACGCACCGGTCGACGACGTCGTGCAAGACGTGTTCGTGCAGCTCCACCGGTCGATCGCGGCGTTCCGCGGGGAGGCGGCGTTCGGCACGTGGCTCTATCGGGTCACCCTGAACGTGGCGGCGTCCCACCTGCGTCGCGCCGGCCGCGACGAAAGGCGCCTCGACCGGACTGCGCCCGCCGGCGAGCCCGCTCAGGAGCGCCGGCATGACCCGGCGCAGCGCGCCGGGCACGACGCCGCGCGCGACCCCGGGCACGACGAGGAACGGCGGCTGCAGGCGCGGGACGACCTGCGACGCCTGTATCGCGCGCTCGACACGCTGTCGCCAGACCAGCGCGCGGCCTTCGTCCTGTACGAGCTCGAGGGCCGCAGCCTGCAGGACATCGCGGCGATCACCGATTGCCCCGTCCCTACGGCGGCGGCGCGCCTGCGCCGCGCTCGCTCGAGGATCGTCGAGGTGCTCGGTGGCACCGGCTCGGGAAAGCGCGCCCGAGCCACGGAGGACTCGGCATGAGCGGCTATTCCTGCCACGACCATCGAGCCGAGGCGCCCGAGCGGCTGGCCGGAGAGCTCAGCGCGCTCGGTCAGGAGCGCTTCGACGGCCATCAGCGCGCTTGCGCCCCGTGCCGCGGGTTCGTCGAGTCGCTCGCCGGGGCGCTCGCAGCGGCGCGAGCCGAGCTGCCCCTGCCGCCGATCGGCGCGGTGGATCGCGCCTACGTGGCGCTGATGGATCGGCTGCGCGCCGAGGAGGTGTCGGCGGTGGCGGCGCCGCCGACCCGCGTCGCTTTCGGTGGTGCGCGACGCTGGTGGCCGTGGGCGGCGGCCGGCGCCGTGACCGCGGGCGCGGCAGCCGCCCTGGCTCTGTTTGTCGGGCTGGGGGCGCGTTCGCCGGGCGTGGGCGCGGGCGCGCCCGACGCCGCGTGGGTGTCGGTCTCGCCACGGCCGGGGCTCGATCTCCGCGTCGCCAGCGGCACGGATCTTTCCTTCGAGGAGCCGCGCGGCGGGACGACGACGCTCGTCCTGCGCGCGGGCACGCTGTACGCGCGCGTGGCGCCCTTGCCGCCGGGACGCACTCTGGTCGTGCGCGCGCCCGATCTCGCGGTGCGCGTGGTCGGCACGATTTTCATGGTGCGCAGCGAGCCCGGGCATCCGAGCGAGGTGGCGGTGATGCGCGGCGCCGTCGCGGTCGAGCGCAGCGGCGCGGCGGCGGCGACCTTGCTCACGGGCGAAGCGTGGCGCGCCCCCGGGCCGGCGTCGCCGCTCGAGGCGCGGGATCTCGCGGCCGTCCGCGACTGGCTCGCCGGGCCGGCGGAAAAGATGGGAAGCGCGGCCACCGCGGGGGCGCCGGCGCCGGCGCTCGGGCGCAGCGCGGCGACGGCCGCGCCGGTCGAGCCGGCGACGCCCTCTCGGCCCGCCGAGCCGTCGCGCCCCGCGGCGGTGGCCCACGCCGCGGCGGTGGCGCCGCTGCCTGCGCGTGCGCTCGCGGACGCGCCGACATACGCGGAGGCGGAGCGGGTGCTCGCCGCCGGCGGCCCCGGGGCGGCCGCGGAAGTGCTCGAAGCGCTCGTGGCGGCGCGCCCCGACGGCGCCG
>DASYRF010000296.1:0-11215 GCA_036004705.1 Myxococcota bacterium
GTCGGCTGCGGCGCGTTTTGCGGCGGCGGCGGCGACGGGGGCGGCAGCGACGCGACGCACCCGGCGGCGGCGGGCCTCGCGCTCCGGCCGCTCGTGCCCGACTGGCTGCTCGACGGGACCGAGGCGGCGGCGCGCGCCGCCAAGTCGGGGCTCCGGCGCGTGACGGGGTTCGGCGGCCCCGACCCCGGCAGCAACAACTTCGTCATCTCCGGCGCGCTGACCGCCGACGGCGCGCCCATCGTCGCCAACGATCCTCACCTCGACCTGTTCAACCCGCCGGTGCTCTACCTGCACCACCTGAACCTGGACCGCCTCACCGGCACGCCCGACACGCTGGACCTCGCCGGCGCCATCTTCCCCGGCGCGCCCGGCGTCGGCATGGGCTTCAACCGCCACGTCGCCTGGGGCGCGACTTACGCCTACCACGACATGGCGGACGTCTATCTGGAGGACGTCGTCCCCTGCAGCACGGGCACGGGCGACTGCGTGCTCTTCCAGGGCGGCGAAGTACCGCTCACCACCACCAACGAGACCATCACGCTGGGGCTCTTGGGCTCGCCGACCGGCGAGGTCGTCGTGCCGGTCGAGCACGTCCCACACCACGGGCCGGTGCTCCCGTACCTCGACGCCGCCGGCAACATCGTGCCGCGCGCCATGACGCCCGATCCGACGCAGGCGCTCTCGGTGCGCTGGACCGGCATCGGCCCCGCCAACGAGATCCAGGCGTTCTTCGGCCTGTGGGAGGCCGCGACCGTGGCCGACGTGGAGAACGCGCTCGACTCCTTCAACTCGGTGGCGATAAACCTCGTGTCGGCCGACGACGCCGGCGGCGTGTTCTACAGCGCCTCGGCGAACATCCCGCTGCGCGACCCGGGCGCCATGACCTGGGACCCGGCCACGAACCCCGGCGGCACCGCGCCGATGTTCGTGCTGCCCGGCGACGGCACCGCCGAATGGACGCCCGGCGCCTTCATCCCCGAGCGCTACGTGCCGCACGCGCTAAACCCCGCCAGCGGCTACATCGCCACGGCCAACAACGACCCCGCCGCCATCTCCGACGACGACAACCCGCTCAATGATCCTTACTACACGGGCTGGGGCTACGACCTCGGCTACCGCCACGCGCGCATGAGCGCGCTCATCGAGGCGGGCGCCGGGACGCTGGACCTAGACGCCGCCGAGGCGATCCAGGCCGACGCGCACTCGAACATCGGCGCCACACTGCGGCCCTTCGTGGTCGACGCCGCCGCGGCACTGGAGGAAGAGCTGGCCGCGCCGGGCACGCACCCCGACCTGGCCGACCTGGCGGTGGAGCTGGCCGCCGCGCCGGCGGAGCTCGCCCTGGTGCGCGACGCCGCGGCGCTGCTCGACGCCTGGAGCCTCGACACGCCGGCGGCTTCGGCCGTCGCGCCGCCCGACCCGCCGCCGACCGCCGCCGAGATCGCCGACAGCGCCGCTGCCAGCCTCTTCAACGTGTGGCTCGTGCGCGTCACCGACCGCACGCTGGGCGACGAGCTGGCGGCGATGGCCTGGACGCCGACCGAGGACCTACGCCCCACGCACCAGCAGCTTGGGCGTGCGCTCGTGCACCTCTTCGCGGGGACCTCGCTGGCCGCGGGGACCGACCCGACGACGGGCGACTCCATCCTCTTCGACGACCTCGGCACGCCGGCCCTCGCGGAGTCGAAGGCGCGCGTCACGCTGGAGGCGCTGCGCGAGGCGCTGGCCTGGCTGCAGAGCCCGCCCGAAGCCGCGCCCGGCGACCCGCCCGGCGGGTTCGGCTCGTCCGACCCGATGGACTGGCGGTGGGGAGATCTGCACACGTTGCGCCTCACCTTCCCGCTGCCGTCGGCGGGGGGCGGCCCCTCCATCAACGACCTCCCGCCTGCCGGCGACCCGACGTTCCCGGACGGCTACCCGCGCCACGGCGAGAACTTCACCGTGGACGTCGGCAACCACGGCTTGCTGGACATGGACTTCACGTACGCCGAAGGCCCGGCGATGCGCTTCGTCTGCCGCGTCGGCCCTACCGGCCCGGAGGCGCGCATCGTCATTCCCGGCGGCGAGATCTTCGACGCCGCCTCGCCGCACTACGACGACGACGCGCTGTTGTGGCAGCGCAACGCGTCGCACCCCTTCCCCTTCACCGAGGCCGAGGTGGTCGCCGCCTACGAATCGCGGATCGTGCTGGCGCCCTGACGGCGCGGCGGCGGCTTGCGGGCTGCTAGGAAATCGGAGGAGGGGGTTCGATGAGGGATGCCTCGTCCACCACCGCGATGATTCGAGCGCCGAGAGTGCCGAGTCCAGGGTCCGGCTCCGCCGGCCGTGGATTCAGACGGTGAAGGACTCCCCGCAGCCGCAGCTCGCCTTCACGTTGGGGTTCTTCAGCTTGAAGCCGCCGTTGAGCCCGTCGGAGTAGCTCAGCTCCGTCCCGTTCAGGAACAGGTAGCTCTTCTTGTCGACGACGACCTTGGCGCCGTTCTCCTCGAAGACCTTGTCCTGCTTCGGGTCGGACACGATCGCGAAGTCGAAGTGGTAGCTCATCCCCGCGCAGCCTCCGCCCTGAACGGCGATGCGCATGCCGCTGGCGTCCGGCTTCTCGGCCGCGATGATCTCGTTGATCTTCTTGGCCGCCGCTTCGGTGATGTGAATGGCCACTCGGTCCTCCTCCTTCGTCTGTCCGCCCGCTGCTGGTAGCTTAACGCGTCCGCAGCGTCAATGCCCGCTCCAGCGCAAGGTCGCGGGGTCCACGCCCTCGGCGGCGAGCGCCCGGAGCGGGGAGAGCGCGCGCAGCCGCTGCACCTCGCGCACCAACCGTTCCGCCACTTCGTCGACCTCGACCTCGGTGTTGCCGCGCCCCAGCCCGAAGCGAAGGGAGCCGAGGGCGCGCTCGTCGCCGCTGCCGCCGAGCGCACGCAGCACGTGCGAGGGCTCTTGCGTGGCCGAGGCGCAAGCCGCCCCCGACGACAGCGCCACGCCGTCGAGCGCCAGCAGCAGCGCCTCGGCCTCCACGCCGTCGAACGAGACGTTCAGGTTCCCCGGCAGACGCCGCTCCAGGCTGCCGTTGACGGCGACGCCGTCGAGCCCGGCGCGCAGCTTCTCCCACATCCGGTCGCGCAGCGCCGCCAGCCGCCGCGCCTCGCCCGCCATCTCGGCAGCGCCCAGCTGGCAGGCCAGGCCGAAGCCCACGATAGCCGGGACGTTCAGCGTGCCGCTGCGCAGGCCGCGCTCGTGCCCGCCGCCGTCCATCTGCGCGGCCAGGCGCACGCGCGGGCCGCGGCGCCGCACGTACAGCGCCCCCACGCCCTTCGGCCCGTAAATCTTGTGGCCCGACAGGCTCGCCAGGTCCACGTTCATGGCCTCCACGTCGAGCGGCACCTTGGTCAGGCTCTGCGCGGCGTCGGTGTGGAACAGCACGCCGCGCGCGCGGCACAGCGCACCGATCTCGGCCAGCGGCTGCAGCACGCCGATCTCGTTGTTGGCGTGCATGACCGACACGAGCACCGTTTGTTCGGTCAGCGCGCGCGCCACGTCGTCAGGGTCGACGAGCCCGTCGGGGCGGACCGGCACGACGGTCAGCGCCGCGCCGCGCCGCTCCAGCGCGCGCGCCGTGTCGAGCACCGCCTTGTGCTCGGTGGCGGCCGTCACGAGGTGCCGGCCGCGCGACGCATTCGCCTCCAGGGCGCCCTTCAGCGCCAGGTTGTCCGCCTCGGTCGCCCCCGACGTGAACACGATGTCGCCCGCCTGGGCGCCGATCGCTGCGGCGACCTGTCCGCGCGCGCGCTCCACGGCCTTCTCCGCCTCCCAGCCGAACGCATGGTTGCGGCTGGCGGCGTTGCCGAACTTCTCGCTGAACCACGGCAGCATCGCCGCCAGCACCCGGGCGTCCACGGGCGTCGTGGCGTGGTGATCCATGTAGACGGGCGATTTCATGCCAGCGGTCATCGGAAAACGTAAGCACCCGCCAAACGTGCGTCAAGCGGAAAATCGTTTCGGTTCCGCATATTAGCGTGTGTGGCCCGCGCGCCACGCCGTTTGACACCATGCGGAGCGGCGCCTATGATCTTCCAGGGTCCGCGCCGCGCGCCAGGGCGGGGCCGGGCGGCCCGCGGGGTGCACATGAAGTTCTCTGACGGCACGGAGCTCGCCATTCATGGACTTTGGTGGATCGCCCAGCACCAAGGCGGGGAACCCGTGTCTCTGAGCGACGTTGCGCAGGCTCAGGGCGTGTCGGAGAGCTACCTCGCCAAGGTGTTCCAGCGGCTCGCGCACGCGGGTCTGTTGGTGTCGAAGCGCGGCAAGTCGGGGGGTTTCCAGCTCGGGCGGCCCGCCGACGAGATCCGCATCGGACAAATCGCGCGCGTCTTCGAGGGTGAATCGGACGGCGAGATCCACACGTGCGCCGACACGACGCGCGGCTGCCTGGCGCGCGCGCACTGCGGCGTGAACAGGGTGTTCGAGCGGGCGATCGCCCGCATGTTCGATACGCTCAACGAGGTGTCCATCGGCGACCTCGTGCGCGAGGCGTCCAACCCCGTCGCTCGGATCGAGTACTCCTGGCTGCGCTAGGCCGCGCCGCCGCTTCTGTGCTGGCGGTCGCGGCCCTGACGGGGTGGGGCGGCGCGCCGCGTGCGCTGGCCGCACCCGCGTCCGCGGCGGGGCGTACGCCGCGCGCGCCGCCCGGGCTCAAGCGCGCCGGCGCGGTGGTGTTCTTCGCCTCGGGACTGTCCGACGCCGATCTGGTCGGGTTTCTCGCCGTGCTCGACAGCCGCCTCGGCAAAGCGGGCGTGCGGCTGCGCAGCGGGCGCGACGCCGACGCGCGCATCCCGCCCGGCGGCTTGCCCGACTACTGCGCCGACAGCCCGCCTTGCCTGCGGGACGCGGCGGCGCGCCTGGAGGTAGACCGGCTGGTGCTGCTGCTGTTCACCGTGGGCGGCGGGCGCCTCCGGCTGGAGGCGGTGATGGCGGACGGCGCGAGCGGTATGGTGCTCAACCGGCTGCGGCGCGACGCGAAGCTCGACACGACGGCGCTCGCCGCCGCGGCCCAGGAAATCGCCGAGCGCGTCGTCGACCCGCCCGCCGGCAAGTTGCGCATCGTCACGACCCTACGCGGCGCCGACGTCACCGTCAGCGACACGGTCGTGGGGCGGGCGCCGCTCGCCGCGCCCGTGGCCGTTCCCGCCGGCAACGTCACCGTCACCGTACGGCGAGGCTCGGTCAGCTCGACGGCGCGCGTGTGGGTGGAAGGCGGTACGGAGGGCGAGCTGCTGGTGGGCGTGGAGCGCGGCGCTGGCGGCGGCGCGCTGCGAAGCCCGTGGCTGTGGGGCACGCTCGGCGTCACGTTCGGCCTGGCGGCCGGCTTCGTGGCGGGCTGGTTCGTCCTGCCTGAGGTGCTGGGGCGCCGCTAGCGCATCTTTTTCGGAATCGCAGCGGCGATGGCGGACAACTCCTGGTACATCGCGCGGCGCGAAGCGGGCGACGCCAGCGACTTCGGCATCGCGGCGGCAACTTTGTTCCAGCGCCCGCGGAGCGGCGCGGCGGCGACGACGCCCGCCTTCTTCTCCACGCGGTCGAGCGCCTTGCCGACGGCGGAGAGCTTGGCGGCGAGCATCTTGCGGTTGAAGTCGTAGTGCTTGAGCGCGTCGCAGACCTTGGCGGTCGCGACGGTCGCCGCCGCGTAGCTTCCGGCGCGCGCCTGCGCGGCGGCATCGCGCATCGCCGCGCCTAGGTCAGGGTCGAGCGAGAGGTCGCCGGGCGGCATCTTCAGTTTCGCCAGCGCGCCCCTCACGCAGCTCGACGCCGCCAAGTACGCCTTCGTCGGGCCGGGCTTGCCCGTCTTGGCGGGGGCCGCGGTCTCCGGCTTGCCGGTCTCGGGCGCCGCGCTGGCGGGCTTCGAGGCGTCCGCGACGGAGAGAGCGACCTTGCCGGTGCCCGGCCGCGCGGTGACCGCCGTGGCCGTCGGGCCCGTCGCAGCCGCCGCGGTGCCTGCGGGCGCCACCGTCGCGGTGCCTGCGGGCGCCACCGCCGCGGTGCCTGCGGGCGCCACCGTCGCGGTCGCCGTGGCGCTGCCTGACACAGCCGTCCCCCTCGGCCCCGCCGTACGGGCCTCGCCGGACCCGAGCGCCGCGGCGCTGCCGGGGAGCGCGGCCGTCGCGGCGGGAGCCGCCGTGCCGTCTGCCGCGGCGATGACTGTTGCGCCCGTGGCGAGCGCGGCCGCGGTGACCCCTTCGTCGGCGCTCGGAGGTCTCGCCGTCGCCGGCGGCGCCGGCACGCCGCTGCCGGCGCCCGCGGTCGGCACCGCGTCGTGCGCGTCGTCATGCGCCATGCCCTGCAGCCTGAAGCCGGCGACGTAGACGATGCCGGCGGCCCCGGCGAGCACGGCCACGACGCCCGCGGCCCACGCCAGCCAGCCGAAGCGCCCGCGCGCCGGCGCCGGTTGGACGGACGAGGTCGTCGGCGGCGCCGTCTCCGGCGCCGGCGCGTGGCGCTGCGTCGCCAGGTGCTGGATGGCCTTCGTGTCCAGGCGCAGGCGCGTCGGCAGGTGCGAGTCGGAGGTCTCCGCCTCCGACTCCGGCTCGAGCCGCATCGCCGCCGGGAGCTCCGGGTCGGGCGCGCCCGGCGGCGCCGGCGTCGTGTCCTCCTCGACGCCGGGCGGCTGAGCGCCCGGCTCCACGCGCTGCTCCACAATCGAGAAGAACGGGGCGGTCGGATCCGCGCGTCCCGCCCGCGGCGCCGTTTGCTCCCGCGCCGGCAGCTCGCCGGTCGGCAGCTCCGAGGCCGGCAGATCGGTGGGGTCGACGCCGCGCCGCCCGCGTCCCGGCTCGTCGCGCGGCGCCGGCACGAAGCTCTTGCGCCGGCGCACGACCGTCGACGACGGCAGGCCGTACCGCTCGTTGGGCGGAAACGGGTCGAGCGCGGCCAGCACCGCCGCGGCGTCGCGGTAACGATCCTCGGGGCGCTTCGCCAGCAGGCGCCGGAGCACCGCCTCCAGCTCGTCGGGCACGTCCACGTCCGGGCGCACGACCTGCAGCGGCCGCGGCGGGTCGAGGATCTGCTGGGTGCAGACGTCGAGCGGGTGCTGGGCAGTGAACGGCAGCACGCCGGTCAACAGCCGATAGAAGATGATGCCGAGCGAGTAGAGGTCGGAGCGCGCGTCGGCCGTGTGGCCGAGCGCCTGCTCCGGCGACATGTACTCGGGCGTGCCGAACACCATTCCGATCTCCGAGTCGCGCGGGCCCTCGGCGATGGTGGCGGCGTCGCGCAGGTGCGCGAGCCCGAAGTCGAGGATCTTGACGAAGTCGCTCGTCTCCTCGCGCCGCGCCAGATAGATGTTCTCGCACTTGAGATCGCGGTGGACGAGCCCCTGGCCGTGGGCGTTTCCCAGGCCGCGGCAGATCTGGCGGACGACCGACACGGCGCGCGGCACGTCGTAGGGGCCCTTGCGCGCGACGCGGCGGTAGAGGTCTTCGCCGTGCAAGAGCTCCATGACCAAATAGAGGAGCCCGTGGTCGGTGCGGTCGAAGTCGGTGATGGAGATGATGTTCGGGTGGTCGAGTCGGCTCGCGGCGCGAGCCTCCTGCTTGAAGCGCTCGACGTTCTTCTCGTCGGCGGCCACGTCGCCGTACAGGACCTTCACCGCGAAGTGCTTCCCCATCTCGAGGTGCTCGGCGCGGTAGATGACTCCCATGCCGCCGTTGGCGATGCGCTTGACGATCTTGTAGCGGCCGCCGATGTCATGACCGACGAGCGGATCCTCGACGCTGGGAACGACCTCGGCGCCGTCGTTGGGGCAGCGCGGAGGGTCCGTGCGGTAGGCGGCAAGGCAGCGGCTGCAGTAGCGCATCCGGGGGTTGCGGCCCTCCTGTGGCCGTCCTTCCTGCGTGCGGCCGGCGAGCCTGTCCCCTGCATCATACACCGCCGGTGCCGCGGCGTGGGAGACTCGTTAACTATTCGAGGCCTGGGAAGAATCCTCCGGGTCTCCCGCGGCGGGAGCCCTCGGCGGGGGACGGTCGTGCGGGGACGCGTCGTCAGCGCTCGGCGGGCGCGGGCTCCAGCGCGAGCACGACGGGGGCCGCTGGCGGGTCGTCGGTCACCAGGATGTCGTAGCGGCGCGAGCCGGCGCCGGCGGACCCGGTCCAGTCGAGGATGAGGGCGTAGGGGCCGGGTGCGACCTCGATCGTGTCCTCCAGCGTGCGGGCCGCCGGGGCGGCGGCAGAGAAGGTCCACTCCTTGGTGCGCACGACGCGCTCGCCGTCGACGAGCGTAGCGCTCACCGTGGAGAGCACGGCGGCTCGATCGCCCAGGATGTAGAGGAGGCGCACGTCGTGCGCGCCGCCGGGGCCGCGCGCGAACAGCCACACGATCGCCGCGGCGACCAGCCCGAGCGACGCGCGCGCACCCCAGGTACGCCAGCGCGGCAAGGGGGGCGCGGCGCGGCCGGCGCGGCCGGCGGGGGCGACGGCGGCAGCGGCGGCGGTGGCGGGCGGGTCGGAAACGGGCGCGGCCATGGCGCCGGAGTATAGCGCCGGTTGCGGCGCCGGCCGCCCGCGTGCTACCGGCCCGGCGTGCTCGAGACCCGCGACGCCGCCCGCCCCGTGGCCCTGGCCCCCGTGGAGTTCAAGGGATCGCCGCGCCCGACGATGGGCGTGGAGGTGGAGCTGCAGCTCGTCGACGCGCAGACGCGCGACCTGTGTGCGCGGGCGCCCGACCTGCTCGCGGCGCTGGAAGACCCCGTGCACTTCAAGCCGGAGGTCATCGCCTCGTGCGTCGAGGTCGTCACGGGCGTGTGCGACACGGCGGCGGACGTGCGGCGCGACCTGGCGCCTCGGCTGGCGCGCCTGCGCGCGGCGGCGGCGGCGCGCGGCGTGCGACTCGCTGCCACCGGGACGCACCCGTTCGCCCGGCCCGCCGAGCAGCGCATCACCGACAGCGACCGCTACCGCCGGCTGCTGGACAGCATGCAGTGGCCGGCGCGGTCGATCGTGATCTTCGGCCTGCACGTACACGTGGGCGTGCCGACCGGCGCGCGCGCCGTGGCGCTGGTGGACGCGCTCGCCGCCTACATCCCGCACTTGCTGGCGCTGACGGCGTCGTCGCCGTTCTGGTGCGCCGAGGACACGGGGCTCGCCAGCGTGCGCGCCAAGATCTTCGAGGCGCTGCCCACGGCGGGGCTGCCGCCGCGGCTGGGCGACTGGAACGAGTTCATGCGTTTTCTGGATGCGCTGCGCCGCGCCCACAGCATCGAGTCCATCCGCGAGGTGTGGTGGGACGTGCGCCCGCACCCGGGCTTCGGCACGGTCGAGGTGCGCTGCTGCGACGCGGTGAACGGGCTCGACGGCGTGGTGGCGGTCGCGGCGCTGGTGCAGGCGCTGGTGGTCTGGCTGGGCGAGCGCCTCGGCGACGGGGGCGGGGCCGCAGAGGCAGCCGTGCCCGTGCCGGAGTGGATGGTGAAGGAAAACAAGTGGCGCGCCGCGCGCCACGGCATGGACGCGCGGCTGTTGACCGACACGTCGGGAACGGTGAGGCCGGTGCGCGCCGAGATCGAAGCGCTGCTGGGCGCGCTGGAGCCGGTGGCGGCGCGGCTGGGCGGCGGCGCGGAGCTCGCGGGGGTGGCGCGGCTTCTGCGCGAGGCGCCGAGCTACGCGCGGCAACGCCAGGCGCTGGCGGCGCGCGGCGGACTCGCCGGCGTGGTCGACGCGCTCGCCGACGAATTCGAGGGGAGCTTCTGAAAGGGACCATGGCGCGCGTGCTCGTCCCCCTGCCCGACCGCGACTTCGACGTGACCGAGGTCGCCGTACCGTGGCACTTGCTGGTGAAGGCCGGGCACGAGGTGGTGTTCGCGACCGAGCGCGGCGGCACGGCGCCGGTGTGCGACCCGCTTCTCCTGACGGGCGTGCTGTTCGGCAAGCTCGGCGCCGCCATCGAGGCGGTCGCGTCTTACCGCGGGCTGGAGCGCGCGCCGGAGTTCCTGCAGCCGGTCGCGTGGGGCGACGTCGATCCCGCCGCGTACGGGGCCCTGCTGCTGCCGGGCGGCCACGCGCCCGGGATGCGCCAGTACCTCGGCAGCGAGGCGCTGCAGGCGAAGGTCGCGGCCTTCTGGGCGCTCAGGCGTCCCGTCGCCGCCATCTGCCATGGCGTGCTCGTGCTGGCGCGCGCGCGCGACCCGCGCACCGGCAAGAGCGTGCTGGCGGGGCGGCGCACGACCTGCCTCCCGAAGTACATGGAGCGCAGCGCCTGGCTGCTGACCTTCTGGAAGTACGGCCGCTATTACCGTACCTACGACGCGTACGTGGAGGACGAGGTGCGCGCCGCGCTGGACGAGCCCCGCGGCGAATTCGTGCGCGGCCCGCGCACGTTGTCCGCGCGCGGCACCGCCGACGACCACAGCGCCGCGTTCGTCGTCGAGGACGGCCCCTACGTGTCGGCGCGCTGGCCCGGCGACGCCTACCTCTTCACCCACCGGCTGCTCGCGCGCCTCGGCTGAGAACCGGTCCCAAGGCTCCGGCTGCAGGGTCCGGGGCGGAGCCGCGGATGAGTGAGCCTCGCTTTTCCAGCGCGGAGCGGACGAAAGTGATTGAGACCGGGGCTAGTCGTCGAGGCCGATGCCGGTGGAGGGGGCGGTCTTGGGCTTGGGGCGCGCGGGGGCAGGGGACTTGGGCGCGCCTCGGTCTTTGCGCGGAGAAGGCGCGGCGCTGCTGGGCGCGGCGGCGGCGGCGGGCTTGTGTGCGCGCGCGGGACCGTCGAGCCGCGTCAGCGTGCGCTCGAACGACACGGCGTCGCCTGTGAACGCGGGGAAGACCGTCTCGCGGACGAGGCGCTCCACGCAGCGCGCCAGCTCCTTGCCGCGCTTGCCCTCCAGCGCGCGCGACGACAGGTCGAAGGGGACGCCGTCGCGGGCGATGCGGCCGCGCACCTTCACCTCGCCGGGGCCGAACGCGTCGCAGGGCGTGAGGTCGAGCCCGTCCAGAAGGGCCGCCACGGCTTCGAGGTCCGCCGCCCCCGCGGCCGCGACCGGCGCCGCCGCCGCGATCGGCCTCCCGACGGCCGCCCCGCCGGGCTCTTCCTCGGCGGCGCCGCCGCCATGACCGTGGCCCTCCGCGCTCGCCGCGCCGCGCGCGGGGTCTGCCGCCGCCGCCGGCGCCGCACTCTCGCCGCCGCCGTGCGCCCCGTCGCCGCCCGCGCCGCCGCCGCCAAGCGCCAGGTAGATCGCCACACC
>DASYRF010000297.1:0-5153 GCA_036004705.1 Myxococcota bacterium
GACCGGCCGCGCGCTCAGCTGCACGTACGACTACGAGAACGAGCGATTCGGCGGATTGCTGTTCCTGTTCGACCAGGCCGACGCGAGCGGCCACTTCGACTACGCGTTCGCGGGCGGGCCGGTGGAGACGGCCGCCGGCGACGTGGATCTCGTCACGGGGGATTTCTCGATGACGGAGACCTGGCGGGCGGGCTACGCGTCGGTGACGCGCGACACCACGGGCAACGTCGTCTTCGAGGCGGACGGCGACGGCGGCGGGTCGACCGACGCGACGACCACCTACGCAGACGCCACGGTGAAGACGACCAGCGGCAGCTTCACGCGCGACGGCTGCACGGTCACGAGCACGCGCACCGACGACGAGGGCACGGTGACGGTGACGGCGTCCACGATGGTGTCGGCGGCGGAGACCGCCGTCGAGCAGACCGCGACGCGCACGGACGGGACGGTCGTCACGACGACGGGGTCCGGGTACCTCGACTGGTCGAGCGACGTCCACGTGGAGCGCGACGACCCGACGGTGGCGCAGGCGCCCGACTACGTGGAGGACCGCACCGGCAACCCCGACGGCAGCGGCAGCGGCGACTACGCCGGCTGGTACATGAACGGGCAATACGAGGAAGGCACCGCCGCCTACTACGCCAACGGCGACGTGGTGCGCACGTGGACGCGCTACACCGACGACACCGCCGCCACCGTCTTCGCCTCGGGCACGACGACCGTGTACCAGGACACGAGCGGCATGAGCGCCTACACCTACACCAACGCGATGGGCATGAACGTGAGCTGCACGCGCACCTGGGGCGTGGCCATGGCGGGCTGCATGACGGCCTGCGACGACGGCACCAACCAAGCCTGTTGACGCCTCCCCCCGCGCGGTCGGCGCACCGAGGGGGGGCGGCGGGCCAACGGGGCGCGCTGTGCGCCGCGCCGACGGATGCCGAGGCCGAGCCAGGCCCCCCTCACTATTCCAGCGAATAGCCGCCGCGCTCGATGACGTGCTTGGCGATGCGCCGGCGCAGCGAGAAGGTGTTCACGCGCGTGAACGAATAGTAGCTGTTGATGTCGCGGACCTGGTCGGCGAACTCCTGCGCCTCGGACATCCACATCAGCATCTCGCGCAGCAGGTCCAGCACCTTCTCGTGCGAGGCCGCGCAGAAGAGCTGCGTCATGGCCAGGGGAATGGCGCAGGCCTCCTCGCCGCGTGCCCGCACCATCTGCAGCGTGCGCGCGATGGCCGAGTCCATCGCGTAGATCTGGATGATGCAATCGGCCAGCACGCCCAATAGCTCCTGCTTGTCGGTCAGGGCGTTCATGTACTTCTGCACGCCCAGGCTCGCGCTCCAGGCGACGGCGCGCTTCGCGTACTCGCACTTCTGGCGCTCGACGCCGAGCGGGCCGTCGGGCACGGTGCGGTCGATCTTGGCCGGGTCGGCCATCTCCTCCTGCACGCGGCTCACCAGCTCCATCAGCGCGAGCCGCCCTTGCATGGCGCGCTTGAGCACGGTGCCGGGGACGATGAGGCGGTTGATCTCGTTGGTGCCATCGAAGATGCGGTTGATGCGCGCGTCGCGGCTGATGCGCTCCACCGGGTAGTCGGCGATGTAGCCGGCGCCGCCGAAGATCTGCAGCGTCTCGTCGGCGACCGTGAAGAGCATCTCCGAGCCGAAGACCTTGATGATGGACGCCTCGATGGAGTGCTCCTCGACGGCGGCGGCGAGCTGCTTCTGCGCGTCGGCGGCCTTGCGGTCGACGCGCCCGACGCGCGCGTCGAGCAGGCCCGAGGTGCGGCAAGTCATGGACTCGCAGACGTACACCTGCGTGGCGGCGTCGCCGATCTTCTTGCGGATGAGGTCGAACTCGGCGATGGGCTTGCCGAACTGCTGGCGCTCCTTGGCGTAGGCGACGCCTTGCTCCAGGCAGACTTTGGCGGCGCCGACCGCGCCGGCGGCCAGTTTCCAGCGCCCGAGGTTCAGGATGTTGAAGGCGATCTTGTGGCCGGCGCCGATGGTCCCCAGCACCGCGTCGGCGGGGACGAGGCAGTCTTCGAAGAAGAGCGCGCAGGTGGAGCTGCCGCGGATGCCGAGCTTGTGCTCCTCGGGGCCGACGGTCAGGCCGGGGGCGGTGCGCTCCACCAGGAAGGCGCTGAATTCGGTGCCGTCGACCTTGGCGAATACGGTGAAGAGGTCGGCGAAGCCGGCGTTGGTGATGAACTGCTTCTGGCCGTTGAGCTTCCATTGCGTGCCGTCGGGGGTGCGGTGCGCGGTGGTCTTGGCGGCCAGTGCGTCGGACCCGGCGGTCGGCTCGGTGAGGGCGTAGGCGGCCAGCAGCTCGCCGCTGGCGAGGCGCGGCAGGTAGCGGCGGCGCTGCTCGGGCGTGCCGAAGTACACGAGCGGCATGGTGCCGATGCCGACGTGGGCTCCGTAGGAGACCGCGAACGAGCCCATGCGGCTGACCGACTCGGCGATGAGGCTGGAGCCGGTCATCGTCCCGCCCAGCCCGCCGTCGTCCTCCGGGACGTCGTGCCCCAGCAGCCCCAGCGCGCCCGCCTTGCGCAGCAGCGCCGGCATGAGCCCCGGCTTCTTGGCTTCGATGTCGGCGATGTGCGGCTCGACCTCCTTGCGCATGAACTCGTCGGCGGTGTCCTTCATCATCCGCTGCTCTTCGTTGAGCATCTCCGGGGTAAAAACGGCGCGGCTACCGGCGGGCTCCAGAAGGAATCCGCCGCCGACGCCCGGCTCCACCGAGACGGCCGTTTCGGGGGCGGACGCAGGCGAAGACGACGAAGCGGGGGACGACACAGGATTGGCGACCATGCCTCATCGATAACGCCGAACGGCGCGCGCCTCAAGTCGCGGTTCGCGCGCGGCCCCGCGGGCCCGCGGAGCCGCCCACGCCGCTCGTTCGCCCGTCCCGGGCCAGACCCGCAGGGCCAGCGCCTTGCAGTGCGCCCGGGTGGTAACATGGCTGGCGTGATCCCTGCGTCGATGCAGCGGTACTTCTGGGACGTGGCGCCGGAGGCCGTGGATCTGGAAACGCACCGCCGTTTCGTGGTGGAGCGCCTGTTGCTGCACGGCGACGATGCGGCCGTCACGTGGGTTCGGGCGCACTACGGCGACGCGGCCGTGGCCGCCGTCGTGCGGGAGAGCGCGGAGCTGGACGGCAAGACGGCCCGCTTCTGGCAACGGATGCTCGACATTCCGGAGAGCGAGGTGCGATGCCTTCGCGCGCCGTTCCCGCTGCGACCTGGAGCGTTCTAGCGCGCCTGGGGGCGGATGCGTCCGTCGCGGCGGAGTTCTACCTGGCCGGCGGCACGGCGCTGGCGCTGCGTCTGGAGCACCGCACGTCCGAGGACCTGGACCTGTTCAGCGCGCTGGACTTCGAGCCCGACGCGCTCGCGGTGAGGTTGGTGGGCGCAAAGGTGACGGCGGCGGCGCGCGGTACGCTCCATCTCGTGCTGGACGGAGTGCGCGTGAGCTTCCTCCACTACCCGCCGCCGCTGCTGTACTCGACGGACCTGGAGGCGGGCGTGCGCGTCGCCGACGCGCGCGACGTGGGCACGATGAAGCTGGCTGCCATCGCGGGCCGGGGGCGGCGGCGCGACTTCGTCGATTTGTACTTCATCGCCCGGCGCGTGCTCGGGCTCGACGAGCTGCTCGCCGACTTCGCGCGCCGTTTCGGGCCGACCTTCTCGCGCTACCACGTGCTGCGTAGTCTGGGGTATTTCGACGACGCCGACGGCGATCCCGAGCCGAGGCTGCTGGCGCCGCTCGACTGGAAAGAGGTCAAGGCGTTCTTTGCGGCGGAGCAGAAGCGCCTGTTCGAAGCGCCGGGCGCGGCCTGAGCCGGTCACTCGAACGTGTTGCCGCCGCCGTCGAGGACGTCGCCGCCGCCGGTGAGCGAGACGTAGCCCTTGAACTTGGTGGTGCGGGCCCGGACCATGCCGGTGCCGGGGATGGCCACCGAGGCGGTCTTGCCTTCGACGCGCGAGCCTTCGATGACGATGTCGCCGTTGCCCTGGATGAGCAGAGCGTAGCGCCCGGCGACGATGACGCTGTCCTTGATCGTGATCTTGCAGGACCCGCGCACGATGACGCCGTCGGTGTCGGTGTCGATGTACACGTGGTCGACCGTCACGGAGTCCGCGCCGACGCACACGACGGGCTCGGAGCGGGTGAGCCCGGGCGGCACGGCGGCGGCCATGGGCTCGGCGGTGCCGGTGGAGGGCGCGTCGGGGGCCCTCGCCATGGCCTCGGCGCCGGCCGCGGGCTCCTTCGTCGCCGGCGCGGGGGACGACGCGCAGCCGAGCGTGAGCCCGAGCGCGAGCGCCGCGGCGAGCGCGGCCCTCGTGGCCGCGGCCGTTCCCGTGAGCGTGTGCATGACCGTGACGGTGGCCCTCGTCGTGGCGGTGAGCGCCGTCGCGACCGTGAGCCGGGACCTGTGGGTGAGCAAAGTCATGCTCCTCCTTTAGATCGAGAGCGTCCCGCAGTCATCGCCCACCTGGAACCCGAGCGCACGAAGCGCCGCGCGCGCGCCCTGGTCTTGCAGAAGCGCGCGCACCGCGCGCACCGGCGCGCGCTCCAGCCGCTCGCCCGGCACCACGAAGTCGTATTGCTCGTCGGCGAGCCACGCGAACTCGAGCCCGTACGGCCCGGCGACGCCTTCGATGGCCACGCCCCAGTCCGCCTTCCCCTGCGCGACCGAGGCGGCCACGGCGTTGTGCGACCGCGCCTCCAGCTCGTACCCCGGCAGGGCGGCGGCGCGCGCCGCGTCGACGCCGGCGCTGGCGAGGAGCCGATCGATCAGGATGCGCGTGCCACTGCCGCGGTTCCGGTTCACCATCGCCGCGCCGGCCCGCGCCGCGAGCGCGCGCACCACCTCCGCGGCGGCGGCGCCACGCAGCGACTTCTCGCGGTGCAGCACGCCCTGGCGCCGCCCGTAGCCGCGTACGAGCCGCACGCCGGCGCCGGCGCGGGCCGCGAACGGCGCGTTGTAGGCGCCCGTCTCCTCGTCGAGCAGGTGCACGCCGCCGAGGTCGCACTCGCCGCGCCGCGCTGCCTCCAGCCCGCCCAGCGAGCCGACGCTGAGCGTCCTCACCTGCAGCCCGGCGGCGCGGGCGCGCCGCAGCAGCTCGTCGAGCCCCAGACAGTGGC
>DASYRF010000298.1:0-3078 GCA_036004705.1 Myxococcota bacterium
GAGGTCGACTGCTCCATCGTCGCCAGCACGCCGTTGGTCTTCGCCATCAGGAGCAAGTAGAAGATGATGCCCGTGGTCGCCACGCACAGCCCGAAGAACGTGTTGTAGAAGGCGATCGCGATGCCCTGCGAGAGGACCGCCTGGCGCGTGGCCGCGTCTTCCGCGCCGGCGCCGCTGAAAGCGATGATGAGGCCGTGGATCGTCCCGATGAGCCCGAACAACGTTGCCAGGTTGCTCAGCTGCGGTAGGAACACGGTGCCGGCGCGAACCTTCGGGATCTCCTCCAGCGCCTGCGACTCGACCGAGCGGCGGATTTCTTTCTCGCTGCGGTTCGCGCGCATCAGAGCGGCGTTGAGGATGCGCGCCAGCGGCGACGCTTTCGCCGTGCACAGCTGGATCGCCTCCGCGTAGGCGTTCTGCTCGACGAACCCGACGACTTGCGTGCGCAAGAACTTCCCGTTCCCCGTCCGCATGAACAGGAAGACCGCCCGCCAGATGAAGATGGAAACCGTCACGATCGAGACCGACAGGGTCGCGAACATGAACGGTCCGCCCGCCAGCAAGAGGGAGAACATGGCCCGCGATCCTACCTTGACGCGGCGGCGACCCGCAACCGGCCCGGCTCGCCCGCCGGCGTGCCCGAGCGCCGCTACTTCCCCGCCTCCAGCCGTTTCAGCATGATGCCCGCCTCTTCGTAGTCGGGGCGGTGCGCCAGCGCCGTTCTCAGCTCGGCGATTGCGTTCGCCGACTTGCCGTCCTTCTCGTAGAGCAGCGCCAGGTTGTAATGCGCCTTTTCGTCGGTCGGCGTGCGCCCGTCCAGCTCGGCGGCGGCGTGCTCGGCGGCGATGGCGGCGAGGAACTGGCCGCTGCCCCCCTTCAGGTCGCCCTTGCGCACGAGCACGAACGCCAGGTCGAAGTGCGCCTCATAGTGGTCCTTGTCCAACACGATGGCCTCGCGCAGCCGCTTCTCCGCATCGGCGTCGCGCGGCGGCACCGCGCGGTAGTAAGCGCTCCCCAGCGCCACGAGCGCGTCGACGTTCCTGGGCGCCACCGCCACCGCCTTTTCCAGCGTCTCCACCTCGGCGCCGCTCTCGTCGCGCAGGCGGTGCACCTCCGCCAGACCCACCAGCGCGCGCGCCAGCTTCGGATCTTGCTCCAGGGCCTTGCGGTAGGCGCCGGCCGCCTTGTCGAGCGCCGCCAGCCTCTTGTACAGCTCGCCCAAGTAGAAGTAGGCCTCCGGGAAGATGGGCCTGTCCTTCAACGCGGTCTCCAGCTCCGCCGCGGCTTCTTTCAGCTGCCCGACCTCGCGCAACGTCAGCGCCAGGGCGAAGCGCACGTCCGCGTCGTGCGGCTCCACCGCCAGCGCCTCGCGGTAGTGCTCGACCGCCAGGTCGGAGCGTCCGCGCTCCACGTAAGCGTTCGCCAGCAGCACCCGCGCGGTGGCGTCATACGGCGCCTCCTCCACGAGGCGTGTCAGGTACTCGATGGCGTCGGCCGGCTTGCCCTCCAGGATCGCCGAAACGCCCGCCATGGAGCGCGACAGGTGATCCGCCGGGTTGTACATCACCGCCAGCAGGTACATCCCCTTCGCCTCGGTGAAGCGGTGCAGATGGTAGAGCGCCTCCCCCTTTCCGCGGTAGGCGTCGGCGAACTCCTTGCGGATGTCGATGGCCTTGTCGAAATGGTCGATCGCGGTCTTGTACTTGGCCTTGCGCAGGTCGGCGAGCCCCAGGTTGTAGTGCGCCTCGGCGTAGCGCGGCCGCATCTTGATCGCCTCGTTGAACGATCGGTACATCTCGTCTTCGGCGCCCAGCTTCCCGAGCTCCACGCCCATGTTGTTCAGCGCCTCGGGGTACTTCGCGCGCAGCGTCAGCGCCTTGCGGTACGCCTCTATCGCGCCCGTCGTGTCGCGCGCGCGCGCCAGCGCCACGCCCAGGTTGAAGTGCGCTTCCGGGTCGGTCGGCCCGGCCGCCGCCGCCGCGCGAAACTCCACCAGCGCCAGGTCGACCTTGTCGGCGTCGAGGTAAAGGGCGCCGAGGTTCACGTGCGCGCCCACGTGTGCCGGGTCGGCCTTGACGGCGGCGAGGTAGGCGCGGGCCGCGCCGTCCGGGTCGGCCTTGCGCCGTAGGAGCACGCCCATCTGGAAGTGAACCTCGGCGCTGTCGGGCCGCAGCGCGCGCGCCCGCTCCAGCGCCGCCAACGCCGGCGTCAGGAAACCCGCCTGTGCCGACACCACCGCCAGGTTCATCCACGCGTCGAACAGCCGCGGATTGGCGAGGGTCGCCGCCTGGAATGCCTCGATGGCCAGGTCGGCGTAGCCGGCCGTCGCCAGCACCACGCCCCGGTTCACCAAGATCTCCGCGTCGCCCGGCTTCAGCTCGGCGGCGCGGTCGTACTCGTCGAGCGCCTCGTCGAGCTTCCCGCCCTTGAGCAAAGCCAGCCCCAGGCGCGCGTGCAGCGTTGCGTCCTCGGGCGCCTTCTTGAGGCCGTCGCGCAGACGCTTGACGACGACCGCCAGAGACTTGGCGTCGCTGGCCGCTTCGAGCTCCGGGTCGGCGACGGCCGTCACGCCCGCACCGCCCTTCTCCACGATGCCTTCAGCCGACGACGCGGTCGGCCCCACGGGCGCCGCCGTCTCCTCCGGCGCCGCCGGGGCGGCTGTTGCCGGCGCCGCACTCTTGGCCGGTCCCGCCGCCTGCGCCGCTCCCGGCGCGCCCGCCACCGCCAGCGTCAGGGCAAGCGCCGTCGTCGCCGTCGCCGCCGCCGCCGCCGCCGCTCCCCGCCGCGCGCGCGCACGTACGAAGGGCCCCCTCATGTCACTCCTCGACCGCGACCGACGCGAAGTCACTCGTCTTGGACGTGTAGTCGTCGCGAAGCTTCTCCCAGGCAGTCTTCGTCTCCTTCGCCCGCTTCACCACGTCGTCCAGCCCGGCGCGCGCCTCGCGCGCTTTCTTGTCCAGCCGCTCCACCTGCGCGGTGAACTTCTTGACGTTGAACTTCCCTGCCAGGCTGTAGCGGTCGACGACCTTCGCCTTGACCTCCTCGACCTTCGCCTTCGCCACGTCGACCAGTGCGCCG
>DASYRF010000299.1:0-34485 GCA_036004705.1 Myxococcota bacterium
AGGACGGCGACGGCTGCGCCGACGACGACAACGACGGCGACCGCCGCGCCGACGGCGAGGACAAGTGCGTCAACGAGTCGGAGGACTTCGACGGCTTCCAGGACGAGGACGGCTGCCCCGAGAAGGACAACGACGGCGACGGCCTGGCGGACGCGGACGACCGCTGCCCGATCGAGAAGGGTCCGGCGGACAACGGCGGCTGTCCCGACAAGGACCAGGACGCCGACGAGGTGCCCGACCGCCTCGACAAGTGCCCGGCCGATGCCGAGGATCGCGACGGCTTCCAGGACGACGACGGCTGCCCCGACGCCGACAACGACGACGACGGTACGCTCGACGGCGACGACAAGTGCCCGATCGAGGCCGAGGACAAGGACGGCTTCCAGGACGAAGACGGCTGCCCCGACGACGACAACGACACAGACGGGCTGCTCGACCGCGCCGACAAATGCCCGCTCGACGCGGAGGACAAGGACGGCTTCGAGGACGACGACGGCTGCCCGGATCTCGACAACGACGCCGACGGCATCGCCGACCTGAAGGACCGGTGCCCGCTCGCCGCCGAGGACAAGGACGGCTTCGAGGACGACGACGGCTGCCCCGATCCGGACAACGACGGCGACGGCCTGGCCGACGCCGTGGACAAGTGCCCCGTCAAGCCGGAGACGTGGAACGGCTTCGAGGACGAGGACGGCTGTCCCGACAAGGGCAAGGTGCTCGTCGAGGTGAAGGCCGAGAAGGTCGAGATCAAGGACAAGATCTTCTTCGACTTCAACAAGGCGACGATCAAGAAGAAGAGCTTCAAATTGCTCGACGCGGTGGCCTTCGCGCTGCGCGCCCACGTGGAGCTGCGCAAGGTGCGCATCGAGGGCCACACCGACGAGGTGGGCACGCGCGACTACAACTTGAAGCTCAGCGACGACCGCGCCCGCGCCGTCATGGACTACCTCGTCGCCCGCGGCGTCGAAGCGGCGCGGCTGGAGGCAGCGGGGTTCGGCTTCGACAAGCCCCTTTCGCCCGGCAAGAGCAAGAAGGACCGCGAGCTGAACCGGCGCGTCGAGTTCGTCATCGTCGATCGCGCCGGCGAGGGAGGGATGTAGAACATGCAGTTCCAACGCGCGCTAGGGTCTCGCGCCTTTGCGGTCGCCGCGGCGTCGGCGTTGGCGTTGGGGGCGACGTCGTCGGGCTGCGGCTGCTCCCGCGGCGGCGGGGCGCTCGGCTCGTTGTCGGCCCCAATCACCGCCACGCCCGACGCCGGGACGGGCAGCTGCACCTCGAACGGCCAGACCTGCGAGGCGGACAACAATCCCTGCACCATCGATCAATGCAACTCGGCGCTGATGTGCGTGACCATCAGCACGCTGAACTGCGACGACGGCAACTCCTGTACCTCCGATTCGTGCGGCGCAGGGGCGACCGGGACCTGCTCCCATTCTCCGCTGGGAGGCTTCTCCTGCGACGACGGCGATCCTTGTACCACCGGTGAGTTCTGCTCCGGCCCAATGGGGACCACCTGCGGCGGCGGGGCGCCGACCTGCAACGATTTCAACCCCTGCACGGCGGACAGCTGCGACTCTTCCGGCGGCGTCGGTACCTGCACCTACGCCCCTTACCCCAACGGCACGAGCTGCGACGACGGCCAGTTCTGCACGGAGGGCGACGTTTGCCAGAGCGACGGCATGGGCGGATCGAGCTGCGTCGGCACGATGACGGCGTGCGACGACTCGAACCCGTGCACGACGGACACGTGCAGCGATTTCTTTGGCTGCGTGAACATGCCGGTGGGCAACGGGGCCTCGTGTGACGACGGTCTGTTCTGCACCATGCCCGACAGCTGCCAGGACGGCGTTTGCGGCGGCGCGCCGCGGCCGTGCGCCGACTTGAATCCGTGCACCGCCGACTCGTGCGACGAGGGCGCGAACATGTGCGTGCACATGGGGCTCACCGGAAACTCGTGCAACGACGGACAATTCTGCACGACAGGCGACGTGTGCACCGCGGGGACGTGCGGAGGGACCATGAACCCGTGCTCCGACGGCAACTCGTGCACGATGGACTCCTGCAACGAGGCGACCGACATGTGCGTTCACGCGCCGCTCAGCGGCGTGCCGTGCGGTAGCAGCGGCGGTGGCTGCTTCACCGGAGGCATGTGTGTGTCAGGCACGTGCATGAGCGGCTCGCCCGTGCCCGCCGGCACGCCGTGCGACGACGGCAATCCCTGCACCGGCGGCGACGTCTGCAACATGACCGGCATGTGCAGCGGCACGCCCGTGTTGTGCAACGACTCCAACCCTTGCACGACCGACACGTGCGGCGCCGGCGGATGCACGTTCACGCCTCTGCTCGTGGGTACACCCTGCGACGACGGCCAGTTCTGTGTGACCGGCACCACCTGCCAGGCGGGGAGCCCGCCGTTCTGCGGCGGCGGGTCGGTCAATACCTGCTCGGACGCGAACGCCTGCACCTTGGACAGCTGCGACGAGGTGGGCAACACCTGCACGCACGACGCGACCATCCTAAACAACACGACTTGCAGCGACGGGCTATTCTGTACGGTGGGGGACGTTTGTCTCGGTGGGATCTGCTCGCCCACCACGTCGCGTAATTGCGGCGACGGCAATGCTTGCACTCAAGACGCCTGCGACGAAGCAGGCGACAGCTGCTTCAACGACCCGGTTCCGCTGAACGGCGTGGCTTGCAGCGACGGGCTCTTCTGCACGGTCGGCGAGGCGTGCAGCGCCGGGTCCTGCACGGGCGGCACGCCGAACCTCTGCGGTGACGGAAACTCCTGTACGACCGACGCGTGCGACGAGATGGGCGACACGTGCTCCTACACGGCGACCAACGAGGGTATGCCTTGCGCCGCCGCCGGGGGCTGCTTCACGGGCGGAAACTGCACCGCCGGCGCGTGCTCGGCTGTCACGCCCGCGCCCTCGGGCACGCCCTGCGACGACGGGAATCTGTGCACGACGGGCGACGTGTGCGACGGCGGCGGCGCCTGCACCGGCATGTCCACGCCGTGCGACGACCTGAATCCGTGTACGGCGGACAGCTGCTCGGCCACGGGCGGCTGTGTCTTCACGGCCGTCGGCGACGGCACGCCGTGCGACGACGGGCTCTTCTGCACGGAAGCCACCGCCTGCAGCGGCGGAGTGTGCGCGGGCGGGACGCCGCACCCGTGTGACGACGCCGAGGCGTGCACGGTCGACACGTGCAACGACTCCACGGCCGCTTGCGACCACGACCCCGCGGCCTTGGCGGGCACGGGATGCGACGACGGCCTCTTCTGCACGGTGGGCGAGGTGTGCGCGGCGGGCACGTGCGGCAGCGGCGCGCCGAACGATTGCTTCGACGGCAACGACTGCACGGACGACCTGTGCAACGAGGGCTCCGACACCTGCGACCACCCGGCGGTGAACGAGGGCGGGGTGTGCGCGTCCGCCGGCGGCTGCCTGGTGGCCGGCACCTGCATCGGGGGTGTCTGCAGCGGCGTCACGCCCGCGCCCATGGGCACGGCGTGCAGCGACGGCGACGCCTGCAGCGACATGGACGAGTGCGACGGCGCCGGGATGTGCGTGGCGAGCGGGTTGGTACAGTGCGACGACATGAACCAATGTACGGCGGACACCTGCCTGCCGGCGTCCGGCTGCACGTTCACGGCGACGGGCGAGGGCAGCGGCTGCGACGACGGTGACTCGTGCACGACGAACGACATGTGCATCGGCGGGGCGTGCATCGGCCCGCCCGATCCGGCCTGCGCTTCCGACGGTGGCGCGGACGCGGGGGCCGGCGACGCGGGCGCGGCATTCGGTCTGCGCGGCAACGGCTGTCACTGCCGCGTCGTGGGCGGCGGGCCGGGCGGCGGCGGCGGCGGCGTCGGCGACGGCGTCGGCGTCGGCGTCGTCGGCGGCGGTGGCGCGGCCGCGGGCGGCACGGCGCTGCTGGCCGTGGCGGCATTGGCAATGGCGGTGCTGCGGGGGCGTCGCGCGCGCTAGCGCGACGGGGGGGCGCTGGAGTTCCCGCGCGCAGCCGTCTATCGTGGGACGATGCGCGCTGGCGTGGGGCTCGTCGCGGCGGTCGCGTTGGCGGGGGCCGGGTGTCTCACGCGCGCGCCGGCGACGGGCACGCCGGTCTACGCGCTCTACTCGGACCTGTCGAAGATCGTCACGACGCGCACGCGCGGCGGCTGGGAGATCGACGCGCACGAGGTCGAGGAGGGATCGACGAAGGCGCTGACGTCGGTGTGCCAGACGACGGAGGTCACCCGCGCCGACCTGCGGACGTGGCTCGACCAAACCATCCTGAATCTGGGCGGCCCGGTGGAGGACGCGTACGTTCGGCTCGGCAAGAAGAAGCGCAAGGTGCGCGAGCTGCTGGAGCTGACGCGCATCCGCTTGCTACTCGACCGCGCCGTGGATCGCGCTGCCACCGATTGCCCGTTCTGGCTGGCGCCCGATGACCGCTTCGCCGGTGTGCACGGTGACGCGGATCGCGTCGTGCTCATGTTCGAGTCGAGCGGCACGTTCTTCTTCCTCCCCGATCCCGGCGGCGGGACGACGTTCGGCGGCGGCGGCTCCGGGCGTTTGCTCGCCGGCTGGGGCTTCGGGCAGTTCTTCACGCTCATCTTGGGCGCCGAGGCGGGTGCCGCGGGCACCTTCCCTCCCGACACCATGATGAGCGGCAGCCGCGCGCTGGTCCCACGCTTCTTCGGGTTACTGCCGCTCCTCGCGCGCTTTCATTACTACACTTATCAAGTCGAGCTCGAAGGCGCGTTCGGCTGGCAATTCTCCGAGGCCGATCCGGTGCCGCGGCCAGGGTTCCGCGCCGCGTTCGCGCTCGGCGCGTCCGTGCTGCGCGTCGCTTCAATTTTACCTTATGGTACGATAGGCTTGGAAGTGGAGCGCTTCCGTACGCTGGGCGGCGGGTTCGACACGTACTTCGGCGGCCTGTACCGCGTCGGTTTCAACCTCGACCCCAAGCTCTAGGCTCCCGCGGCCCGCCCGGCCCAGGCTCGTCAGAAACCCACCGCGGCGGAGCGGGCACGGGGCTTGCTTTGTCCAGGGCCAGAGGTGCCGGATGGACGAACGCAGCCCTGTCCACGTCCCTGTTGGCGCGGCCGCGGTTGCGCTGGCCGCGGCCGCCATGCTCCTGGCGGCGGCCGTTGTCGGTTGCGCGCCGTCGGGTGACGCGGGCGAGGCGCTGCGGGGTGTCCCCAACGCGCACGTGCGCGAGGCGCGGGTCGTCAAGACGCTCGCCAACACGGCGAGCGCGCCCAACGTCTTCCATCTCACGTACCTGATTTACCGCGGCGGCGGCGATCCTTCGTGCCCGGTCGCGCGTCGAGACGAGGAGGCCGCGGCGACCGTAGTCACCGGCGGCTGCACCGACCGCTACGGCTTCACCTGGCACGGCACGGCGACGGTCGTCGACGCGCCAGTCCCAGGCGACGGCGACTTCTACTATGACGCGTTCGGCTGGGACATGCCCTACTGGTGCGGTGAGCGGGACGTTTCCCTGACGGTGCGCTTCCAGGGGGCCGTATCGGTGCATACGACCGAGCCGCGCCTGCACGAGTTCAACGTCGACCTGGCCGTCGACCGGCTCCAGTACGACTGGCGCACGTGCGCGCCGGCGCCGGAGCGCTGGGGATGGGACTACGCCGGCAGCGTGCTCGACGGCGCCGACGACGAGGACCGCAACGGCGTCGCCGACGTTCACACCTGGAACGGCAGCGGCTGGGTCGGGTCCGACACGCTCGGCCTCGCCGAGGCCGTGACGAATGAGCTCGTCGACCACCCGCTGCGCTGCGCCGACGAGGCGCTGAGCGGCAAGCTGAAGCTCTGGTCGGGGCTCGACTGCGCCACCGTGCTGTACGACGGCGCCTCCGACTGCGACGCCGATTCGACCGTGACGTGGCGCTACGACGGCGCCGATCGCGGCGAGCTGCACGGCGTGCCGGCCATCACGCAATGCGCGGTGCGTGCCGTCGGGCGGCGCGGCGCCGGCGCTGCCGGCGGTGCCGGCCTGGCGCTCCTGCTCCTGCCGGCGCTCGCGCTCACCGTTGCGCTCGCACGCGGCCGCATCGCGTGGTACCGATGCCGGCCGTGGAGCGCCTCGTCGCGGCACTGAGAGGGGGGGCGCGCGCGGCCGACGTGGTCGGCTGCGACGAGTCCTTCGCCGCCTACCTCATCGCGCGCCTCGCCGCCGAAGCGGCGCGCGAGCGGCCCGACGCGATGCTGGTGGCCGTCGCTGCCGATCTCCCGCGCGCGCGCGCGCTGGCCGACGACGCGCGCTTCTACCTGGGCGAGAGCGAGGCCGCCGTCGTGTGCTGGCCGGCTGCCGAGGTATCGCCGTTCGACGAGCTGGCGCCGGACCGAGCCTTGATGCGCGGCCGGCTCTCCGTGCTGTCGCGCCTGCAGCCCGGCGGCGCCGTCCCGCGCCCGCGCGTGCTGGTGGTGCCGGCCCCCGCCCTGGCGCGCACGGTCGAAGCACCGGCCGCGCTCGCCGCGCGCACCGTCGAGCTCGAGGTCGCCGGCGAGGTCGATCGCGACGCCCTGACCGCCGCGCTCGTTGCGGGCGGCTACGAGCCCGAGCCGGTCGTGGAGGACCCCGGTACCTTCGCCGCGCGCGGCCACTTAGTGGACGTCTACTCGCCGCTCTACCCCGATCCGGTACGCGTGGAGCTGCTGGAGATTCTCGTCGAGAGCCTGCGTTTCTTCGACCCGGCCACGCAGCGCACCGTGCGCAAGGCGGACCGCGTGGCGGTCCCGCCGGTACGCGAGGAGGACCGCTCCCCCGCCGGGCTCGCGCGCATCGCCGCCGCGCTCTACGCCGCCGCGGACGCGGTGGACTTCCCCAGCCGCGATCGGCGCGCGCTCGTCGCCGACCTCGAGGCGCGCTCGCCGCTCTTCGCCTGGTGGACATTCGCCCCGGCGAGCCACGCCGCTACCGTGCCGCTGCTCGCCCACCTGGCGCCGGGGCGCCGCGACGGGGGCGAGGACTTGTGGCTGGCGGTCGAGCCCGCCGACTGTGCGCGCGCCCTGGCCGCCGAGCATCGCGCCCTGGGCGAAGGCTTCAAGCTGCGCCGCGCGCGCGGCGGACTGTGCTTGCCCCCCGAGGCCTACGAGGTCGCGCCGGAGACGGTGGCCGATGCTCTCGCCTCCGTGCGCATGGTGCGCACGCGCATGGTCGCGGTGGGCGGCGTCCCCGTCCTCGGGCCCGCGTCCGCAGCCCAGCCGGGCGCGCCGGCCGCCGAGCCGCCGCCGCCGTTGCGCATCTCGGCCGAATCGAACCTGGAGCTCCGCCGTGAGCTCGACCGCGCGCGCACGGAGCGGCAGCACGACCTCCTCGCCCCGTTCGCCGACGCCGTGCGCGCGCGCCGCGCCGCCGGCGAGCGCTGCGTGCTGACCGCTTCGTCGCACGCCAACGAAGAGCGGCTCGAAGGCGTGCTGCAGGACTACGGCCTCAGAATCGCGCGCGCCGGGTCGCTGGCCGCCGTGACCGACCCGGCGCCTCCGGCGCTGGCGCGCGCCGACGATAGCGCGGTCGGCGGCGGCGGCGCTGCGCCGGGCAGCCCCGCCGGCGACGTGGACCTCTGGCTGGTGCGCGGCAAGCTCGGCCGCGGCTTTCGCCTTCCCGGCACGCTGTCCTTGTTCGCCGAGGAGGAGGTGCTGGGCCGCCGCGTGCGCCGCCGCGCCGCCGCCCGCGCCGCCGGCGGGGGCGCCGAAGGCGACGACCGTGGCGTTTTCCTGCAGTCGTGGCGCGAGCTCAAGCAGGGCGACCTCTGCGTCCACCTCGACCACGGTATCTGCGCGTACCGGGGGCTCGTCACCATCGAGGTGCCGGGGCCGCCCGATCCCACGCCCTTCAAGCGTCCCGTGCCGGGGCTCAAGCAGGACTTCCTGCACCTGGAGTTCGCCGGCGGCGACAAGCTCTACGTGCCGGTGTACCGGCTCGGGCGCGTGCAGCGCTACGCCGGCGCCGACGCCGCCGGCGCCATCGCGCTCGACCGTCTCGGTGGCACCGCCTGGGACAAGACCAAGCGCCGCGTGCGCGAGTCTCTGCGCCAGATGGCCGAGGAGCTCATCCGCCTGCACGCCGCGCGCAAGGTGCAGGAGGGCTACGCGCTCGGCGCACCTGATCACGGCTATCGCGAGTTCGAGGCGCTCTTCCCCTTCGAAGAGACGCCGGACCAGCTCAAGGCCATCGAGGACACGCTCGCCGACTTGCAGCGCCCCACGCCCACCGACCGCCTCGTCTGCGGGGACGTCGGCTTCGGCAAGACCGAAGTGGCGATGCGCGCCGCGTACCTCGCCGTGGCCGAGAAGAAGCAGGTCGCCGTGCTGTGCCCCACGACGGTGCTGGCCCAGCAGCACCTGCTCACGTTCCGCGCACGCTTCGGCGCCATCCCCGTGCGCATCGAGGTGCTCTCCCGGTTCCGCACGGCCCTCGAGGCCAAGGCCGTGCTCAAGGACTTGGCGGCGGGTCGCGTCGACATCGTCATCGGCACGCATCGGCTGCTTTCCGAGGACGTCGTCTTCGCCGACCTCGGGCTCGTCATCGTCGACGAGGAGCAGCGCTTCGGCGTTGCCCACAAGGAACGGCTCAAGCAGCTTCGCGAGACCACGCACGTGCTGACGCTGGCGGCGACCCCGATTCCGCGCACGCTGCACATGTCGCTCATGGGCCTGCGCGACCTCAGCATCATCGCCACGCCGCCGGACGACCGTCAGGCCATCCGCACGTTCGTGGTCAAGCAGTCCGACGAGGTGGTGCGCACCGCCATCGAGAAGGAGCTGGCGCGTCAGGGACAGGTCTTCTACGTGCGCAACCGCGTCGAAGGCATCGAGGAGGCGGCGCGCCACGTGCGCTCGCTGGTGCCGGCGGCGCGCGTCGCCGTGGGCCACGGGCAGCTCGCCGCCAGCACGCTGGAGAACGTCATGACGGAGTTCGTCGCCGGCCGCTTCGACGTCCTCGTCTGTACCACCATCATCGAGAGCGGGCTCGACATCCCCAACGCCAATACGCTGGTGGTGGAGCGCGCCGACGCGTTCGGCCTGTCGCAGCTCTACCAGATCCGCGGGCGGGTCGGCCGCTCGGCGCAGCGCGGCTACGCCTATCTGCTGGTGGCGGCGGAGGCGGGGCTGTCGGCCGACGCGCGAAAGCGGCTCGATGCGCTGGAGCGCTTCACCGATCTCGGCGCCGGGTTCAGCATCGCCAGCTACGACCTGGAAATCCGCGGCGCCGGCAACATGCTCGGCGCGCAACAGTCCGGGCACATCGAGGCCGTCGGCTTCGACCTCTACATGCAGCTCATGGAGGAGACCGTCGCCGAGATCCGCGGCCAGCAGCTCAAGCGCCGCGCCGATCCCGAGCTGAAAGTCGATCTGGAGTATTCGATCCCCGCCGACTACGTCGGCGACACCGGGCAGCGGCTGATGCTCTACAAGCGCCTGGCGTCCGTCGAGACAGAGGACGGGCTCGACGAGATCGAGCGCGAGATGGGCGACCGATACGGCACCCCGGTGCCGGCGCCGGTCAGCGCGCTCGTCGGGCTGATGGCCGCGCGGCTCACGCTCAAGCGGCTGGGCGTGCGCGTGCTGGAGCTGTCGGGCACGCGGGTCGGCTTGATCTTCGGCGAGGACCCGGCCTTGACGCCCGAGCAGGCGGTTGCGCTGTGCAATGCCCCGCGGACGCCCTGGCGGCTGTCGCCCGACGGGCGGCTGTCGCGGGCGCTGCCCGCTACGCACGTCGGCGCGCCCGCGCCGCGGACCCCCGCGGAGCGAATAGAGGCGCTGCGAAGAGTGTTGCGAGACCTGATCGAATATGGTACAGCCCGCCCCACTCGACGCGCCTAGACGCGCGACAACACGGAGGTTTTCCGCCATGCGGCGATGGACAAGAGACGGTTTCGGCGACCGGGCCGCCTACTTTGTGGTCCTGCTCGCCTTGGCGGCCGGCTACGGCGTCTCGTGCGGTGGGTCCGGCGGGAGCGGCGGCGTTTCGCTCGTGCCGACGCCGGCCCTGCCGAAGGGGGAGGACGGGACCGGGCTGGCGCTCTTGACGCCGGACGAGCGCGCGCTGGTGCTGGCCACCATTGACGGACGGCCCATCACGCTGGGCGAGTTCCAGGACCGGCTCGACAAGCAGAGCCCGTACATCCGCGCGCGCTACAACTCCATCGAGCGCAAGAAGGAGTTCTTGGACAACCTCATCCGCTTCGAGCTCTTGGCGATGGCCGCCGAGAAGAAGGGCTACGCCACGGACCCCGACGTCATCCGCGCGATGAAGCAGACGATGACGCAGAAGCTGATGAAGGACGAGTTCGACGCGACGATGAAGCTCGAGGACATCACCGAAGAGGAGATGAAGAAGTACTACGACGAGCACAAGGACGAGTTCCACAAGCCCGCGCAGGTGCGCGTCAGCGTCATCGTCGTGAAGGACAAGGCGGCGGCCGACGCGGCGCTGGCGGAGGTGACTGCAGCCGGCACCGACCACAAGAAGTGGCGCGACCTGGTGACGAAGTACTCCGTGGACGAGGAGACGAAAGCGCGCGGCGGCGACTTGCGCTACTTCGCCAAGCCGGAGGAGGGCGGCACCGGCGTCGAGCCGAAGGTGGCCGAAGTGGCGTTCGCGCTCGACAAGGTGGGCGACGTGGGGCCCGTGGTGGAGACGCCGAAGGGCTTCTACATCATCAAGCTGACCGGCAAGCGCAAGGAGCTGCACCGGACCTTCGAGCAGGTGAAGCGCAGCATCGCGCAGCGGCTGTTCCGCGAGAAGCGCACCAAGGCGTTCGAGGACTACGTGGCGTCGCTCAAGGCGGCCGCCAAGATCGAGATCTTCCCGGAGCACCTGGAGAAGGTGAAGATCGTGCTGGGCAAGGACGCCGCCGGCGTGACGGGAACGGGCGGGCCCGGCATGGACGTGACGGGTACGGGGATGCCGGGGATGGACGGGACGGGGACCGGTGGCGCCGGCGCGCCGCCGCCCGACATCGACCTCGAGGAGCCGGGCGACGAGGGCCCGGAGGGCGTGCCGCCTTCCCCGATGCCGGGGATGCCGAAGCTCGCGACCGGCGTCCCGCTCGCCCCGCCGTCGACGGCGATGGCCCCGGGGGCCAGCGCCCATCCGGCCACCGGCGCGGCTCCGGCTCCGTCGGCGAGTGCGCACCCGGCGACCGCCGCCCCTGCGCACGCGAAGAGCGCCCGCCCGGCGACCGCGCACTAAACCGCGCAAATTGGATCAGGCGAGCATTTTGGCCTAGACTCGCGCCGATGGCTGGGCCATTCGAGGCGGCGGGGTTCCTGCGCCATACGGACGCCGGGGGCGTGATGAGCGCCACCAACGACCATGTGGTCGTGGTTCCGGACCAGTTCCCCCTGTGGATCCAGGACGCGGTGGAGCAGCTGCATCCGGAGCAGGGCGGTGGCGCGGTCTTGTACCGGGTGGGCGAGGTGTTCGGCCAGATGGCGTTCGGGATGTTGGCGCGGGCGCTGACCGGGGAGTCCGCGGACGCGGCGGAGCTGTCCCCGCAGCGCTTCAGCGAGATCCTCGGCCGGTGCACCGCGGCGCTGGGCTGGGGCGAGATGTCGCTACGCCCGGAGGAGGACTGGCTGTTCGTGGACCTGCGCGGGTCGGTGATCCAGCGCGCGCTGGGCGGCGCGCATCTGGGCAAGCCGAGCCACAGCATCTACGCGGGCTTCGTCGCGGGGCTGCTGGGGCAGGTGGGCGGCAAGCGGCTCACGGTGGTGGAGGCTCCGGGGCAGCCGGAGCCGGGCGTCATCCGCTTCCGGGTGCATCCCGCGGAGGACATGGACGGCACGGAGTTCTGGGGGCAGTACGGCGTACGCATGCCGGAGCTGACGTTCCACATCCGCGAGGCGGCGCGCCGCCGCGCCTAGCGCGGCGGGTGGCGATCGAGGAGCGGCGCATGGACGCGCAGGCGCAGGTCGACACGCTGCAAGCGCTGCTGGCGCGCGTGCAGACGCGCCGTGGCGAGGCGCGCCCGGTGCGCGTCGCAGCGACGCGCACGGCGGCAGCGGCGGCGGCTCACGCGCCGGCGCCTGCGCCGATGGCGGAGCCGGAGCTCGAGCCGTTCGAGGCGCCGGCCGAGGCGCGTACGCCGCCGCCCGCCCACGTCGCCGTCGCTGCGCCTCCGCTACAGCGGGCGCCGTCGGCGCCCCCGGTCGTCGTCGCCCCGCCGCCGCCGGCCCCGGTGCGCGTCGCGCCGCCGGCCGCACCCGCGCCCTTGGCGCCGCCGACGCGACAAGCGCCCGCGCCGATCCAAGCGGCGCCGCCGGCCGCGCCCACTGCGCCGGTGCGCTTCGACGAGGTCGACGTCGGCTCCACGCCCAAGGGCGGCGTTCCCGTCGAGATGGTCTCGGCCGACATCCTCGCGGAGTCGCCAGCGACGCCGGTGGGACCCGCGCGCACGATGCACGAGCTGCTGACCCGTTACGGTCTGGCGTAGTTGCCGGCGCGGGGCGGCGAGCCGCGGCCGGCGGGCCCGCAGGGCTAGCGCGCGCGGCAAAAGCGTACTAGGCACTCTTCCGATGTGTGTCCCGCCCATGAACGGCGCGTCGTGGCGCGCCGTCGCCGTTGCCGGCGCCGTCGTGTCCGTCGCCGTGGCGCTGCTGGCCGCGGCGGTGGCCGCGTGTCAGGGTGCCCCGCCGGCGCCGGCGCCACACGTCGCGGCCCGGGTGAACGGCGAGCCCATCGCGCTCTGGGAAGTGGCGCGCGAGTACCATCGCCGCCCCGCCGCGGCCGACGCCACGCCCGACGAGCGCCTCGCCCAGGCACGCCGCGTGCTGGACGAGATGATCGAGCAGCGGCTGCTTGTCACGGAGGCGCGCCGCCGTGGTCTGTGGCCCACTGCCGCCGCCGTCGACGCCGCCTACGCCGCCCGCGCCGCCGATTACCCCACCCCCAAGGAGTTCATGGAGGCGCTGGTCGAGCAAGGCCACACGGTCGAGCGCTTCCGCGAGCTGCTGGGGGAGCGGCTCGCCGTCGACCGCCTGCTGGCCGAGGTGCACCCCGGCGATCCAGCCGCCGCCGCACCCGCCGCGGTGGAGGCGTACTACAAGGCCCATCCCGACGAGTTCCTCGCCCCCGAGCAGGCGCGCGCGCTCCACATCGTCGTCGCCACCGCCGAGGAGGCCAAGCAGATCCGCGACGAGATCCTGAAGGGTGCCGACTTCGCGGCCCTCGCGCGCGCGCGCTCCCTCGGGCCCGAGGCCGCCGAAGGCGGCGACCTGGGCTACTTTCCCAAGGGCGTCATGCCCGACGGCTTCGACGTGGTGTTCGGGCTCGCGGCCGGCACGATGAGCGCCACGGTGGAGACCGACTCCGGGTTCCACCTCTTCAAGGTGGTGGACAAGCGCGATGCCTACCTGCGCGGCCTGCCGGAGGTGGAGGACGCCATCCGGCGCAAGCTGGCCGGCCCCGCGCTGGCGGCCGAGGAGGGGGCCTTCATTGCCAAGCTTCGAGAGACGGCTACGATCGAGGTGGACGAGAACGTCCTACGGGAGCTACGTTGACGCCATGATGAAAGACTCGTTGTCCGCACGCGCCGCGGGACTGGCGCTGGTTGGGTTGCTGGCGGTTCCGGCCGCCGCCGCGTCCGCCGATGCCGGCACGGCCCCCGGCGCGGTCGCGCCGTCGGTGTCCGGTCCGGCGCCCAAGCGACTTACCATCGATCGGGTGGCCGCGGTGGTGAACTCGACGCCCATCTTCGAGTCGGACCTCGACGAGAAGGCGAGCGCCATGGTGGCGGCGCGCCTCGCCGCCGAGCCGGACCTGGCCAAGAAGCCGGAGGCCCTGCGGGCGATCTGGGCGGACGTGCTCGACGCCATGATCGTGAACGAGCTGGTTCAGCAGGAGGCGGCGAAGCTGGCGCTGACCGTGACGAGCGACGAGATCGACCGCGCCGTCGAGGGCATCATCAAGCGATACGGCTGGGACCGCGCCACGTTCCTCGCCGAGCTGAAGAAGGAGGGCTATACCGAGGCGGCGCACCGCGACGATGTCCGCCAGCACCTGTTGCGCATGAAGGTCGTGGCGCTGAAGGTGCGCAGCCGCATCTCCACGGACGACGACGTTCTGAAGGCGTACTACGAGAAGCTGAAAAAGGACGTCGTCAGCGCCGACGAGGTGCGCCTGTCGATGATCATGTTCTCGCTGCCGCCGAAGAGCGACCCCGACTATGCGCACCTGCGGGCCGAGGCGCTCGCCAAGATCACCGAGATCAAGGCGGCGCTCGACGCCGGCAAGCCGTTCGCCGAGCTGGCGGCGAAGTACGCGCCCGACGGCCCCACTGACGGCGACTGGGGCTACGTGAAGTCGGACGGTCTCATCAAGGAAGTGCGCGTGGCCGTGGCGGCGATGAAGCCGGGCGACGTGCGCGTCGTCGTCGACGATCTCATCGTGCGCGTGGTGAAGCTCACGGAGCGGAAGGACTCCGGCATCGCCACGTTCGAGTCGATCAAGGCGGACCTTCTCGACCGCTACGTGGCCGAGGAGACCGATCGCCTGTCGATGCTGTGGTTCGAAGAGCTGAAGTCGGCTGCCTGCATCGACTACAAGATCCCGGAGATCGCGCCACCTGCCGCGCCGAGCTGCGGCTCGAAGAGCTGAAGGCGGCCGCCTGCATCGAGTGCAAGATCCCGGAGATCGCACCACTCCCCGCGCCGAAGTGCTCCCGGTCGTCGCCGTCTCGCTGGGGGATCCGGCCGGCTGCGGCCCGGAGGCGCTGGTCGGCGCGCTTCATCGGGGCGAGGTCCTGCGGCAAGCACGTCTGGTGGTGCTCGGCGACCCGAGCGCGCTGCGCGCGGCGATGCGCGTGCTGGGCGTCGACGTGCCGTTGCTCGTCACCGCCGATCTCGGCGACCTGGAGCCGCCGGCGGGGCGCGCGGTGGTCGTGCCCGTAGCCGTCGGCGCGGGCAAGGGCGCGCCGGGTCGACCCGGCCCAGGGTGCGGCGCGGCCGCGCACGCCGCCTTCGCCGCGGCGCTGGAGCTGACGGCGCGCGGCGGCGCCGAGGCGCTCTGCACGCTACCGGTGTCCAAGGCGCGCGTCGTCGCCGACGGCATCCCTTTCACCGGGCACACCGAGGTCGTGGCGGCGGCCTGCGGCGCGGCGGGCGCGGCGGCGGTCATGCTCTTCGTGTCGCCGGCGCTGCGAGTGGCGCTCTGCACGGTGCACCTCCCGCTCGCCGCCGTGCCGGCGGCGCTCACGCGCGCGAGGGTGGCGCGGACGATCGAAGTCACCGCGCGCGCCTTGGCGGACGACCTCGGCGTGGCACGCCCACGGATCGCCGTGGCCGGGCTGAATCCGCACGCCGGCGAAGAGGGGCTGCTCGGCGTCGAGGACGCGGCCGTCGTGGCCCCTGCCGTGGCGGATGCGCGCGCCGCGCTCGGTGACTGGGCCGAGGTGCGCGGACCGGTCGCCGGCGACGCGCTCTTCACGACGGAGGCGCGCGCCGGTTACGACGCCGCGGTCGCCATGTACCACGATCAAGGGCTCGCCCCACTCAAAGCGCTCTGCCGCTTCGAGGCGGTGAACTTCACCGCCGGGCTCCCCATCGTGCGCACGTCCCCTGCCCATGGCACCGCCGACGACGTCGCCGGCACGGGCCGCGTCAGGCCCGAAGGCGTAGAGGCGGCCATCGTCCTCGCCGCCAGCGTGGCGTTGCGGCGCCGCGGGCGCCGCGCACGCGCCGGGTAGTCGGCGGCGCGCCCGCTTGTTAAGCTGCCGGCCGGCCGAACACCGTGCCGGCCAAATCACCATGGAACAGATCGTCGTCCGCGGCGCGCGCGAGCACAACCTCAAGAACATCGACGTCGCCCTGCCGCGTGACCGGCTCGTCGTCATCACCGGCCTGTCCGGCTCGGGCAAGTCGTCCTTGGCATTCGACACCATCTACGCGGAGGGGCAGCGCCGCTACGTGGAATCGCTCTCCGCCTACGCGCGCCAGTTCCTGGAGCAGATGGGCAAGCCCGACGTCGACACCATCGAAGGGCTCTCGCCGGCGATCTCCATCGAGCAGAAGTCCGCGTCGCGCAACCCGCGCTCCACCGTCGGCACCGTCACCGAGATCTACGACTACTTGCGGCTTCTCTTCGCGCGCGTGGGCAAGCCGCATTGCTGGATCTGCGGCAAGCCCATCGCCGCCCAGACCGTGCAGCAGATGGTCGACAAGGTGATGTCGCTGGCGAAGGGCACGCGCTTCTCGGTGCTGGCCCCCATCGTGCGCGAGCGCAAAGGCGAGTACCGCAAAGAGTTGCAAGAGCTGCGGCGCGAGGGGTTCGTGCGCGTGTCGGTGGACGGCCACGTGCGCGACCTCAGCGAAGACATCGTCCTCGACAAGAACAAGAAGCACACCATCGAGGTGTACGTTGACCGGCTGGTCATGAAGCCGGATGTGCAGCGCCGCCTCACCGACTCGGTAGAGCTGGCGGTGAAGCTCGGCCAGGGGCTGGTGAAGATCGCCGTCGTCGACGGCGGCGGGCGCGACCTTCTCTTCTCCGAGCGCTTCGCCTGCATCAACGACGGCGTGTCCTACCCGGAGATCACGCCGCGGCTGTTCTCGTTCAACAACCCGCAAGGCGCCTGCACCGCATGCTCCGGCCTGGGCGTGAAGACCTACTTCGACCCCGACCTCATCGTGCCGGACCCGAGCCTTCCCGTGCGCGACGCCTTCGCCCCGTGGGAGAAGAGCCAGTCCGACTTCCTGGAGCAGACGCTCGCCAGCCTGGGCGGCGCCTTCCGCTTCGACCTAGAGACGCCCTGGAGCAAGCTCGGCGCGGAGGCGCGCAAGGTCATCCTGAACGGCTCCGGCGGGCGCGAGATCGAATTCACGCTCAAGCGCGACGGCCACAGCTACCGCTACAAGCGTGAGTTCGAGGGCATCATCCCCATCCTGCAGCGCCGCTACACCGAGTCGGACTCCGAGCACGTGCGCGAGGACATGGAGCGCTTCATGAGCCGGCGCGACTGCCCCGATTGCGAGGGCACGCGCTTGCGCGCCGAGGCGCTGCACGTGCTGGTGGCGGGGCGCAACATCCACGACATGACGCACCAGTCGGTGGGGGAGCTGGTGCCCTTCTTCGGCGCGCTCGAGCTGAGCGAGCGCGAGCGCACCATCGCCGACCGCATTCTCAAGGAGATCCGCGAGCGGCTCGGGTTCCTAGGGTCGGTGGGGCTGGAGTACCTCACGCTCGATCGTTCGGCGGCGACGCTGTCGGGCGGGGAGGCGCAGCGCATCCGTCTCGCCACGCAGATCGGCAGCGCGCTGATGGGCGTGCTCTACGTGCTGGACGAGCCGTCGATCGGCCTGCATCCGCGCGACAACGCGCGGCTGCTCGCTACGCTCAAGCGCCTGCGCGACCTCGGCAACACGGTGCTGGTGGTGGAGCACGACGAGGAGACCATTCGCGCCGCCGACTACGTCGTCGACATGGGGCCAGGGGCGGGCGTGCACGGCGGGGAGGTCGTCGCGCAGGGAACGCCGGGCGAGATCGAGCGCAGCAAGGAGTCGCTGACGGGCCAGTTCCTGTCGGGGCGCCGCGCCATCGCGGTGCCGGCCGAACGGCGCCGGCCCGACGGCGAGCGCCTGCTGCGCGTGCGCGGGGCTCGCGCCAACAACCTGCAGCGTGTGGACGCCGACTTCCCGCTCGGGCTGCTCACCGTGGTCACGGGCGTGTCGGGCTCGGGGAAGTCGACGCTCGTGGTCGACACGCTCCTTCGCGCGCTCACGCAGCGTCTGAACGGCGGCCGCGAGCAGACCGGCGACTATGCGGCGCTCGACGGCGTGGAGCACGTGGACAAGGTCATCAACATCGACCAGTCGCCGATCGGGCGGACGCCGCGCTCGAACCCCGCCACCTACACGCAGCTGTTCGGCTTGGTGCGCGACCTCTTCGCTCAGCTTCCCGAATCGAAGGCGCGGGGCTACAAGCCCGGGCGGTACTCGTTCAACGTGAAGGGCGGACGCTGCGAAGCGTGCGAGGGCGACGGGATCATCCGCATCGAGATGCACTTCCTGCCCGACGTGTTCGTCACCTGCGAGGTGTGCCGCGGGAGCCGCTACAACCGCGAGACGCTCGAGGTGAAGTACAAGGGCAAGTCGATCGCCGAAGTGCTGGCGATGCCGGTGGACGAAGCGGTCGAGTTCCTTGGGAACGTGCCGCGCGTGAAGGAGATTCTGTTGACGCTGCAGGAGGTGGGGCTGGGGTACGTGCAGCTCGGCCAGAGCGCCACCACGCTGTCGGGCGGCGAGGCGCAGCGCATCAAGCTGTCGAAGGAGCTGGCGCGGCGCGCCACGGGGCGGACGCTCTATCTGCTGGACGAGCCCACCACCGGCCTGCACTTCGCCGACGTGGAGCGCCTGCTGCACGTGCTGGGACGCCTCGTGGACGTCGGCAACACCGTCGTCGTCATCGAGCACAACCTGGACGTCATCAAGACCGCGGACTGGGTCATCGACCTCGGGCCGGAGGGCGGCTACAAGGGCGGGCGCGTGCTCGCCTGCGGCACGCCCGAGGAGGTCGCCGCCCACGCGGGGAGCTACACCGGGCAGTTCCTGCGGCAGGTGCTGCGGCCGGCGCGCGGGCGCGGGGCGAAGGCCGCCGCCGCGGCGTCGTAGGACCGGCCCCGAGACCTCGTCCGCTCAGGCTGGCAAGGCCGGCCTCGCTACGCCGGGCTCCGGCGCGCACCAGGCAGCCGGACTCTTGGGACCGGTTCCGACAGACGGACGGCGTTTCTCGCTCGCGCCGGGCGCGCGGGTTAAGATCCCCGCGGACATGCCCGACCCGGCTCGCGAGGTCGATCTGCACTACGACACGGGGGCGCAGCTTCTGGGCGCGCTGAAGGAGCGCGACGGCCGGCAGGAGCTGTTCATCCCCGCCGCTCCCGAAGAGGATGCCCTGGACCTCGGCGAGGTCGGCACCGTCGTGGCCGTGCACCTTCACTTCGCCGACCGTGGCGTGACGCTCCGCGTGAACGCGCGGGTCGGGTGGCGGCGCGCGCGCGGCACGACGCGCCTGCCGCCGGGATTGGGACTGACGCTCCTGGACGACGAGAGCGGCGCGCGCGAGCGCCTGCTGGCGCTGGCGCGGGGCCAGGAGCTGGACTTCGCCGAGCGGCGCCGCGCCGCGCGCTACCGCGTGGACGTCGCCGTGAGGATCGCGTGGGCCGGCCGTGCGCCGGCGGTGGCGCGGCTGGTGGACCTGAGCGAGACGGGCCTGTGCGTGCGGCTCGTCGACGCCCCGGACGCAGGGACGCCTGTGGTCGTCGTGCTTCCCTCGCCCCTCCCGTTGCCGCTCCTGACGCTGCGGGTGCCGGCGCACGTGGTGTGGTCGCGCCGTGCCGACGCCGGCGGCGGCGCGGCCGCGATGGGCCTTCACTTCGACCACACCGACAAGACGCGACGCGCGCTCGCGCGGGTGCTGGTGAAGCTCCGCAAGTCTGCGGTCGTCGGCGGCGCCGGCGCGGACGCGCCGGAGAAGACGGACTAGGACCTTCGCGAGTCTTCGATGCGGCGGCGCCGGAGAAGGCGGCCTAGTAGGACTCGACGCGCTTCGCGTCGGCGGGGGCGGCGGGGGCGTCGTAGGCGTCGTCGTACGACTTGGACTTCTTGCCCGCCTTCTTGGGCGACGGCTTCGCCGCGGCCTTGCTCGGAGCGGCCGCCTCGTCCGCGTCGTAGCCGATGATGCGCTTGCGCGGATCGGAGACGATGGTCTTGCGCGCGGCCTTCGCAAGATCGCTCACGCGCGTCGCCGCGACCTTGTCGCCCTTCTTGTCGTAGCAGGGCGTGACTTCCCGGTCCATCAGGTCTGCCAGGATCGCACCCGTCAGAAATGTGGCCGCGTGCTCGGCCCTGAGGCAGTCCCCCGTCTTGGCGGCGATGTGCGCCTCCAGCTTGCGTGCCTCGGCGTACGGCGACGAAGCAGTCGGTAGGAGCCTCTTTGCCTCTTCGACCTTCACGCCGGCGGGACCGTAGGTGCCCTTCCTATAGAGGGTGGAAGCCTCCTTCAGGGCCGCCTCGCCGGCGGCGATCGTCTTGTCGTCGTACGCCGCCGCCGTGCCGGGCGCCGGCGCTGCGGCCGGGACCAGTGTCGCCATGGCGCCGGGCTTCGTCACCGGCGGCCGCGCAGCCGCCGGAGTGGGGCCGGCCGCTGCCGCGGCGCTGCCCGCCGGGGCGTAGCTGTAAGCGGGGGCGCCGGCGCGCGGCGCTACGCTGGATCGGTACGTCGAGCCGGAGCTCGCGCCGGCGCCGCCTGCGCCCGCCGCGATGCCCTTGTCGCTGCCGTAGTAGCCGGCGCTGCTGCCGGCGCTCGTCACGGGGCGCGGCGCCGTGTCCGCCTTCGCATACTCCGGCGGCGGCGCCGGCGCGGCCGGCGTCGACTTGGCGGCGACCGCGGGCTTGGCGTCCCTCGTCGTCGCGAGGTCGCCCTTCGCCGGGACGTCGCGCGCCGGGACCGCCTTCACCTTGCTCTCGAAAGCGATCGACTCCTCGTCCTCGACCCCGTCGGCCGAAGAGCCCTTGTCCTTGGTCTTTCCCGTGGGGCCGCGATCCCAGTCCGAGCCCCCGCCCTCCGCCGGTGCGTCCTTCCGCCCCGACGTCTTCTCCAGCTTGGCGCGGCCTTCGCCGCCGCCTAGCGCCAGGCGCTCGTCCGCGGGCGTCTCCGTCGGAGCGGCTGCGGCCGCGGCCGGCGCCGGCGGCGGCATCCCCGCCCCGTCCAGGCCAGCGTTGCGCGCGTCGCTCGGCACCGCCATGGGCTCGCTGCCCCCCGTCGCCGGCGCCTCGCCGCGCGCCAGCGCATCCTCGAGCCGCGCCGCCTCGTCCTTGCCGGCGCCGCGCATGCCCGTCGCCCCGTGCGCCGCCGTCACGCCGTCCGCGGCCGCTACGTCCTCGTCGTCCCCCGCCGCCACCTTCGACGGCGCCGGCAGCCCCTCGGACACGTCGCCACTGCGCCCGCGCGCCGCGTCGGGCGACTCTGCTTTGTTCGACACGAACACGCCCACGCCCACCACCAGCAGCGCCACCGCCGCCGCCCCCGCCCAGCCGAACGACGGCAGCCGGAACAGCGCGAAGAACCTGTCCACCAGCCCGGGCCCCGCCGCGGCGTGCGCCACCTTCGACGCCTCACGCAGGATCTTCGCGCTCGCCTGCGGTGCCGGGTCCTCTTCTTCCAGGCTGCGGTAAGCCGCCCGGATCTCGCGATAGGCCTCCAGCTCCTCGCGGTATCTCTCCGTCAGCTGCTTGCGCAGCTGCGGGTCGATCGCGGAGCCGTCGCCGCCGCCGTTGGACTCCTCGTACAACAGGTCCATCAGCAGCGCGTCGTCGCTATGGTGCTCGGTGTCCTTCATCCTGCTCGTAGCGGTCCTGCGCCCACCGCCACCGGGGCGGCCTTGGCGAGGTCAGCATACTCCTTTAGATGCTTGCGCAAAGCTTCCAGCGCGTAGCGCATTCGGCTTTTCACGGTGTTCTCGGGGCAGCCGACGATGTCGGCAATCTCCTTGAATTGCAGCCCGAGGTACTCGCGCATTACGAATACCTCGCGCTGCTCCTCCACCAAGGATTCGATCGCCACCACCAGCCGCTCGCGCAGCTCCTTGTTCGTCGTGCTGCGCGCCGGCGAGGCGCTGGGGGCGTTGTCCCTCACAAAGTCCACCAGCGACGCGCGCGAGTCGCCTTCGGCGCCGTCGCCCGCGGGTTGATCCAGAGATGTGTGTCGGCGGAACTTCATTCGTCGGCTGTGGTCCACGCAAAGGTTCCTGGCGATCGAGTAAAGCCACGTCGTGAATTTCGCCTCACGGCGAAACTCGCCGGCGCCGCGCACGATCCTCAGAAACACCTCCTGCATCAAGTCCTCGGCCGTCTCCCGCACGCCCGTCGAGCGCAACAGGAAGTTGAAAACCGGTCTACGGTGGCGACGCAGGAGGACTTCGAACGCACGAGCGTCCCCCTCCTGGTAGCGCCCCATGAGCGCTTCGTCGGTCAGTCCGTCCAGCACGGCTACTTACCGTCCGTCCGGGGAGCGTTCGCTCCGTTCATGCGCATCGCGCCACCCGGGCGGGCCGGCTGCCGGGTGGAAGCGCGACCGACCGCCGCGCTGCCGTCCAGGCGCCCTCGCCACTTGCCTATCGACGCACGATAGGTGCGGGCGGTCTGGGGTTTCGGCGGCCGGTCCATCGCGTGCGCGACCCCTAGTTCAGCGCCGCCTCGGTGAGCTCGAAGCTCGCCCCGCAGCCGGAGCAGGAGATCGATTCGTGAATAGCCTCGGCGCTGATCCGCCGGCGGTAGCGGCCCAGGTCCAACTCCTCGCCACATTCCGGACAGTTGCCGGCACCCATGAACTTCAGCAATTCGAATCGCTTGAGGCCACCGGTAGAGGGTCCGCGCCGCAGCTCCTCGCGGACTCGCACCAGCTCTCGAAGCAAGTTCAGGTTCATGTCGGCAGGGCCCCCGGTGCGGGGCAGTATAGGCATGCGGATCCGGCTGCCGCAATCGTTCTCCGACGCGTTGCATCATTAGCCTCCTGACGACCGTACGCGCCGGTCGTGCACGCGTAACGCCTGCCGAAGGTAGACCCTGACACCTGCACGTCGCTTGGGTCGCGGGCTGAGCCCTGCGGACCGGTCCCATCACTTCGGCCGCGGGGTGCGGGGCGGAGCCCCGGCTGAGCGAACCCTGTCTTGCCAGCCTGAATGGACGACGATCATGGGACCGGTACTCTAGATGCCCGCCTCCTCCTGGGTGACCCAGCAGGCGGCGAGGTGGCCGCCGCCATAGTCCTTCAGCGGCGGCGCGTCGACCTTGCAGCGCTCCACCGCCAGCCGGCAGCGCGGGTGGAAGTGACAGCCGCCGGGCGGGCGCAGCGGCGAGGGAATCTCGCCTTCGAGCAGCAGCCTCTCGCGCTTGCGGTGCGGGTCGGGGACCGGCACGGCGCTCAGCAGGGCCTGCGTGTAGGGATGGTGCGGCGTGCGGTAGAGGGCGCGGGCCGGCGCCAGCTCCACCATCTTGCCCAAGTACATCACCGCCACGCGATTCGAGATGTGCTCCACCACCTTCAGATCGTGCGCGATGAACAGGTAGGTGAGCCCCATCTGGTCTTGAAGGTCCTGCAGCAAGTTCACAATCTGTGCCTGGATGGAAACGTCGAGCGCGCTGACGGGCTCGTCGGCGACGATGAACTTGGGCTGCACGGCCAGCGCGCGGGCGATGCCGATGCGCTGGCGCTGGCCGCCGGAGAATTCGTGCGGGTAGCGCGTGCGCGCGTCTTCGCGCAGCCCGACCTGACGAAGCAGTGCAATCGTGCGGTCCTCGAGCTCGGTGCCGCGCGCCAGCCCGTGCACCTGCATCGCCTCGCCGACGATGTCGCCGACCGTCATGCGCGGGTTCAGCGACGCGTAGGGATCCTGGAAGATGATCTGCATGTGTTTGCGCTGTGCGCGCAGCTCGTCGCGGCCAAGGGCGGTGAAGTCGCGGCCGGCGAAGCGCACCGTGCCGCTGGTGGGCTCGTACAGGCGCAGCAGCGTGCGCCCCAACGTGGACTTGCCGCATCCCGATTCACCTACGAGCCCGAGCGTCTCTCCGGGCGCGATGGAGAAGCTCACCCCGTCGACGGCCCGCAGCTGCAGCGGGGGCCCCGCCAAGAAGCCGCGCTTCACCGGGAAGTACTTCTTGAGGTCGACGACCTCGACCAGCGGCGTGGCGCCAGGGGGAGCGACCAGCGGCACCGCGGCGGCGATCGCGGCGCTCATGCCGCCGGCCCCCCGGCCGCGGCGGGCGCGCCGAGCGGGAAATAGCAGCGGACGTTGCCTCCGCCGGAGTGGGGCTGCAGTGGCGGCTCCGTCTCGCGGCAGCGCGTCTGCACCAGCTCGCAGCGCTCCTGGAACCGGCACCCCTTGGGCAGCTTCAGGAGGTCGGGGACCATGCCGGGGATGGTGTGCAGCCGCGGCCGTGCCGTCGCCGCCGCGGGCGCTCCCGTCGCCGGTGCCGCCGCCGCGCCGCTGTTCGCGCTCGCCCCGGCGCTCGCGCCGGCGCTCGGTCCCGCGGCGGCGAAGTTGGTGAAGCTGGGCACGGAGCGCAGCAGTCCCGCCGTGTACGGATGCGCCGGCACGGTGAAGATCTGATCGACCGTCCCCTCCTCCACGACGTTGCCGGCGTACATGACGACCACGCGCTCGGCCATCTCCGCTACCACGCCCAGGTCGTGCGTGATGAGGATGATGGACATACCAAGCTCGCGCTGCAGCCGCCGCAGCAGATCCATGATCTGCGCCTGGATGGTCACGTCCAGCGCCGTCGTCGGCTCGTCGGCGATGAGAAGGTCCGGGTGGCAGCTCAGCGCCATGGCGATCATCACGCGCTGGCGCATCCCCCCGGACAGCTGATGAGGGTAGGCGTGCACTCGCTCGCCCGCCGACGGAATGCCCACCAGCTCCAGCATCTCCACGGTGCGCGCGAGCGCCTGTTCCGCGCCCGCGCCCTCGTGCAGGCGCACAGCCTCGGCGATCTGCTCGCCGACGCGCAGCACCGGGTTGAGGGACGTCATCGGCTCCTGGAAGATCATCGATATCTTCTTGCCGCGGATACGCCGCATCGCTGCGCCGTCGAGGCCGAGGAGGTCCTCGCCGCGGTACAGAATGCGCCCACCGACGACGCGCCCGGGCGGGTCGGGGATCAGCCGCATGATCGACAGCGCCGTGACGCTCTTGCCGCAGCCGCTTTCGCCGACCACGCCGAGCGTCCGCCCCGTCGCGATGTCGAACGACACGTCGTCGACCGCCTGCACGACGCCGCGCTCCGTGACGAACCGCGTCCGCAGCCCCCGCACGGAGACGAGCGGCGCGCCCGCGGCGGGTGCCTTTCCTGCGGCAGGGGGGCTCGGGGCGGTCGCCGCCGTGACGCTCACGTGCTTGACCCGCGCTCCACTCCCAGCGCCCGCAGCAGGTCTTCCAGGCTGAATCGACCCGACGCCACCGCCGCCTGCACCAGCGCCGCCCACACCTGCACCTCGGCCGACGCCGGCACCTTCGCCAGCAGCGCGCGTGCCGCGTCGCGCAGCGCCGTTTGCGGGTCCTCGCCGCGGGCCGCCGCCCCTGTGGCCGCCGTACCGCGCGCCGCCGGCGCCAGCGGGCCGGTGCGCCGGCCCAGTCCGCGCGCCGACAGCAACCCCACCACGTCGCCCGGCGCGACGCGCGGCGCGTCCCCCGCGGGCATGTCCACCGCCAGCGGCGCGCCGAAAGCGTCGTCGGCGTCGAGCGAATCGCCGTCGCCGGCGCGGCGCAAATGTGCGTCCCACGCCTCGTCCCCGGCGCGTTCTCCCGCACCACCGGCACCGCCCCCGCCGGCGCCCGCCACCTCGGCTTCGCCCTCGCTCTCGCTCTCGCCGCCGTCCAGCGACGGCGCCACCGCCCCCGTCTGCAGCGCCAGCGCGCGGGCCAGGTCGACCTCGCTCACCAGCTTTCGGTCCACCAGGATGCGGCCGATCTTCCCGCCGCTTTCGATCTGCGCGCGCAGCGCCTCCTCGAGCCGCTCGTTCGTCAGCGCGCCGATCTCGATGAGCAGCTGTCCAATCTTGCGCGGCCCCGCGGGCATGGGCAGGGCGTACTACGCGCTCCCAGGTGTGTCAACGCGCCGGAGCGGATGCTAAGGTACCGGCCGGAACGCCGATGGCGCCGCCTCCCCGCCGCATCCTCTACGCCGACGACGTGGACGCCCACGTCGAGTTCGTCCGCACCCTCCTCCGTGAGAAGGGCTACGAAGTCCACACCGCCCGCGACGGCCAGGAGGCCATCGAGAAGGTGCGCGAGGTGCAGCCGGACCTCGTCCTGCTGGACGTGCTGATGCCGCGCCTCGGCGGGCTAGAGGCGTGCCGCATCATCAAGGCAGCGCTCGCCGCTACCGAGACTTTCGTTCCCATCATCCTGGTCACCGTGAAGTCCGACGTCGACAGCAAGGTGCAGGGACTGCGGATCGGCGCCGACGACTACCTGACGCGGCCCTTCGACGAGCTCGAGCTGCTGGCCCGCGTCGAGGCGATGCTGCGCATCAAGGCTCTGCAGGACAGAATCCGCGACTCGCGGCGTGAGCTCGAGCAGCTCACGGTGACCGACGCCCTCACCGGGCTCGCCAACCACCGCTACCTCGGCACGCGGCTGCGCGACGAGTTCAAGCGCGCCGAGCGCTACGCCGACCCGCTCTCCTACGTCCTGATCGACGTCGACCACTTTCGCGAGACGAACGAGCGGCGCGGGCAGGCGTTCGGCGACTTCGTGCTGCGCGACATCGCCCGCGTGCTACGTGCCTCGGTGCGCGAAGTCGATCTGGTGGCGCGTTCGGCCGGCGACGAGTTCGTGCTGCTGCTCCCCAATACGCACTTCTCCGGCTCGCTGGCCGTCGCCGAGCGTGCCTGGAAGGCGATCAGCGGCGCGCCCTTCAGCTTCGAGGGCTCGTCGGAGCGCGTGACGGTGTCGATGGGCATCTCGTTCTATCCCAGCCGAGACGTGCGCTCGAAGGACGACCTGCTGCGGTTCGCGCAGGAGGCGCTGGACCGCGCCAAGCAGGAAGGCCGCAACAAGATCTGCCTCTACCAGCAGTTCAACTACTTCTTCAATCCGCAGACCTAGTACGAGGTCCACACGAAGGCGGCCGAGGGGGAAAACCCCACGCGAGGGCTCTGCGCGGGGCGTACCGCAACGCCCGCGCGCTAGGGAGGTCGGCGGGGACACGGAGGTCCACCCGGACCGTCCTGTATCAAATGCGCGGACCGGCCGCTATGATGGTACGGACCAGCGCGGTCGCCGGTAGGGCAGGGGGGGCAGGTCCTCCGGGACCGGGGGCATCGCGGGCCAGCTCGAAAACCTGGCACGAGCCTCGCAGGTGAAGCGAGCGCGGGACATCCATGGCCGACCTGATACTCCTTGTCGACGACGAGCCGAACATCTTGCGCGCGCTGGTGCGCCTCCTGAAGCGGCGCGACTTCGACGCCGTCACCGCGCCGGGCGCGCCCGAAGCCCTGGACATGCTCGCGGCGGCGAACCCGTTGCCGAAGGTCATCGTCTCGGACTACCGGATGCCGCGCATGGACGGCGTGGAGTTCCTCGCGCAGGTGCGCCAGCGCTGGCCGCACGTGCAGCGCGTACTGCTGACCGGGCAGGCGGACGTGAAGGCGGTGGAGCAGGCGGTGAACGAGGCGGCGGTGGACCGCTTCATGAGCAAACCGTGGGAGGAGATGGCGCTGCTGTCGGTGCTGCGCTCGGCGGTGCGGCAGCACGACCTGGAGCAAGAGCGCCAGATGCTCGACCGTCTCGCACGGCAGCGGCTCGAAGAGCTGCGGGTGCTCAACGCCAGCCTGGAGGCGAAGGTCGCCGAGCGCACGGAGCTCTTCGCCCGCACCAAACGCACCTGGGAGCGCACGGTCGACGCGCTGGAGGATCCGGTGGCCGCGGTGAGCGCGGACCGCATCGTCGAGCGCGCCAACACGGCTTTCGCCCGCGCCCGCGGGCTCGACGTGAAGGGCATGCCGCAGCGCGCCTGCTGGGAGGGACTGGGCGGCAACAGCGGGCCTTGCCCCGGCTGTACCCTCGACGCGGCCGTCGCCGGCGCCACGCCGGCCGCGGTCGAGATCACGCTGCCCACGGGGATCACGTTCCGGCACCGCGCTCAGTCGATCGCCGACGACCGCGCCGCCGGTCCCGCGGCCGTGTGCCTCATGCGCGAGCTGACGAGGAGGGAACCTTGAGCGAGCAGAACGTGGAGCGTCCGCGTGCGGGCGCGGGGGCTGAGGGGGTCGCGCCAGCGCCGGCGCCAGCGCCGCTGCCGCTGCCGGTGCCGGTGCCGGGCGCGGCGGGCGCCGTTGTCCCAGGCCGGAAGATCCGCGTGCTGGCTGCGGACGACGAGGCGCCCCTGCTGCGGGCGCTGCGGCGCATCCTCGAGGCCGAGGGCTGCGAAGTGATGACCGCCGAGAACGGCGAGGAGGCCATCGCCATCCTCGAGCGCACCGAAGTGGACGTGGCGCTCTGTGACTTGCGCATGCCGAAGGTAGACGGCATGGAGCTGCTGCGCCACATCCGCCGCGCGCACCCGGACGTCGAGGTGGTGATGATGACGGCGCACGCCACCATCGACAACGCGCTGGCCGCGGTTCGCGCGGGCGCCTACGACTACCTCACCAAGCCGTTCGAGGACGTCACCCGCGTGAGCCACGCGGTGAAAAAGGCGGCGGAACGGCGGTTGCTGATCGAACGGGCGCGCCACCTGGAAGCCGAGCTCAGCAGCGGCGCCGGCGCGCGCGGGCCGGTGATCATCGGCGAGAGCCCCAAGCTGCAGCAGGTCGTTCGTCTGGCGGAGAGCGTCGCCGACATCGGCTCCACGGTGCTCATCACGGGCGAGAGCGGCACAGGCAAGGAGATGATCGCGCGCCTGATCCACGCGCGGGGCGTGCGCGCCAAGGAGCCGTTCGTGGCGCTGAACTGCTCGGCGCTGACCGACACGCTGCTGGACGCCGAGCTCTTCGGCCACACCAAGGGCGCGTTCACCGGGGCGGTGGCAAGCAAGGCCGGGCTCTTCGAGGCGGCGGACGGCGGCACCATCTTCCTCGACGAGATCGGCGACGTGCCGCTCGGCACGCAGGTGAAGCTGCTGCGCGTGCTGCAGGAGGGGGAAGTGCGGCGGGTGATGTCCAACGACGTGGTGAAGGTGGACGTGCGCGTGATCGCTGCCACCAACGTCGACCTGCGCAAGGCGATGAAGGCGGGGACGTTTCGCGAAGACCTCTACTTCCGGCTTGCCGTGATACACCTGCACCTGCCGCCGTTACGCGAGCGGCCCGAGGACGTGCCGCTGCTCGCGCACTACTTCCTGCGGCAGTGCGCGGCGCGGTTCCGGAAGACCATCCGCTCGATCTCGCCCGAGGCGATGGAGCTTCTGGTGGGCTACCCGTGGCGCGGCAACGTGCGCGAGCTGGAGAACGCGGTCGAGCGGGCCGCGGTGCTGGCCACCGGCGACACGCTCGTGGCGGAGCACCTGCCCCCTGATCTGGCGGCGGCGGCGCAGGCCGGGTCGGGCGTGGCGGGGCCGGCGCGCCAGGCAGACTACAGCGACCTCACGTTTGCCGAGGCGCGCAAGCGCGCGGTGGCCGATTTCACGCGACGCTACGTGGCGGCGGTCATCGACCGTGCCGCCGGCAACGTGGCGCAGGCGGCGCGTGTGGCGGGGGTCGACCGCTCCAACCTCCGCCGCCTCATGCGCCGCGCGGGCGTCGAGCGCGCCGATACGGACGAGTAGCGCCGCGCGCGCGACCGGATTGGCGCGCGCCGGGGCGAGTGCTGTACGCTCGTAGCGCGTGTCGAGCCTCAGCCTGCAGGAGAAGATCGCGCGCCTGTACGACGCGGAGGTGCTGCCGATCTGGTCGGAGCCGTTCGGGCGCATGCTGCTCGACAAGGTGCAGGTGCCGCCGCGCTCCACCATCCTGGACGCGGCGTGCGGCACCGGCTACCCGTCGCTGCTGCTGGTGAAGAAGCTCGATCCGCACACGCGCATCGTCGCGGTGGACTCCAGCCACGAGATGCTGAACGTGGCGCGAGAGAAGGCCGGGCCCTTGAGCGGGAAGCGCATCTTCTTCAAACACGAGAAAATCGAGCAGATCAGCTTTCCGGCGAACACGTTCAACATGGTGCTCTCGAACTGCGGGGTGCTGGCGCTGAGCGACCCGCGGATGGGGCTGCGCGAAATGGTGCGCGTCGCCAAGCCGGGAGCCACGGTCATCGTGACGTTCGAGCTGCGCGGCAGCTTCGCCGAGTTCTACGACATCTTCCGCGAGGTGCTGACGAAGTTCGACCTGCGCGCCGACCTCGATCGCCTCGACGACTACGTGGCCCGGCTGCCGGACCACAACGGTGCGCTGCAGATGCTGCGCGAGGCAGGGCTGGAACGCGTGGACCTCGAGACGCGCGAGTTCACGCTGCTGTTCCCGAGCGGGCGCGAGTTCTTCTTCAGTCCGCTCATCGAGTACGGCTTCTTGGCGGAGTGGAAGGCGCTCATCGGCGAGGCCGAACAGATGCAGCGGGTGTTCTGGCACATCAAGAACGCGATCGATCTCTACTACCAGGGACGGCCGTTCGACGTGAAAGTCATCGCCGCCTGCGCCTGGGGGCAGAAGCCGTAGGCTGCGCCCCGAGAGCTAGAAAGCGAAGAGCAAGACGACGCCCACCGCGCCGAGCGACGCGGCGCCGGCGGCGAGGTCGATGGCCGCGGCGGTGAGTCGTGCGCGGCGCGCGCGCAGCAGCGAGGCGCGCGCGGGGGGCAGCCCCGGGTCGTCGAGCGCCGCGGCGAGGGTGGCGCCGCGCGCGGCCGCGTAGACGGCGCCGCCCGCCACGATAGCGGCGCCGAGCCAGACGGCGACGGACGGGAGCCTCAGGCGCGCGCGGAGGTGCGGCTCGGGGGCGGCGCCTCTTGGCGCGTCAGGCGCCGGTGCGGCACGCAGGCCGGCACGGCGCAGCAGCGCACGCACGAGCGCGAGGGCGCGCGCCTGCGCCTCGGGCGCGGGAGTGCCGACGGCAAGGTCTCGATCCGCCGACTCGGCGCGACCGTCGCCGTTGGCGACGACCGCCGCCAGGCGCCCGTCGGCAGCGGTGAGCGTGATCGCGCCGGCGGCGCCGAGGGCGGCGGCGACCCGGGCGAGGCATGGCGGCGTGGGCGCATCGCAGCCGATCTCCACGAGGTGGTGCTCCAGGGCGGCGACCGGAGCCAGTGGGACGAATCCGGCGGCGGCGAGCGCGGTGCGCGCTCCGTCCTCCAGCGCGCTGCCGGTGGCCGTGTCGGGCGCGTCGGGCGGGAAGAGCAGCACTACCGACGAGGCGGGCGTCCCTGGACCCGCGGCGGCGGGCGGCGCGGCGGCCGCCAAGACCACAGCGGCGGCGGCCGCGGCGAACAGGCCGCCGGCGGCCGGTGTCGTCCGGCGGGCGGCGCGTCGCGCTGCGACACGCTGGCGCGAACCGGCGGGGCGCGCCCCTCTGGCCGCACCGGCGGCGGGCCACGGCACCTTCATCGACGCCGCTCCAGTGCGCGCGCGTGGGCCTCGAGCCCCTCCGCTCGGGCGATGCGCGCCGCGACGGGGCCGTCGGCGGCCAACCCGCTTCGCTCGTAGGCGACCACGCTCTGCAGGCGCTGGAAGTCGGCGACGCGCAGGGGCGAGGAAAAGCGCGCCGACCCGCCCGTGGGCAGCACGTGGTTCGTGCCCGCGAGGTAATCGCCGAGCGCGGCCGGCGCGTCGCCCAGAAAGACCGCCGCTGCCGACGGAACGCCGGCGAGCGCCTCCTCCGGCCGCTCGACGGCGAGCTGCAGGTGCTCCGGCGCCAGGGCTTCGGCGAGCGCCAGCGCGGCGGCGCGGTCGGTGGCGGCATGCACTCCACCCCGCGCCAGCGCGCGGCGCGCCACGGCGCCGGCGGCCGGGGCGGCGGCCTCGAGCGACTCCAGCGCCTCGGCCGTCGCGTCGGCGACCGCGTCGGCGACCGCATTCCCGACGGCAAGGCACACGACGAGCGCGTCGGGGTCGTGCTCTGCCTGCGCGCAGAGGTCGAGGGCCACCGCCGCGGGGTCGGCCGACGCGTCGGCCACCACGACGACCTCGCTGGGCCCGGCCTCCAGGTCCACGCCCACGCGCCCGGCGACCAGGCGCTTCGCCGCGGCGACGTAGCGATTGCCGGGCCCGACGATCTTGTCGGCGCGCGGCACGGTGGCGGTACCGTAGGCCAGCGCGGCCACTGCCTGGGCCCCGCCGATGGGGAAGGCGCGGTCCACGCCGGCGAGCGCCGCGGCGGCGAGCAGCGGGCGCGCCGCCGCCGCCGGCGAGCACAAGACCACGACACCTACGCCTGCGACGCGCGCCGGGATGGCGCTCATCATCACGGTGGACGGGTAGAGTGCGCGCCCACCCGGCGCGTACACGCCGGCGCGCGCGAGAGGCAGCACGCGGCAGCGCAGGCGACGCGGCCCGTCTGCCAGCTCGTACGACTCGGCGCGCTGGCACTCGTGGTAGGCGCGAATGCGCGCCGCGGCGAGCCGCAGCGCCTCCACCAGCCGCGCGTCGTCGCGCTCCAGCGCCGCCAGCGCCTCCTCCATCACCGCGCGCCCCAGCCCGTAGTCGCCCGCCGGCAGCGTGCGGCCGTCGAGCGCTGCCGTGTAGCGCCGCACGGCGTCGTCGCCCTCGCGCTCGACCGCCGCCACGATAGGGGCCACCGCCGCCGCGGCTTCGGCGTCGCCGCCCAGAGGGGCGCGCCGCGCCAGACGCTCCACGTCCGCGCGCGCGAGCGCCGGCAGCACGGGCGCCCCGCTCACCGCGCCACCTCGGCGCGCAGCGCGCTCAGCAGCGCGTCGAACGCAGCGCGCTTGAGCTTCAGCGCGGCGCGGTTCACGACCAGGCGCGCCGTGACCTCGGCGAGGGTCTCCAGCTCGACCAGTCCGTTCGCGCGCAGCGTCTCGCCGCTCTGCACCAGGTCGACGATGCGGTCGGCCAGCCCCGCCGCCGGCGCCAGCTCCACCGATCCCGCAAGCGGGATGATTTCCGCGGCCAACCCGCGCGCCTCGGCCCAGCCGCGCGCCAGCGCCACGAACTTCGTGGCGATGCGCATCGTGCCCACCACCGGCGCGGCGCCCGCGCGCGCGGCAAGCACCAGCCGGCAGCGTCCGATGCCCAGGTCGAGCGGCTCGTACAGCTCGCGCGGGTGCTCGCGCAGCACGTCGGTCCCGCACACGCCGCAATCCGCCGCACCGCGCTCCACGTACGTGGGCACGTCGTCCGGCTTGAGAATCAGGGCGCGGAGCGCCACCTCGCCGTCCGCCGCCCCGCCGCCGCCGCGGCCGCTGCCGTCGCCTGGGCGGTCGCCTCCGATCCGTTGAGGCGGCAGCTCCACGAGCAGGCGCCTGCCCGGGTCGGCCAGGTCGCCCACGCGCAGGCCCGCGCGGCGCAGCAGCGCCACCGCCTCGCCCAGCAGGCGTCCCTTTGCCAGCGCGATCGTCAGCCGCTCGCCCGGCGGGCCGGCCCCGCCCCCGCCCGCGCCCGCGCCCCGGCCCGCGCCCGCGCCCTGGCCCCCGCGCTGGCCCCCGCCCGCGCCCGCGCTCATTCGTGCAGGCGCATGATGTCGGCGCCCAGCTTGCGCAGCTTCACTTCGATCTTCTCGTATCCGCGATCCAGGTGGTACACGCGCCGCACCTCCGTCTGCCCGCGCGCCACCAGTCCCGCCAACACCAGGCTCGCGCTCGCCCGCAGGTCGGTGGCGATCGTCGGCGCCCCCGAGAGCCGCTCGACGCCGCGCACCACGGCGCTGTGTCCCTCCACGCGTACGTCGGCGCCCAGGCGCCGCAGCTCGCTGACGTGCATGAAGCGGTTCTCGAAGACCGTCTCCGTCACGACGCTCTGCCCGCGCGCCAACGTCATCAGCGTCATGAACTGCGCCTGCATGTCGGTGGGAAAGCCCGGGAAGGGCAGGGTGCGCACGTCCACCGCGCGGAAGTCGCCGCGAGCGCGCACGCGCACGCCCGCCGGCCCCTGGTCCACTTCCGCACCCGCCTCGTGCAGCTTGTCGACCACCGCGTCCAGGTGGCCCAGCCGGTAGCCTTTCAGCAGCACGTCGCCGCGCGTGAGCGCCGCGGCGATCATGAACGTGCCCGCCTCGATCCGATCGGGGATCGTCGCGTGGTCCATCGGCCGCAGCCGCTTCTTCCCGGCGATCGTGATCGTCGGCGTGCCGTCGCCCTCGATCTCCGCGCCCATGCCGCGCAGCGCCGTCGCCAGGTCGCCTATCTCCGGCTCCTGCGCGGCGTTCTCCAGGATCGTGCGCCCGCTGGCCAGGGTCGCCGCCATGAGCAGATTCTCCGTCGCGCCCACCGACGGGAAGTCGAGCACGATCCGCGCGCCCTTGAGCCGCCGCGCCCGCGCGTCCACGTAGCCGCCGTCGAGCGTGATCTTCGCCCCCAGCCGCTCCAGGCCGGCGAGGTGCAGGTTGACCGGCCGCGCCCCGATGGCGCATCCGCCCGGGAGCGAGACACGCGCTCGCCCGTGCCGCGCGACGAGCGGCCCCAGCACTAGCACCGACGCGCGCATCGTGCGCACCAGGTCGGAGGGCGCCTCGAAGTGCCTCACCGCGGCGGTGTCGACGCGCACCTGGTTGCGCTCGTGGCGCACGGCGGCGCCGTGGTTGCGCAGCAGCGCGCATGTCGTGTCGATGTCGCGCAGCGCCGGCACGTTGCGCAGTACGGACGCCCCGTCCGCGAGCAACGTCGCGCACAGCAGAGGCAAGGCCGCGTTCTTGGCGCCGCTCACCTCGAGCTCACCACGCAGGTGCTTGCCGCCCCGAATGATGAGCCGGTCCACGGGCCCGGAGTCTGTCGCCGGCCACCCGACGTGTCAACGAACGCGCCGCGCGCCGCTGGCTAGAGGTCCTTGAGCAGGTCCTCGTCGTCGATGATGATGGCGCCG
>DASYRF010000300.1:0-14525 GCA_036004705.1 Myxococcota bacterium
GAGGCTGGTGAACGTCACGAGCGCCGTGCGCCCGCTCCCGAGCACGCGCTCCACGAGCATTCCCTGGAAGACGAAGAGCACCACGTTGATGCCGATGTGAAACCCGATCGGCGGAAACGCCGGGAACGGGCAGCCCGTGCCGTGGACGAAGTGCGACACGATGTAGTGCCACCAGTGGACGAGGCCGTCCTCTTCGCAATACGAAACGCCCAGCGTCAGGTAGAACCGGCGCGGGTCGAAGTACAGCGGCAGCGTGACCATGAAGCAGGTGACGACCAGCAGGAGCGTCACCCACGGCACCCCGAGCTTCTCCCCGTACAGGAGATCGCGCGTTCGCAACGGCGGGCGCGGCTCGGTCACGACGTCAGCGGCGTACGCCGTCCCGACGGGTCGATCCACGTCACTCAAGACCACGGGAAATGTGATGGGTGAAGAAGGCCATCGACCGCTTCAAGTCACGGACCGCCACGTTGACGAACAGCTTCCTCGAGGCGCTGGTCCCCATGGGTCTCTCCTGGGTTCGTGGCTTCGTTCGTCGCCGCGCGCGGCCGTCAGCTCTTCTTGAGCTGGCAGTTGAACATCCAGTGCACGCCGAACGCGTCGTCGAGCATGCCGAACTTCGCGCCCCAGAACGTGTCCTGCAAGGGCATCGTCACCTTGCCTCCGGCCGCGAGGGAGTCGAACTTCGCGGCCATGTCGGCGACGTCGTCGAAGTCGAGCGACATGTGGACGTTCGTCCCTATGGCGAGCGGCACACCCGGCTGATTGTCCATGACCATGAGCTCGCCTTCGCCCACCCGCAACAGGGCGTGCATGATCCGGTTCTTGTTCTCCGGGGCCGGCTTGTTCCCCGGGATGTCTCCCATGCGCGTCACAGTCTCGGTCTTCGCACCCAGCGTGCGCTCGTAGAGCGCAATGGCCTTGTGGGCGGTCCCGTCGAACGCGAGGAACGGATTCAGCTTCTTGATCGACATGGTCTGTCTCCTGTTTTGCGGTACTGCACGACGGCCGGCGAGCCGCCGGCGGCGATCGGGACGATCCGGGAGCCCCCGCAGCCCGAGCCCCGCCCCCGCAGCCACGTGCGAACCGTTTCCGAGCCGCGTAGCCACAGCGTGTAGGGCGGCATCGACAGCGTCGCGTCCTGACGCAGCAGCGCGACCATCATCCGATAGCAGTGCCCCGTCAGAGCGGCGCGGTGCTGCTCGAGCTGCGTGGCGGTCGCGGCCGCGGCGGCGGACATGCGCCAAGAACGTAGCCGCTCTCGCGCGCGGCGCCCACCCCGGTCCGCGCCGCGACCCCGCGCTGGAGAAGCGTGATCTTCTGCGCCTCGGTCAGCTTGTCGAGCACGGGGCGCCCAGCGGCGGCGGGAGCCGGCTCAGTAGTCGTCGGCGACCTGCGCCTGGTCCCACAGCTCCAGGAACTTGGCGCGCACGAAGGGGTCGAGCCCCTCGGCGTAGCCGCGCGGCAGGGAGCGGGCGCGCACGAGTGCGAGCACGTCGGCCAGGTCCTGCGCCCGGTGGGGCGCGGTCATGCCCGAGGCCAGCTTCAGCTCCACAAGCGTCTTCAGGTCCAGCACGCGGAAGCCGTCCGGCGTCAGCGCCTCCGCCTCGCCGCTCGGCACGGGGAACACCACGGGCTTGGGCTTTCCGTCGCCGGGGAAATCCCCGCTGAGCAAGAAGTCGATCCTGACGTCGTGCGCAGTGTCGCGCACGGACTTCAGCCCGGGCCCAATCTCGACGTAGCCCCTTCCCAGCCACGCGCGCTTGAAGGCGGCCAAACCCTCGCGCGTCAGCAGCACATCGACGTCTTCGGTGAGCCGCACCCGCCCGTGCGCCGCCAGCGCGAGCGCGCCCGCGATGGCGTACGGGATACCCTCCCTCTCGAGCGTGGCCGCCAGCTGACGTGCCGCCTCGTGGAGCCGCGAGCGTCCCATGAAGTAGTCGTCCGCCTCCCGAAGCACTCGGTCGAGCGCCTGCATGACAGCCTTCACCATACCCCGAGGGAGCCTCACTCCCAAGCGCACCCACGGGTGAGAGAGCAACGCCGGCCGCGCGAAGCGCCCGCCCGGCGACGGCCAGCGGCGCGGCGACCGCCCCCGCCGCCACGAGTCGTGCCCCGGTTCTGCCCTTCGCATTCCCGCCGCTGCGCCCGACCCGCCGCCAAGCGCTCGCGGTTGCACCGTCGCCTCCGCCGCGTGTAAGCGTCGGAGGAGGAGCAGGAGGACACGGCGCGTCCGACGCCGAGATCCGCTCCGTGGGCGACGCCCTCGTCGCCGTCGAAACCCCGAAGGCCGGTGACGGCATCTTCCTTTCGCTCTTCACCCGGAGCTGGCGCAGTATGTGACCCGACACCCGCGCGGGCTCACGAACGGGCCGAGCGCGCGTCAGGGGACGTCGAGGGAGCCGAAGGTGGGGCTGCGGCGGACTTCGGTGGCGCCGAGGGTGCTGGCGTCGCCGACGTGCTGGGCGACGGAGGGAACGGTCGCGAAGATGCGGAGGCCGAGGTCCTTGGCGGCGCGCGCGATGGTGAGGTCGGCGGGCTCGTGGTCGGCTTGGCCGGCGCCGCGGTGGAGCGCGGCAGCCAGGTCGGCGGCGACGTCGCGCGGCAGGAACAGGCAGCAGCTGGCATAGAAGGGGACATCGTAGTCGGCGAGCCAGCGGCAGCTGGGGCGCGGGGCGAGCACGTACGGAACGTAGCCGGAGATGAAGTAGCGCGGGAAGTAGGGCGCCACGTGCGAGAAGCCGAGGCGCGCCAGGGCGGTGAGCCAGCCGGGGGCGAGCTCGAGGTCGTCTTCCAGGAGCACGACGGCGTCGGCGCCACTTTCAGCGCCGGCGGCGAGCGCGCGCGCGACGTTGCCGTAGGCCCCCAGCGGCTCGCCCTTGTGGGTCCGCACCTTCATCTCGGCGGTGCGGGGCGTGCCGCCGAGGTAGCGGCCGTCGTGACCGTCGACGATGGCGAGGCGGTGCGCCGCACCGGACCAACCGCCGGGGTCGGCGGCGGAGGCCGAGCGAATCGTCGCGGGGGCATAGGAATGCTCGCGGGCGCAGGTGCACAGTACGACGGCGTAGCTGCCGGTAGGGGTGGACACGGTGGTTGCACTATACGCTAACGTCCGGCCGCGGCACCAGCAAGAAAGATGACTTTCGCTGCCCGCGACACGGAGAGCCGCCCCAGCCGCGCAGCGACGCGCCGGGGCGCGAGGCGGCGGCGCGAGCGCAACCGCGCCGCCGGCGGCGCCGGCACACGCGGCGCAATCACGGCGCGGGCGTCGGCCGCGGCACGCGGCTCGCCACCGAAATGACGATGCGCTCCAGGGTCAGGATCAGCTGACGCAAGTCGGGGGTCGCGCCCGGGCGTGGGACATGAACGTGGAACGAGGTGGGCGTGTTGGTCGGGCGCGCGGCGTTCAGCAGGCGCAGCGTGCGGAAGGAGACTTCGTTGGACAGGAAGCTGCCGCCAGGGCCCTCGATGATGCGGACGCTGTACAGGTTCGGTGACGCGCCCGCGGCTGCACCGGGCGGAACGAGCGAGACGTTCAGCGTGGTGCCGGTCCGGCTCTGCACCGCGGCGAGCAGGCGGCTGACGGCCGGGTCGCGCAGCTGGAACTGCCTGCGGCGAGGCGGGTCGGTCCGCGGTTGCGGCCCGGGCTCAGGCCCGCCGCTGGCGAGGAAAGTCGCCGGCCCCACGGAAGGCCTCGAAGTGAGCCCCAGGTCCGCGAACAGCGCGTTGGCCGTCGAGTCGTCCGCCACGTCGAAGATCAAGTGCGTGTCGATCGTCGGCCGCGGCGAGCCCGCAGCGTCGACGTCGGATTGGACGCCGGATAGGAGCGGGCTGGTGGGAACCACGCCGGGCCCGACGCCGGTCGAACCTGCCAGCGGCGCGGAGACAGGAACGAGCCGATGGGGTCGGGTCTCGTCGGGCGTGGTGGCGTCGGGGTCGGGATGGATGTCGTACTCGCGTCGCACGCCGACCGCGTACGCCTCGAGGTCGACGGCCGCGGCGTTCGGGTCTCCCAGGCTCACGGTGATCACCGCGTCGACTTCGTTCAGGTGCGGCCCGAGGGCGCGTTCGACGATCCCCTCGCGTGCCCCGCGCGCTTCGAACTGCTCGAAGCTGACCGGCAGCACGATTCCCTGCATCCGTGCGACGAGATTCGTGCCGGCGTTGAGCTCTCTGTTGTCGAGCGCAAGAACGACCGCGCCGGAGGGGTTCCAGTCGGCGGCGGTCGGCGGCACCGTGCCGGAGGAGAACGGATCGAACCCCGTGAGCAGAACACGCACGACGCTCGTGCCCGACGGCGCCGCCGTCGTGAAACGCACGTCGGAGATGCCACGCGCGGCGTCGCCGAAGGGCTGCTCCATGAGGCCGGCAAGCTGCGTCAGGCGCGCGTTGGCGGGAGAGCCGGGTAGGCCGCGGATCGCGGCGCGCATCTGGTGGAGCGGCTCGAAGTGCTCGCTGAACCCTTGGACGGGCGCGGCGCCTTGCGCGGCGGCGCGCGCGACCTCCCAGAGACGGGTGCCGGCGGCGGCGGCGAGAGCGGTGGCGTCGGAGTCGCTGACGGTGCCGCCGGACGTGACGCTGATGCGGATGGCGTCGAGCGCGGACTGAAAAACGGCCACGATCGTGGAGATGGACGCTGCCTGGAGGCTGGCGGTCAGGGTGGGGACGTTCAGCGCGGTCTGGGCGGGGGCCTGGTTGTGGTGGCAGCGCTGGAGCTGAAGCCCGGAACGGAGCGCCGAGGCGAGGCGGCGACGACGGCGCGGGCGGGCGCTGCCGTCGTCCCAGAGCGTGACGACGGCCTCCTGGGCGGCCTGGTCGGCCTGCTGCTCGTAGGGATCGGCCGAGGCGGGGGCGGCGTCGAGCGGCGCGGCGGGCGACGGGGGCGCGGCGCCGCGCTGCTGCACGACGTGGGCGAGCTCGTGGGCCAGCAGCGCGTCGCCGGCCGGGGAGCCAGGGCGGTACTCGCCGGCGGCGAAGGCGACGTGCGGACCCACGGTGAAAGCGCGCGCCTCCAGCGACCGCGAGAGCGCGGCGGCGTCGCCGTCGGCGTGCAGGCGCACCGTCGAGAAATCGGCGCCCAGCGCCGATTCCATGCGGGCGCGCGGCGTGGGATCGAGCGGTTGGCCGGGCCCGAGCGCGCCGGCGACAGCGGCGGCGTCGGTGACGGCGGGAGCCGCGGCGGCGGGTCCTTTGCGGAAGAGGCGCCCGATGGCGGAGAAGGCGCCGCCGATGGCCGACAGCGCGCCGCCGATCGCCGAGATCACGCCGCCGGCGTCGCCGCCGCCCGCGGCCGACTCGTCCAGCTCGGCCGGCATCTCCGGCAGCTCCCCGGTCGTGGCCCACCGTTCGGCGCCGCGGCCGATGCGAGCGGCGACGGCGGGGACGTAGTCCGAGGCCGTGCGCGCGGCCGACGCTTCGGGCGCGTAGCGGCGCACGGCGCGCTCCAGCGTGGCGGCGTCGCGGCTGGCGTAGCGCGCCAGCGCGCGCTCCACGTAGGGGCAGCCTTGCGTCGATCGGCCCGTGCGCGCCATCGCCGCGTCCGCGGCCGCGCAGGACTCTGCGCGCAGCCGCTCGAGCAGCTCGCTCTTGCGCATCTGGCCGGGCTGCAGGTCGGCGGCGGCGTCGTCGACGACCAGCGCGCCGGCGGCGGGGGCGGCGCCGGCCGCGGTCTCGTCACGCGCCGGAGCGGCGCCGGCGGCGGGCGCCCCCGTCGCCTGGCGCTGCACGACGCGCGGCGGCGCGACGACCGCGGCGGCCCGCGGCGTCGGCGCCGTCTCGTCTTCCGGCGCCGTCTCCTCCGGCGCGTGCAGCGCCAGCGCGGCGAACGAGTGGCCCGCCGAACGCGCCGCCACGACGGTGCCGCCGTCGTCGCGCACGGCGACGGCACGCGGGGCGATGGCCGGCGCCGCCGCCCGCGCGGCCCCTTCACCCCGCGCCGCCGCTGCCGGCGCCGGCGCCGCGCGAACCCTGCTCATCTCCCTCCGCGCCCCCGCGAGGCGGCCTAGGCCGCCTCGACGCCGGGCGGCAGCGTCCTGATGGGGAAGTCGCCCGGCGACGGAGGCAAGCCGAGGATCGTGCGCAGGTCGGGCGCTTCGCCGAGCGACGTGAACAGCTCCTGCGCCATCTTCGCCAGGTTCATCCGATCCTGCGCACTGGCCACTCCAGCGCCGGCGGTCATTTCCGCGAGCAGCAGCAAGGCGCGCCGATCGGCATCCTGCTCTCCCAGCCAGTCGGGGCAGACGTGGACGTCGTCGCCGAGCGTGCCGGGCGTGGACGCCGTGACGGTCCCGGCGGGACAGACCGCGTCGGCCGTCGAGTGACACTTGCCCGAGATGAACATCCCGAGCCTTCCCAAGACGAAGCGATAGGCGGCGTCGGCCGTGTCGATGCGGGCCACCTCGAGCCCGCCGAGGAAGCGCGTCCGCTGGTCCTGCCAGTAGGTCAGAGCGAGCCAGTCGGGACGCCGGTCGGTGGTCACGCGCTGGGCGACCATCAGCCACTGCTGCGTGCGGCGCAGCGCGAGGTTGATCAGCCCCTCCTGCGTCTCGTCGCAGTCCTCCAAGATGTCGCTGAAGATGTGCCCCACTTCGGGCGCCGTGCCGCTGGACACGTGCAGCACGAAGATGCGGTAGGAGTCGGCGTTGGTGAGGGCCTCCTCGGTCGTGAGGTCGGGGTAATAGCGGAAGTGGCTGTAGGCGCGGTCGTCGATGTGCTCACCGCCCACGAGCGCATGTGCCACCTCGTGAACGACCACACCGCCGCGCCCCTGGTCCGTGTTCAGTCGCTGATCCGTGAAGAACCTCTGACAGAAGAACATCCCTTCGCGCTGCGTGGCACCCGACGCGATCGCCGGGAGGTACGCCACCGCGTCGTTGCAAGTAGGGTCGTTCGCCACGGTGTGGCATTCGATGCGCAGCGACGACCCGCCGCCGCCGCTGAGCAGCTGATCGAGGATCGTCTCGATCTGCCCCAGCCGGCCCTCGACGTGCGCGGCCACCCGCCGGTCGTTCGTCTTGAACGTGCGCAGCAGCGCCGCCGCCGCCACCGCGCTCGGCGTGCCGAGCTGGCCGCCGAGGCGTGGCAGTGGGCCGGTTCCAGCGCCACCGCCAAGGGCGGTGCGCGTGGTCCGCACCATCGTCCGGGCTTCACCGAGCGCGCGCAGGACCTTGCCGCCGTCGTCCGTGCTGCAGCCCTGCGTCGACGGCACGGGTGGCGCCGCCGCCGTCACCGGCGGACGCGCGTGGTGGCAGCGCTGCAGGCGCAGACCGGGCGCCCGACCGAGGCGGCGCGCGGCCGGCTCGACAGGCGCGCCGTCGGGTCGCTCCGACCAGAGAGCCATCGTGGCGCCGGCGGCAGCGCGATCGGCGTCGTCCTCCAGGTCGCCACGGGTGGGCGCCGTCAGATCCGCAGGCGTGGCCGGGTCGGCCGTGGTCCCCTCTTGCTGCACGACGTGCGCGAGCTCGTGCGCGAGCAGCGCGTCGCCGGCCGGATCGCCGGGGTGATATTCGCCGGCGCCGAAGACGATGCGGTCGCCGACCGTGAAGGCACGCGCGTCGAGCGCCCGCGTGAGGTCGGCGGCGCCCCGATCGGTGTGGATGCGCACGGCGCCGAAGCCGTGGCCGAACGCGCGCTCCATGCGCGCCTGCGCGGCCCCGTCGAGCGGCCGGCCGGGGCCGAGCGCCGCGGACGGCTCTGCACCCGTGGGCGCGGGCGCGCTGGCGCCGGCACCGGCGCGGGCACCGCCGCCGTCGTGACGCTTGAACAGAGCGCCGGCCAGCGACGAGAGGGCGCGGCCCACGCCCGCCAACACAGAGGCGACGGCGCCGGCGATGCCGCCCCCCGCCATTTGCGCGCGCAGCTCGTCCGGCACGTCGGGCAGCTCGCCGGTGGTCGCCCAGCGCTCGACGCCGCGCGCGACGCGCGCGCTCACGTGCGGGACGTAATCGCGGGCCGTGCGCGCCGCGGCGGCCTCGGGGGCGAAGCGCCGAAGCGACCGCTCCACCTGGGCGGCGCTGCGCCCCGCGTAGTAGCCGAGCATCCGCTCGACGTACGGGCAACCTTCGGTCGAGCGGCCCACGCGCGCCATGGCCTCGTCGGCGGACGCGCACGCCGCCGTGCGGGTCGCCTCCAGGAACTCCGACTTGCGCATCTGCTCGGGCGCGACGGACGGCGCGTCGTCCTCGACGAGGAGTTGGACGGCCGCGGGGTCTGGACCCGTAGCGGCGCTCGCGCGCGCCGAATCGCCGGTGGGAGGTTCCGCGGCCGGCGAGTCCTCGGGGGCGCGCTGCACGCGCAGCGGCGCGCCGCCGGACGGCTCCTCCTCGTCGCACTGGGCGCAGCTGCCTGAAGCGCCGGCGCCGGCACCGCAGGCACACTTGCGCTGCAGCAGGCCGGTGCCGCCGGCGGCCGCCGCGCCCTGCTGCACGACGTGCGTCAGCTCGTGCGCCAGCAGCCAGGCGCCCGGCCCGCTCTGCGGATCGTAGGCTCCGGCGCGGAAGTAGACGTCGGCACCGTGCGTGAACGCGCGCGCGCCGATCGCGGCGTTGAGGTGGTCCGCTTCGTCGCCCGTGTGCACGCGAACCCGCGCGAAGTCGAAGCCGAAGCCGGCTTCCATGCGCGCCCGCGTCTCCGGCGGCAGGGGCTGCCCGCCTCCGCGACGCCGCAGAAGGGCCTGTTCCAGCGGTGGTCCTCCGGCCCCACCCTCGGAGGGGGCACCCGCGGCCGCCGCCGACGGTCGCCGCACCGTCGTCCTTCGCTCGGCGTCGTCGGGCTCTTCCTTGTCGGCTTGCTCGGGCGCGGCGGCCGTGGCCGTTGCCGCGACGCCGCCGGCCGCCGGTGCCGGCGCGGGCCTGACGGCGAGCGCGGGGCGTGGCGCCACGGCGACGGCGGCGCGAGCCGCGGGTGCAGGCGCGAGGGGCATCGCCCCGCGCGCCGCGAGCGCCGAGCCGTGCGCCGCCCCGAGCCCTGGCCCGAAGCGTCCCGTCACCATGGCCGCCGCACGATCCGCCTCGCGCTCCAGCGGGTCGTCGTGGCCGCCGATCGCGAGCTTGGCCTGCACGGATCGCGGCGCGTCGGGCGCGCGCGACAGCGTCGACCGGGCACCCAAGGCCGCGAGCGCCGGCGTGGTCGAGCGCGCTGCCGTCGCCGCCGACGGCGCCGGCTCGGCGATACGCGCTGCATGTGTGACGGAGCTGCCCATGCGCGTCGGCGGCGGAACCTACTCCGCTTCGCTAATGCATGTCCAACGCGAGCCCGGTCGAACGCCGCGCTACTTGGCCGGCAAGTTGGCGAGGAACGTATCCCAAAGCAGGCTGCCCTTCTGTCTTCCGGCGAGCACGCGCAGCTCGTCTTGGATGTCCTTCTTCTTCTTGGTCGGTGTCTCGGGAGGATCCTTGTAGTAGGCCACGAGCGTGTCGATTGCCGCCTTCCGCGCGCCTTCGGTGGCGGGCTCGACCTTCGGTTCGGTCGTGCGGCCTTCGTAATACGTGTTTGCAGTGGACCAATTCGGTCGGCCCGAGTTGAGGGGGATGTCGAGAAACCGGTGAAAGTAGTTGATGAAGTCCTGCGTCCAGGTGAAAAGCTCCTCGTCCGACCTCGTCTCGCCCTGCGGACGTGACGGGGCGTTTCGGATCATGCGGAGCTCGTGCTCGCCCCGTTCCTGCGTCACGACGGCTCCAACGGGATCCACCGCCTTGGGGCCCAGCACGGCGTACCAGGTCTTGCCCTTCGAGAAGTTCGTGCCGAAGTTCGGCTCCAGTGACCGTCCAGTACGGCTCGCCTTCTTGTTCAGGCGAACGTCGAAGTTCAACGCCGGGAAAGGCTGGTTGTCCGCGGGGTCGGTCGCATTGCTGTTCGTATTGCCCGACTTGAAGACGTTCGTCGCGAGCGGACACATGGCCTGCTGCACGAGCGCGGTCATGGCTGTCCCTTGCTTGTCCAGGTCCTCCTCCTGCTGCGCCGCCGCGACGCCCTTGCTCCAACTGGCAGAATCGGGCAGCTCGCACTTCGGCGTCAGTCCGCCGGCCGCGGCGGGGCCGGGCTGTTGGGAACTGGCGGCGCCACAGCGCTGCAGGCGCAGGCCGGTGGTGCGGCCGAGGCGGCGGGCGGCGGGCTCGTCGGGGGCGGCGTCGGGACGGCCGGACCAGAGTGCGATCGTCGCGCCGGCGGCGGCGCGGTCGGCGTCGTGCTCGAGCGGGCCGCGGCCGCCGGCGTGGAGGGCGGCCGGGGTCAGCGTGCCGGGGTCCGCCCCCTCTTGTTGCACGACATGGGCGAGCTCGTGGGCGAGCAGGGCGTCGCCCGCGGGATCGCCGGGGTGGTACTCGCCCGCGCCGAAGACGATGCGCTCGCCGACCGTGAAGGCGCGCGCGTCGAACGCCCGCGACAAGTCCGCGGCGGCGCGGTCGGTATGCACGCGCACGCCGCCGAAGCCGTGGCCGAACGCCCGCTCCATGCGCGCTTGCGCCGCGCCGTCCAGCGGGCGGCCAGGACCGAGCGCGACGTTCGGCTCCGCGCCCGGTCCGGCGGCGCCGCCGCCGTCACGCGGCTTGAAGAGCGCCCGCGCCAGCGCCGAGAAGGCGCGGCCCACCGCGCCGAACACCGACGCGACCACGCCGCCGAGGCCGCCGCCCATCATGTGCGCGCGCAGCTCCTCCGGCACGTCGGGCATCTCGCCCGTCGTCGCCCAGCGCTCCACGCCGCGCGCGATCCGCGCGCTAAAGAGCGGGAGATAGTCGCGCGCCGTCCGCGCCGCCGCCGCTTCCGGGACGAAGCGCCGCATGGCGCGCTCCACGTGGGCGGCGTCGCGCTGCGCGTAGTACGCCAGGGCGCGCTCGACGTAGGGACAGCCTTCGGTCGAGCGCCCGACGCGCGCCATCGCCTCGTCGGCCGAAGCGCAGGCGCCCACACGCGCCGCCTCGATGAACTCTGACTTGCGCATCTGCCCGGGCGCGAGCGTCGCGGCATCGTCGTCGGCGATGAGCGCACCGCCGGCGGCGCCGGCCGCGGGGCCAGGCTCCGCGGCGGCGGCCTCGCGCTCCGGCTCCGGGGCCGGCGCGCGCGCCGCGGTCCCCTCCCCCGCCCCTGACTCCTCGGCGAAGCGCTGAACCCGCGTCGTGCCGCCGGCGGCGGCGGCCTCGTCCTCGCACTCCTCGCAGCTTCCCGAGCGGCCGGCGCCGGCGCCGCACGCGCACTTCCGCTGCAGCACGCCCGCATTCCCGCCCGCGACCGCTCCGGTGCCGCCCTCCCCCGCGGCACTTTGCTGCGCGACGTGCGTGAGCTCGTGCGCCAGCAGCCACGCTCCCGGACGGCTCTGGGGGTCGTACGCGCCGGCACGGAAGTACACGTCGGCGCCGTGGGTGAAGGCCCGCGCGCCGATCCCCGCGCTGAGCGCGTCCGCCTCCGCGTCGGCGTGCACGCGGACGCTGGCGAAGTCGAAGCCGAGCCCCGCCTCCATGCGCGCGCGCGTGCCCACGGGCAGCGGCTGGCCCCCGCCGCGACGCCGCTCGATCGCCTCCGCGATCCGCCGCGCCGCCGGCCGACCGTCGCCGGGCGCTCCGCCTGCCGGCGCCGCCGAGCGTCGCGCCACCGGCCCCGCCGGCGCCCGTCGTGCCCCGTTGTTCGCGGCGGACCCGACCGCAACGGTGTCCAGGAGCGCGGACGCCGCGCGATCGGCCTCGCGCTCCTGCGGATCGTCGTGGCCGCCGATCTCCAGCTTGGCCTGCAGGCGGCCGCCGAAGGCCGGCCCGGCCGCCCGCGCGCGTCCACCCGGACCGGGCCCGGCAGGAACCTTCGCGCGCGTTGCGGGCGCCCGGCCAACCGCCCGGGCCACATGCGTCAGGGCATCGCCCATCGGGCTCTGTATCGGACCCTACTCCGGTCCCGCGCCCGCTGTCGACCACCGATTGCGCGAGCGCGCCGCCCTAGCGAGCCGTCAGCCGCACGATCGCAACCCCGGCTCGGTCCACCACAGGCACGAGCACGCGCCCGTCAGGATCCACGTCCCAGTAGGAGTACGCGGGGAGGCGTGCCTCCGCAGCGTCGGGCGCGAGCGGACGGTGCTCGATGAAGCCGCCGTCGGGCGCGAACATCACCAGCGCCCCGCGCCGACCCGGCGCCTCGCCGGCCAGCACGCAAAAGCGCCCGTCCGCGGTCACGTCGATCAGGCGCGCGTTGTCCGCCGGGCGATCCGGCGGCCCCAGCGTCAGCTCCGTTCCGTCGGGCCGGACCACTTCCAGCGCACGCCCTCGGTACACGCCGCCCCCGTGCGGGACCAGCGCGTCGAATGCCGCCAGCTCCTCGACGCCTCCGTCTGCGACGCGCCCCACGCGCTGGTCGTTCCACACGTAGAGGCGGCCGGCGGCGTCGACGCCGATGGGAGTCGCCAGCCACGGGTAGAGGGCGTCGTCGCCGAGGGTCACACGCGCGGCGGTCGCCGGCGGCGCGAAGACGGCCAAGCCGCGGCGGCCGGTGGCCTCGTCGTAGACGACCGAGTGCAGGCCGCCGGCTCCGTCGACGAAGGCGTCAGGCCCCAGGCGATCGGGGCGCAGGTCGCGCACATCGGCCCCGCTGGCGGGGTCGACCTCGATCAGACGCGCGCCGGCGACGACGTAGACCCGGCCGTCGCGCGACCGGAGCACGCGCGAGGCCGCCTCGGAGATCGTGCGCGACCAGGCGCCTCCGCCCGCCGCCGTCACGCGGTGCAGGCGAGCAACCCCGCCCGCCCCTTCGTCGCGCTGCAGCAGGTAGCAATCTCCGTCCGGCTCGCAGGCGAAGTCGACCAGCCGCGCGCTCACATCGGCCGGGAGGGGGGTCAGGCCCCGCAGCGCGCCGCCGGGACCGACATGCGCGATCACGCCCCGCCCCGCCAAGTGCGCACCTCCGGCGGCGTCGGCGCGCAGCCGCACGTACGCGGGGACGCGTCGGACCTGATCAGGCGACACCTCGCCGTAGGGAGGCCAGTCCTCCAGGACCAGCGGCAGCGCCGCCGGCGCGGCTCCCCAAGGTACGCGCGCCAGCACTTCCACCGCCATGGACCTCCCTTTCGCCGCAGTGCGGCCGCAGGCGAGCGCCGCCGCCGCCGCCACCAAGGTGACGCCGATCATGTACCGCTTCACCAACGCACGCTCCAGAACTTGACCGTGGTGCCGGGCGCCATCGCCGGGTCGGCCAGAAGCTGCTCGATCGTCGTGCGCTTCACCTGGAAGCTGCCGTCCGGCGGCGGCCAGTGGCTGATGATCTCGTGACGTCCGGCGCCGTCGCGTGTCCCCGTCGCCATGGCCGCATGGTTGGCGGCGCGCGTGAAGATCACGACGTCCCCGGGAAGCGGCCGGGGTGTGTTCGGATCGGCCGCGCTGAACACGTGCTCGCCGCCGCGCCGGAACGTCGTCTCGAAGACGTCGCCGAAGCTCGTGACGGTGCCGGCCGTCACCTTGGCGGCGGCGTCGCTGTACATCGCCTGCAGGCGGGCGAAGGTGACGACGCCCGCGCGGAACGCCGAGAACATCAGAAGCTCCCAGCAATTCATCTTGCCGGTCGCCGGGTCCGGTGCGCTGCCGGCGGCGAGCAGCCAGCGGCCGAAGTCGCTGGCGAGCCCCGCCGGCGCGGACGCGGCCATGGGGCTGTTGAAGGCGACCCAGTTCAGGCTCCCGGCCAGCGCGGTGGCGGCGGTAAGTGTGCCGAGCTGCGCGCGCGCGGCGCTGAGGAACGTCGCCGCGTCGCCCCAAGCAACGGCCTGGCCGTCGCGCAGCGCGCGTAGCATGAGCCGGCAGGTCAACCGCGCCTCGCCAGGCGTCACCTTGTCGCGTGTCTGCCACACCAGCGCGGTATCCGTGAACGTCCGGTACTCGCTGGTGGCCTCGATCTGCGCGTCGGTCAGGCGCGATGGATCGTGCAGGGGATCGACGTCCACGAAGTCGCGCAGGCGGGCCATCTCAACCAGCGCCTGTCCGGCGTCGGCCTGCGCGGCCACGTGCGCCAGCTCGTGCTCCAGGAGCGCCTGGCCGGGGCCGCTGTCGGGCGACCACGTTCCGGCCCCGAAGACGACGTGGGGCCCGTAGGCGAACGCGCTCGCGCCCAGGGCGGCCGCGGTGCGCGCGGCCTCCTCGTCGCGGTGGACGCGCACCCGCGAGAAGTCGTGCCCGAGCTGCGCCTCGAAGCGCACGCGCGTCGGTGCGTCCAAGGCTTCGCCGTGGCCGTCAAGCGATTCCACCGACGCCGCCACCGAGGGCAGGACCGTGGCCTCGCGCACTTCGGCGGGCCGGCGTGGCGCCGCGGTGCCCGCGAGCGGCCGCTCGGCGGCGCCGTAGCGGACGTTGCGCCCGCGCACCGCGTTCGCGCCCGCACGGAACACCCCGCCCTCGGCGGGCCGGCGCACCGCTTCGCGCGTCAACCAACCCACATTCGAAACGATAGCACGCGCCGCGCCGCCACGAATCCCTCGCCGGACGCGCGGCGAGTGCCGCGGCGACCCCGCCTTGCACGACGCGCCGCGGGCCTACTTCGCTGCGGGCTTCAGCTTGTCCGGATAG
>DASYRF010000301.1:0-6847 GCA_036004705.1 Myxococcota bacterium
CCACGATGCCGAGCGGGAAGGCGCCCGCCAGCGTTTGCCGCCCGCGGAAGCGCACGCCCCCCGCGCCGACCTCCGCCCCCGGCAGCCGCGCGGCGCACTGGCGGAAGTTGTCGACGTAGTCCGGCGTGTGGAACCCCACGACGTCGAGCGCGAGCAGCCCGGCCAGCAGCTCCTCCGCCCAAGGCAACAGGAAGAACACGTCGGCCGGGGGGAAGGGGATGTGCAGGAACAATCCCAGCTTGCCTTGGTGCCCGAGGCGCCGCAGAAACGCCCCCAACAGGAACAGATGGTAATCGTGGATCCACACGGTGGCGTCGCGGTCGACGAGCCGCGCCGCCACGGCCGCGAAGCTCTCGTTCACCTCGACGTACGTCGTCCAGCCGACGCTCGACAGCCTCAGCCGGCCGGGGAAGCTATGCAGCAGCGGCCACAGCGCGCTGTTGCAGAAGCCGTTGTAGTAGTGCGTCTGCCACCGCGCCGGGAAATCCATCGCCGCCAGCACGGGGCGCGCGCTGTCGTCCAGCGCGCAGGCCGCGGGGTCGGCGTCGGGGCGCGTGCGGCCGCTCCAGCCCAGCCATAGCCCGCGCCGCGCCGCCAGCACCGGCTCCAGCGCCGACACCAGCCCGCCCACGTTGCGCTGGCGCGCCTCCATCGACGCCGCGGTGGCCGGCAGCTCGGGGAGCCGGTTCGAGACGACGAGCAGGTCGTAGTGCGCGCCGCCGGCCGCCGGGGCAAGGCGCGGCGGCAGGGACGCCGGCCACACGTCCGCCGGCGGCGCCGGCACGTCCCCGCGCCGCAGCTCCAGCAGCGCCTCGAGGAGGCGGTGCGCGTCCGCCGGCGCCGGCAGCCACCAGCGGGCCCGCGTGACGCGGCGGTCGGGCGCGCCCACGCGCACACACTCGTCCGAGGGGCCGAGCGCGGCGAACAGGTCCTCGTCCGAGTCGTCGTCGCCCAGCGCGAGCAGCCGTGCGCCCGGCGCCGCCTGCGCGCGGAGCCAGGGGACGGCCACCGACTTGCGCGCGCGGCGGTCGCGGACCTCCAGCACCTCGGGCCCCTCGAGCAGCTCGAACGACGGATGCCGGTCGAGCCAAGGGAGGATGACCGCGCCCGCCTGCACCACCAGCGCCGGCTTGTCTGCCGCGGAGAGCGCACGGAAGTGGAGCGCGAGCGACCCGGTCTTGCGCTCGACGGCCGCCCCGCCGCCGGCCGGAGCGAGCCGCTCGAGCGCGGCGGCGAGGTCTTCCAGCGCGCCCTGCTCCAAGGGAAGCGCCTCCCAAACTCCGGCCGTGCGGCGCCACGCGCCGTGCTCCGCCACCAGCCCGACCTGAGGCGCGCCGGCGAAGAACTCGTCCAGCCGCGCGCGCGGTCGGCCGCTGACGATGGCGACCGCCGTGTCGGGAATCGTCGCGAGCGCTTCCACGAGACGCACGAGCGACGACCCCGGCCGCGCCAAGGCGGGCGTCGCGGCGAACGGGATGAGCGTGCCGTCCAGGTCCAGCAGCAGGCCCAGCGGCCCGCGGGCAAGGTCCAACCACTGATCCGACGCCGCCTGCACCCGCCCTCCTTCGCGCGGCGCGACCGGCGCCCCGCGCGGTGGACCATAACTCGGGCGGGCCTGCCGCCGGTAGCCTGCGACCGGCGCCGCCGCCCGCGGCGCGGCACCGTAGGTATGCGGCATTGCCCCACATTGTCCTACATAGCAGATCTTACACGCGCATCTGGGTCAGGTGCCGGAAATACTTAAATTTTGCGCGAAGCGAAGGGGCACCTATACTTCATGGCGTGGACCCTTCTTCGGACGCTGCGATGGCTGCCGCAATGCGCGCCGCGTCGATGGGGTTGACCTAGCATGGCCAAGAAGCTCGCCGTCGGCCTCGACATCGGCACCTCGGCCGTGAAGATGGTGCAGCTTCGCGAGGCCAAGCGCGGCTACCAGCTGGTCAACTTCGGCGTCGAGCCCCTCCCCCAGCAGGCCATCGTCGATGGCGCCATCATGTCGTCGAGCGCGGTGGTCGAGGCCATCAAGCGGCTGCGCGCGCGCCTCGGCAACAAGAACAAGAGCGTCGCCATGGCGGTCGCCGGGCATTCCGTCATCATCAAGAAGATCTCCCTGCCCGCGATGAGCGATGAAGAGCTCGAGGAGCAGCTCCAGTGGGAGGCCGAGCAGCACATCCCCTTCGACATCAACGACGTCTTCATCGCCGGCCATCCGGTGAAGCGCGCCGCCGGCGAGTCGCAGATGGACGTGCTGCTCGTCGCCGCCAAGAAGGACATGATCAACGACCACACCGCCGTGGCGCGCGAGGCCGGGCTGGAGCCCGTGGTCGTGGACGTCGCCGCCTTCGCCGTGCAGAACACCTTCGAGTCCGCCTACGGGCTGCCCAAGAACGAGACCGTCGCGCTCATCAACGCCGGCGCGTCGAGCTGCAACATCAACGTCATCGCCGACGAGGTGCCTTCGTTCACGCGCGACATCGCCACCGGCGGCAACAAGCTCACCGAGGAGATACAGAAGCAGCTCAACGTGAGCTTCGAGGAGGCGGAGGCCTACAAGGTCGGAGGAGACCACCACGGCGACGCCGAGGGCGTGGTGCCGCAGGAGGTCGACGCCGCGCTCAACCGCGAGGCCCAGGCCATCGCCGGCGAGATCCAGCGGTCGCTCGACTTCTACGCGCACACCTCGCCCGACGGGGCCTATTCGCACATCTACCTCAGCGGCGGAACGGCGCGGGTGCAGGCGCTGGTCAAGGCCATCGAGCAACGCGCCCACGTGGCGGTCACGGTGCTGGACGCCTTCCGCGGGCTGCAGATCGACGAGACGAAGTACCCGGCCGGCTTCTTGCGGGCGAACGCCCCGCTGGCGGCCGTGGCGGTGGGGCTGGCGCTGCGCTACGCCAACGACGTGTACGCCGCGGGGCGCTGAGGAACGGAAAGGACCAGAGGGAGAACGGGCCGCTCATGCTTCGCATCAACTTGCTCCCGGTCAAGGCGGAGGCCAAGCGTGAGCTCGGACAGCGGCAGCTCATCCTCTTCGTGGTGATCCTCGTGGCCGCGCTCGTGGGGCTCTACTTCTTCGATCAGACCGTGTCGGCCGACGTCGAGGCCGCCGCCGCTGACGTGGCGGCGCTGCAGGACAAGGTCACCGCGCTGGAGTCGTCGGTCAAGGACCGCGAGGTCTACGTGGCGAAGCGGCGCGATCTCCTCGCGCAGAAGGCCATCTTCATCGAGCTGCACGGGCGGCGCAGCGGGCCGTCGAAGATGCTGCACGAGCTGGCCATGCTTCTGAGCCCCGGGCGCGGCCCCAGCAACGGTTGGTCCATCACCAAGGACGAGTACGAAGCCATCCTCAAGGAGAGCCCGGGCTCGGAGATTCACCTGGGCTGGGACCCGACGCGCATCTGGATTGAGCGGCTCGGCGAAGACTCGCGCATGCTGACGATCGAGGGCTTCGCCAAGAGCAACGACGACGTAGCCGAGCTGCAGAAGCGGCTCAGCCTCTCGCACTACTTCGATGCCGTGGAGCTGGGGTCGCTGTCCGCCGAGGAGAATGCCAAGACCAAGGAGCGGACGATCGCCTTCACGATCACGGCGGTGGTGAACTACTCGCCGCTGCGCGCCGGCGGCGCCGCGGCCGCAGGCACGCCCGTCCCCGCCCCGACGCCCGCGCCGGGCTCCGCCGCCCCGGCGCCCAAGTCGGGTGACGGCGCGAAGGGCGGTGGCTGATGGAGCAGTTCCTCGACCGGTTCGCCAAGATCCCCACGTGGCAGAAGCTGCTGGTGCTGCTCATCGTGCTGGCCGTCGTCGGGGTCGTCTACTGGCAGTTCTGGTACAGCGACTACGACGGGCAGCTCAGCGGCTTCAAGGCGCAGATCATCGACCTGGAGCGGAAGAAGGCCGACTACGAGAAGGTCCTGGAGGACGTGCGCAAGTACAAGAAGGACGTCGCCCGGTTGGAGGACGACAAGAAGGAGCTGGAGAACCAGCTCCCGCAGGACAAGGCGGTCGCCGCGCTGGTCGAGGCGTTCGAGAACGAAGCGAAGCTCATCGGCGTCAGCGTCGACAGCATCAAGCCCGACGACGAGCTGCTGGGCGACCTCTACGCGGAGATTCCCATCGAGCTGCGCATGAGCGGCACCTACCACGGCATCCTGAAGTTCTTCGACCGCGTCGGGCGGCTGCCGCGCATCGTCAACGTCGGCTCGATCGAGATGAAGGAGCCGAAGATGGCGGAGGGCGGCGTGATGCTGACTGCCACCTGCGTGGCGACGACGTTCCGCTACCTCAAGCCCGAAGAGCGCCCCGCGCCACCGACCCCGCCGGCGCCCGCGGCGCCGCCCCCGCCCCCGGCCGGCGGAGGCTCGGGCAACAAGAAAGCGGCGGAGGGCGAATGACGCGCGGCGCGCTGCGCAAGCCTTCCAGCCGCCCTTCCGGCCTCGGCGCGCGCCGGCGAGGGTTGGCGCCCGCGCCCGCGCTCGGGCTCGGGCTGAGGCTCGGGCTCGGGCTCGTGCTCGGGCTTGCGCTTGCGCTCACGCTTGGGGCGGCGGGCTGCGGCGACGACGACGCGGCGTTCACCAGCCGTGAAGCGGCGTTTGGCGGTGGCGGCGGCGCGGGCGGCTCGCCCGTGGGGCCGAGCACCGATACCACAGCCGGCAAGGCGGCGGCCGTCGAAGTGGCGAAGGTGTCGGCGCCGCCGTCCGCGCCGTCCCCGCGCCCTGCCGCTGGCGCACCGGGCTCGCGAAAGGCCGGGCCGGCCAAGGTCTACACCGACGCGGAGCTGGAGGCGATCGCCGCGTACGTCGTGACGCCAGAGCCGCCCATGGACGAGCGCTTCTTCGCCGAGGCCATCGACAACCGCGACCCCTTCCGCCCGTTCGTGCCCGAGGCGGCCACGGCGCCGGACGAGGGGCCGAAGACGCACACCGACTGCGTGCTGTCGTCGTACTCGATTGACGAGCTGAAGCTCATCGGCATCATCACGGGCATCGCCGCGCCGCGCGCGACGTTCGTCGACCCCGCCGGCACCGGCTGGGCGGTGCGGAAGGGTGACTGCCTGGGGCGCACCGGCGCGCGCATCACGCGCATGGCGGGCGACGAGATCACCGTCCTCGAATCGAGCCCTTCGACGGGGACCGAGGTGGAGCGCGTCCTCAAGCTCCACCCCGGGGCGATCGACTTGCGTAAGGCGCTGAAGGGCGGCGACCCGATGGCGTTGAAAGGCGCGGCGCCCTTGCCCAGCGAAGCGGGGGACGGCCTGGGCGTGGCGCCTGGGCTGGAGGGCGTGCCGGTCGGCCCCAAGCCCAAGCTCGAGGTCGGCATGTCGAAGGCGAACTTCGTCAAGAACTACGGCAAGTGCTTCGCCAAGCGATCGGGGCTGGGGCTGCTCGGGGCGGGGAGCCCGACGGCGGAGGTGTGGGGGCGCAGCTCCAGCGCGGGCGAGTGCGCCGACGTCGTGGGCGGCTTGATCATCGTCGACAAGGGCAGGGTCATCTCGATTCAGGCGCTGTAGCGGGCGCGCGCGCGGGGCGGGCGCGGGCCGGCGAGGAGCGGAACCATGGTGGGAGCGCGACAGGCGAGTGGGACGGCGGCGCGGGTGCTCGTGGCCCTGGCGGTGGCGGCCGCGGCGGGGGCGGCGGCGCCGTCGTCGTCCGCGGCGGCGGGGACGGGCGCGGGCAACCGCATCGGCGAGCTGCGCGTCGTCGAGGAGGCCGGGCGCACGACCATCGTGGCGATCGGGTCGGAGGCGCCCATCTTCACTGTCTTTCGGCTCGACGATCCGCCGCGCGTGGTCGTCGACATCGCTGGCGGCGAGACGACGGGGCTGCGCGCGCCCATCGCCGTGGACAACGGGCTGGTGAACTCCGTCGACGCGGTGACGTACGGCGGCAAGGGAGGCGCCCCGCGCACGGCGCGCCTCACGGTGTCGTTCTCCAGCAAGGGCAGCTACGACGTCCGCGCCGAAGGGACTCAGGTCATCGTCACCATCACGGGGCTGGGCGGGCCGGCGGAGCCGAAGGTGACCACGGTGGCCGCCGCGGAAGTGGCGGCGGCGAAGAAGGACGCGGACGCCGCCAAGCGCGACGCGGCGGCGGCGAAGGCGTCGGCGGACGCAGCGCGCAGGGACGCGGCGGCGGCGGAGGCCTCGGCGGCGAAGGACGTCGCCTCCGCGAAGGCGTCGGCGGCGAAAGACGTGGCCATCGTCAAGGACGCGGCGGCCAAGGACGTGGCCACCGTCAAGGACGCGGCGGCGAAGGACGTCGCCACGGCCAAGGACGCGGCGGCGAAGGACGTGGCCGACGCGAAGGCGGCGGCGGCGCGCGCGGGTGCCGAGGTGAAGGCGGCGGAGGCGAAGGCCGCCGAGGCGCTGAAGAAAGTGGAGGCGCTGGAGCGCGAGGTGCGTGAGAGCGAGGCGGCGCGCGACGCGGCGGGGGCGCGGGTGAAGACGCTCGAGGCGGAGCGGACGGCGGCGCTGGCCAAGGCGGCGGACGCGGACAAGGGCGCGACGGCGGCGGCGGCGCGCGCCGACAAGGCCGAGAAGGCGGCGGCCCGGGCGGCGGACGAGCATGCCAGGGCGCTGGCGGCGGCGGAGGCGAGGCTGAGCGCGGCCGAGGCGGCGAAGTCGCGCGCGCTGGCGGACGCGCGGGCGTCGACCGCGAAAGCGGTCGAGGTGGTGAAGGTGGCCGCGGCGGTGCTGGCGGGCGAGCGCGACAAGGTGAAGGGGCTGGAGAAGTCGCTGGAGGCGGCGCGCGGCGAGGCGACGCGGCTCGGCGACGAGGCGGCCCGCGCGCGCGCCGACCGTGACGGCGCGGCCAAGGCGGCCGACGAGGCGCGCAAGGCGAAGACGGCGGCG
>DASYRF010000302.1:0-11737 GCA_036004705.1 Myxococcota bacterium
CGTGATCACCGTCGCGGCGGGTACGGCCAACATCCCCGAGATCACCCACCTGGCGGAGACGGATCAGATCGCGGCCGGCACGCTGATGGTCGCGGCGCTGCTGCTGTTCGGCGGGGCGATCGGGAAGTCGGCCCAGTTCCCCCTGTACGTGTGGCTGCCGGACGCGATGGCCGGCCCCACGCCGGTCTCCGCGCTCATCCACGCCGCCACCATGGTGACGGCCGGCGTCTACATGGTGGCGCGGCTGAACTTCCTGTTTGCGCTGTCACCGGCGGCGATGACCGTCGTGGCGGGCGTGGGCGTGCTGACGGCGCTCTTCGCCGCGTCCATCGGATTCTTCCAGTACGACATCAAGAAGGTGCTCGCCTACAGCACCATCTCGCAGCTCGGCTTCATGTTCATCGGCGTGGGCGTGGGCGGTTACTGGGCGGGCGTGTACCACTTGCTGACGCACGCCTGCTTCAAGGCCTGCCTGTTCCTGGGGGCCGGCTCGGTCATCCACGCGATGCACCCGATCGTCCACGACGACGACGAGGCGCAGGACATGCGCAACATGGGCGGCCTGCGGAAGTGGCTGCCGCGCACGCGCTGGACGTACCTCGTCGCCTGCGTCGCCATCGCCGGCTTCCCCGTGGCGAACGGCTTCTACTCCAAGGACGAGATCCTCTGGAAGGCGTTCTCCGCGCAGCATTTGCTGATCCCCGGCTGGACGATCTGGCTCGTGGGCTGGATCACGGCGGGCGGGACGGCCTTCTACATGTTTCGCTCGTACTTCATGACGTTCGAGGGGTCCTTCCGCGGGTTCGCCGCCGCGCATCGCATCCACGCGGCGCACGCGCAGGACGACCACGCCGCGCTCGGGCACGAGGCGAAGGACGCGCACGGCCACGGCCCCGCCGACCTCGCGCACGCGCACGGGGACGACCACGGCCCCGAGGCGGCGGCGCCGGAGCCGCACGAGTCGCCGGCGACGATGACGGGCGTGCTCGTCTTCCTGGCGGGGCTCTGCTTCGCCACCGTCCTTCTGGGCCTCTGGGCGCCGGTCGGGATCATGCCGCTGCTCGAACGCTGGCTCGAGCCGGTGCTCGCCTCGTCGGCGGCGCACCTTCACTTCGCGCACAGCAAGGCGGCGGAGTGGGGGCTCATGGTCGCCTCGGTCGGCATCGCCGCGGTCGGGACCGCCGCGGCGTACCTTCTGTACGGAAAGCCCAGCGAGCTGCCGGCGCGGCTCAAGGAGCGCTACCACGCCTTGTGGCAGCTCGCCTACGACAAGTACCGCGTGGACGAGCTCTACGAGGCGACCGTGCTGCGCGGGGCAGTCCTGCTGTCGAAGGGGATCGGCCTGTTCGACAAGAACGTGGTGGACGGCGTGGTCAACGGCGTGGGCGCGATCGTTCGTTTCGTGGCCTTCGCCGACGGCCTCATCGACAAGTACGTCGTCGACGGGGCGGTGAACGGCGTTGCCAACGCCTTCCTCGCCGGCGGGCGCCAGGTGCGCAAGCTGCAGACGGGGCGCATCCAGCACTACGCCGCCGTGGCGGCCATCGGGGTCCTGATCTTGTTCGTCATCTTCAGATTCGTCGCATGAGGACACGCATGAATCTCAAATCGAGACACGCGGGGGCGCCGGCCGCGGGCCGCGTCTGGGGCCCCAGGGGCGCGCTGGTGCTCGCGCTCGCGCTGGCGCCGGTCGCGGTGGTGCGCGCCGCCGCTGCCGACGAGCCTCCGCCCGCCGCACCCGCCACCGCCGCGGCGCTGCCCGGGAACACCGTTGAGCTGGGCGCGGCTCCTCCGGCAGGCGCCGAGGTCTCCGCTGCGCCGGCCCCGCGCGCCGTGCTGTCAGCCACGTCCGTCGATCTGAGCACCGCCGTCCCCGTCGCCGATCATGTCGACTACACGGGTACTTTGAGGATCCGCAACGAGGGCACCACCGCCTTGAACGTCACCCGGGTCGAGGTCGCGATCGACCCGGCCGAGGCGACGGCCGACGGCCACGCCCTCGACAAGGGAGTCACCCGCCGGCCTACCACGCTGGTGCTCGACCCCGACCCGGGCGCGTTCGTCCTCGCCCCGCTGGAGGAGCGCGTCGTCACGCTGAGGCTCACACCCGGTGACGCCAGGCAGGTCTTCTCGTTCGTGCAGTTTCAGACCGACGACCCGGAGACGCCGCGGCTCAGCGCCAAGGTCGCCTGGCACGAGACGCATTGGCTGTCGCTCGCCATCTTCAGCCCGCTGGCGGGACTGCTGCTGATCGTCCTGCTGCCGCTGGCGCTGGGGAAGCGCTTCACCGACGACATGGTGCGCTGGCTGGCGGTGGCCGTCACCACCGTGCCGCTCGTCGTGGCGGTGTACCTTTTCTGGCAGTTCGACCGCGGCTACGGCGTCGCGACCGGGAGCTACGGGCTGCAGTGGGTCGAGCACGGCGTCTGGATCCCGCGCTTCAACATCGAGTTCTACCTGGGCGTCGACGGCACCAACGTGCTGATGGTGCTCCTCACGGCGTTCATCTCCTGGATCGCCGTCTTCGCCTCCTGGGGCATCACGGACAAGGTGAAGGGCTACTTCGCCATGTTCCTGCTGCTGGAAGTCGGCATGCTCGGCACCTTCGTGGCGCTCGACTTCTTCCTCTTCTACGTCTTCTGGGAGGTGATGCTGCTTCCGATGTACTTCCTCATCGGGATCTGGGGCGGGCCCAACCGCAGCTACGCGGCCATCAAGTTCTTCCTCTATACGCTGGCCGGCTCGGTGCTGATGCTGCTGGCGATCATCGCGATGTACTACAACACGAACCCCAGCTTCCTGGTCGACGGCCAGGTCGCCACGCACACGTTCAACGTCATCGAGATGACGTATCACAACGACTTCTCCAAGGCGCTCATCGGCGGCATGCAGCTGAGCCACCTGGCGTGGGTCGGGCTGTTCCTCGGCTTCTGCATCAAGATCCCGATGTTCCCGTTCCACACCTGGCTGCCCGACGCGCACGTGGAGGCGCCGACGCCCATCTCGGTGATCCTGGCCGCCGTGCTCTTGAAGATGGGGACGTACGGGATCCTGCGGTTCAACTTCGCCGCCCTCCCCGACGCCACGCATTGGGCGATCGACTTCGTGGCCCTCTTCGGCGTCATCAACATCGTCTACGGCGCGTTTGCCGCGATGGCGCAGATCATGATCGACAAGAAGGACCTGAAGAAGCTGGTCGCCTACTCGTCGGTCTCGCACATGGGCTACGTGATGCTGGGGATGGCGGCGCTCACGCCCGAGGGCATGAACGGCGCGATGTTCCAGATGTGGAACCACGGGCTCATCTCCGGGATGCTGTTCTTGTGCGTGGGCGTGATCTACGACCGCACGCACACGCGCAACGTAGACAACTTCGGCGGGCTCGCCGCCGAGATGCCCGTCTACGCGGCAGTCTTCGGCCTGGCGCTCATGGCCAACCTGGGCCTGCCGGGGCTCGCGGGCTTCATCTCCGAGGCGCTCGTCTTCCTAGGGGCGTTCCCGGTGTACACGACCTACACGGTGCTCGCCGCCGTGGCGGTCATCGTCACCGCCGCCTATTGCCTGTGGGCGCTGCAGAAGATGTTCCTCGGGAAGTTCAACGAGCAGTGGAAGGGCCACGTGCCGGAGATCAACGGCCGCGAGCTCCTGACGCTGGTGCCGCTGGGCGTGCTGGTGATTCTGCTCGGCTTCTGGCCGGTGCCCATCTTGAACATGATCAACACCGGGATGGCCGACTTGATCCTGCAGGTGCAAAGCGCGCTTCCGGTAGCGACGGCGGTCACCTCCGCGGTGGGCGGCTGACGCCGGCGCGCGACAAGCCATGTTCACCAACAATGCCCAGAGCTTCCTCGGCTACTTCTGGCCGGAGACGATCCTCGTCACGGGGATCCTGCTTGTGCTGCTGTGGGAAGTGCTGTACCGCCCGGCCCCGCGCGCGCACGCCGCGGCCCTGACGATCGGCACGCTGGTCGGGTCCATGGTGGCGATGGCCTTGGTGATGATGCGCCGGCCGGAGCCCGCCTCGCTGTTCGGCGGACTCATGGTGTGGGACCCGTTCGCCGCGTTCTTCAAGGCGGCGGCGGCAGTCACCACGGCGCTCGCGGTGCTGCTGGCCTGGCGCGCGCGCGAGACGGAGGACATGCGGCTGAAGGGGTCGGCGGAGTTCCACGCCCTGTTGCTGACCACGACCCTCGGCATCTACCTGCTGTCGTCGGCGACCGACCTGCTCACCATCTTCATCGGCCTCGAGACGGTGTCGATGACGAGCTACGTGCTGGCCGGCTACCACCGCCGCGACCGGCGCGCGTCGGAGGCGGCGCTCAAGTACGTCATCTACGGGGGCGTGGCCTCGGGGGCAATGCTCTACGGCATGAGCCTCATGTACGGCGCGACCGGCGCGACCAAGCTCGTGGAGATGCGCGCGGCCGTCGTCACCGCCGCCGGCATCGCCATGTCGCCGGTGCTGATGCTGGCCGCCACGCTCGTCATCGTCGGCTTCGCCTTCAAGATCGCCGCGGTGCCGTTCCACATGTGGTGCCCAGACGTGTACGAGGGCGCGCCCACGCCGGTGACGGCGTTCTTCAGCGTCGGGCCCAAGCTGGCCGGGTTCGCCGTCTTCGTGCGCGTCTTCTACGGCGTGTTCTACCAGCCGGGGGCGACCGGGCCGGGTGGGGCGGACGCGGTCATTCCCTGGCAGGCGGTGCTGGGGGTCGTGTCGGTCGCGTCGATGACGCTCGGCAATCTGGCGGCGCTCGGCCAGACGAACATGAAGCGTCTGTTGGCGTACTCGTCCATCGCGCACGTGGGCTACGTGCTGATGGGGCTGGTGGTGGCGACGCCCGACGGGCTCGCCGCGATCGTCTTCTACCTCGTGGTGTACCTGGCGATGAACCTCGGCGCCTTCCTGGTCGTCATCGCCATGGCGCGCGAGCTGGGCAGCAAGGACGATCCGGGCGAGGACCTGCGCCATTACCAGGGGCTCGGCGTGCGCGCCCCCCTGGTGGCCATCCTGCTGGCCATTTTCCTGTTCTCGCTGACCGGGCTGCCGCCGCTCGGCGGCTTCGTCGGCAAGTACTACCTGTTCGCGTCCGTCGTGGCCAAGGGCGGCGTCTGGTATGTCGCGCTGGCGGTGATCGGCATCCTCAACAGCGCGCTGTCGCTCTATTACTACGCGAAGATCGTGCGCGTGATGTTCCTGGAGAAGCCGCTCGACGCGTCGCCGGTGGCGTTCGCCCGCGTACACACCATCCCGCTCGTCGCGCTGGCGGTGCCGGTGGTCGTGCTCGGCCTCTACTGGGGGCCGCCGCTCGCGCTGGCCTTCAGGACGGTGAAGTTCATCGGGTTGTAGAAGCCCTCGACCCAAGAGTGTGAAGAAATCGGGGGGGGCTTCGAGGCGTGGCGCCTCGGTGCGTCGTGCCTCGAAGACCGCGGAGGCGGTTTCGAACGCCGAGTAGGCTGAGCCCAGGGTCTCCGGCTTCGCCGGCCCTGGGCTCAGAACAGCTCGTCGATCTTGTCCATCAGGGCCTTGGCCTTGCGCTTCTCGACCTTGGTCTCGGCGACGTAGTCGGGCAGGACGTCGTCGGGCGTGTCGAGCACGTGCTTCAGGTACTTCTCGAAGCCTTCGCGGTCGCCTTGCTTGGTCATGTAGAACTCGGCGATGAGGACGTAGGTCGCGACGTAGTTCGGACCGATCTCGATGGCCTTGTCGAAGTGCTCCTTCGACTTCTCCATGTCGCCGCCGGCGAAGGCGGGCGCCTTGGCGTAGAACGACCCGAAGTAGCGGTGCGCCGCGCCGAAGAACCACTTCTCGTCGATGGACAGCACGCGCTCCGAGTACTTCTTGATCTCGTCCTTGCGCCCGAGCACCGTCGTGAAGCCCTTCTCCACGGCCCACTTCCCCAGGTTCGTCGCGTACCAGTACATCAGGCCGATCGCGTCGGTCGGGAGGAGCGTCAGGTTGTCCTCCGGCTTCTCGCCGGCCTTCAAGACTTTCGCGGCGAACTCGGCGGATGCGGCGAGCATGCCGTGCGCCGCGACCGTGAGCCCCTTCTCGAAAGTCGCCAGGAATTCTTCCTTCTTCTCCGGCTGGAAGCGCAGCGTGCCGTCGGCCAGGAAATAGTAGGCGTGGCTGAGCTTCTCGTAGGCGTGCCAGTCGGCGCCCTTGGCGACGGCCTCCTCGTACTTGGCGATCGCGGCGCGGATCTGCGCTTCGTCGGTGCGGTGCTGCCAGGCGGCGTCGCCGTCCGCGACCAGGGCGGCCAGTGCGCTCGCGTCGCCGCTGGCGCCAGCACCGGCCGGAGGAGGGGCCGCTTCCCAGGCCGTGTTCTTTGCGCCGCAGCCGCCGGCGAGCGCCGCCGCCGCCGCGAGCCCCGCCGCCACCGTCATCGTCCGCGTCCGCGTCCTGCCTCGCGCCGTGCGCATGGGTTTCCTCCCTTTGGGCGAGGGGCGTTGCGCCGATCGGCGTCGCCCGTCGAGGGCGCGGACGCTAGCAAGCCGCGGCGCGCAGCGTCAAGCGCACCGGCGCCGGGCCATGCTCGCATGGGCGCGTGCCGCGCGCGGACCTGGACGGCGGCTCCGAGCTCGACGTAGCATCCGCCGACGCACTTACAGGAGGGACGATGCCCAGCACGACGTCGAGGTCGAAGTCGAAGTCCAAGTCGAAGTCCAAGGCCGCGCCGAAGGCGAAGGCAAAGGCGAGGGTCTCGTCCAAGTCCGGCGCGAAGTCCAAGTCGAGCGCGGGCGTCCGTGCGCGCTCCGCTGCGAAGGCCGCGGCCAAGCCGGCGCCCAAGCCGGCGTCCAAGGCGGCACCCAAGCCGGCACCGAGGCCCAGCACGGCGGCGCCGTCGGCCGCGCCGGGCGCGCCGGCCGCCGCGCCCAGGACCGCGCGCTTCAAGCCCGGACGCTTCATCTGGCACGACCTCATGACCACCAACGCCGACGCGGCGAAGGCGTTCTACCCGGCGCTCTTCGGCTGGACGCTGGACGAGATGAAAATGGGGCCGTTCACCGTATGGCTCTTCCGGCAGGGAGACCGCCGCTTCGGCGCCATCATGCCGGAGCCGGGCTTGCCCTCTTCGCACTGGATTCCCTACATCGCCGTCGAGGACGTCGACGCGGCGTGCAAGCGCATCGGCGAGCTCGGCGGGGCCGTATGCGTGTCGCCGACGGACATCCCCAAGCTCGGCCGCTTCGCGGTCGTGAACGACCCGCAGGGAGGGACCTTCTCGCCGCTGGCGCGTCTCGCCGACGCGGTACCGCCGCCCGACCCCGCGCCCGGCCCGCTGCCGCACGGCACGTTCTGCTACGACGAGCTGTTGACGACCGACCCGGAGGGCGCGGCAGCGTTCTACCGCGGCCTGTTCGGCTGGCAGATCGAGAAGCTGCCGATGCCCGACAACCCCTACTGGCTGGTGAAGGACGGCGGCCGCGACTTCGCCGGCATGCTGAGGCAGCCCGACCCCGCCGCGCATCGCCCCTTCTGGTGCCCCTACGTCGCGGTGGACGACGTCGACGCCGCCACGCAGAAGGCAGCGTCGCTGCGAGCGCAGGTCTTCGTCCCGCCGCGCGACATCCCCAACGTGGGCCGCTTCTCCGTCATCGCCGACCCCACCGGAGCGGTGCTCGCGCTCTATCGCTCGGCCCACCGCTAGCACCGGTCACAACCGACGACCAAGTTCCGATCCTGGGCGCAGACCATCATCCGGAACCCCAGCCGGAACCGGAGCCGCAACCGGAACCGGAACCGGAACCGGAGCCGGAACCGGAACCGGAGCCGGAACCGGAACCGGAACCGGAACCGGAACCAGAACGGGACCCCGGCCACTTCCGCGCCGGGCGCCGCTCTGGTACTGAGATTCCGCCATGGGCGTCGTGGTGCAGAAGTACGGCGGCACGTCCGTCGCCACGCCGGAGAAGCTGGGCCGCGTGGCCGACCGCGTCGTGGCGACGCGCGCCCAGGGGCACCAGGTCGTCGTCGTCGTCTCGGCGATGGGGCACACCACCGACGAGCTCCTTAAGCTGGCGCGCGCCGTGCACGCCGACCCGCCGCGCCGCGAGCTGGACATGCTGCTGAGCGCGGGCGAGCGAATCTCCATGGCGCTTCTCGCCATGGCCATCGAGAAGCGCGGCGTCGACGCCGTCTCCTTCACCGGCTCGCAGAGCGGCATCATCACCAACGACCGCCATTTCAACGCGCGCATCATCGAGGTGCGGCCGGTGCGCATCGAGGACGAGCTGGCGCGCGGGCACGTCGTCATCGTCGCCGGCTACCAGGGCGTCTCGTACAAGCGCGAGGTCACCACGCTCGGGCGCGGCGGCTCGGACACGACGGCGGTGGCGCTGGCGGCGGCCCTGCGCGCCGAGTACTGCGAGTTGCTGTCGGACGTGGACGGCGTCTACAGCGCCGATCCGCGCGCCGTCGCGCCGGCGGGCAAGCTCGACGAGCTGACGTACGACGAGGTGCTGGAGATGGCGCGCGGCGGCGCGCGCGTGCTCTGCGCCCAGGCGGTCGAGTGGGCGCAGAAGGCGGGCGTGCTGGTGTACGCGCGCGCGGCCGAGGGCGGCGGCGCGGGCACGGCGATGCGGCGCGAAGGGGGCGGCGCGGCGCGGCGCGGCGTGGTGCGCGCCGTGGCGGCGCGTGACGATCTGCTGTGCGCCGAGGGGCCGGAAGGCGGGCTCGACGCGCTGCTGGCGGAGCTCGACGCGCGCGGCGCGGTGGGCGCGCAGGTGACCACGCAGGACGGCCGCGCGCGCGTGACGCTGCCGCTCGAAGGCAACCCCGCCGAGGAGGCGCTGGCGGCGCTGTGCGCGCGCCATCTGGGCGCGCCGCCGCGGCGCGAGGGAAGCGTGACGCTGGTCGGCGACGGCCTCGGCGATCGCCCGGCCCTGGCGGCCGAGCTTCGGCGCGCGCTCGCCGCCGCCGGCATCGCCGTCTGGGGGACCTGCGTGACCGCGGCGTCGGTCGCCGCGGCGGTGGCCCCGGGCGCGGTCGCCGAGGCGCAGCGGCTCGCCCACCGGCGCTTCGTGGAGGAGGGTGCGGCGGGCGCGCCGCCGTCCAGCGCGCCGGTGGAAGCGGCCTGAGCATGGGCGTCCAGACGTGGGACGGCGGCGGCCGCACGCTCATCATCGCCCACCGCGGCGACACGGCGACGGCGCCGGAGAACACGGTGCCGGCCGTCCGCGCGGCACGCGCCGCCGGGGCGGACGGCGTGGAGATCGACGTGCGTTTGTCGGGGGACGGCGTGCCGGTCGTCGTGCACGACGCCGACCTTCGTCGCTTGACCGGAACGCCCGGTCGGGTGGGCGAGCTTCCCGCGGCGATGCTGGCCGCGCGGCGCGTACGCGCGCAGCGTCCCGTGGGGCGCGCCGAGGTCCTGCCGCCCGACGCGGCGCTGCGCCCGCCCGAGCCCCTGGGGGAGGCGCCGCTCGCCAATCTCGACGAGATCGTGCGCGCCTGCGGCGACGAGCTGCTTCTGAACGTCGAGCTGAAGGCCGAGCGCGACGCCTCGCCGCGCGCCATCGCGCGTCTGGCCGCCGCCGTCGCCGACGTCCTGCGCGGCGCCGGGCTCGGCGACCGCCTTCTGGTGTCGTCGTTCCACCCGCTGGCGCTGCTGGCGATGCGCCGCGCCCTGCCCGAGGCGCGCGGCGCCTTCCTGTTCGAGGGAGGCGAGTCGCTGCCGTTGCGCAGCGGCGCCGGGGCGCTCGTGCTATGGCCGCGCCTCGCCGTGAACCCCGAGCGCAAGCTCGTTTCGAACCGTTTCATGGCGCGCTGGCGCGCCGTCGGCGCCCGCGTCCACGTCTGGACCGTGAACGACCCGCGCGAGATGGCCTGGATGACGACGCTCGGCGTCGACGCCGTGATCACCGACGAGCCGCGCCTGCTCTACAAAGTGGAACAGTGGGGCGCCGGCGGCTGGCGCATCGCCGAAGGCCTGGCCGACTGCGCCGACGCCCCCGCCGTCCGCGCCGAGTGACGCCCACTCGCCCCGCGCAGAGCCGGCCGGTTCCGGTTCCGGCTCCGTTCCGGTTCCGGTTCCGGTTCCGGTTCCGGTTCCGGTTCGGGTTCCGGTTCCGGCGGTGCGGGCGAGCTACGGGGCGGGCTTGGTCGTAGGGGCGGGGGCGCTCGACGCGGCCGGGCCCGTGGTCGTGCTGGGGGCGCTGGCGGGGGCGCTCTCGCCGGAGGGCGTGACGGTCGGCGGCATGTAGAAGTCCACCTTCTTCGTCACGGCCGGTTGGAAGAACTTTACGGCCACGCCGATGCCGGCGCGGAAGACGCCGAGCTTGTAGATGCCGTCGCCGGGGCCGAACTCCTCCGTGCCGCAGACGGGCGCGGCCGTCGGGTTCTTCGGGTCGCAGCCGATGCTAGAGCGCCGGAAGTCGCTCTCGCCGGTGTTGTCGGTGGTCGGGCCCCAGATGTAGCTGAGCCCGAGGTTGACGGCGAGCCACGGCGCGGGCGTGAGCTGCGCCGCCAGCAGCACGTCGATCTTCTTGCCGTCCACCGAGGCGAGCGTGATGGCGCTCTTCGGCACCGACGAGTTCTCGTACATGACGTTGAGCCCGACCTTCAACATGTCGGCCACCACCGGGTAGGCCACGCCCACCGCCAGGGCGTGGCTCGCCTTGTAGCCGCGGTAGCGCACCGTGGCCTTGTTCAGCAGTCCGAACGCCACCGGGTCGTTGTCGGCGGCGTCGTCGGCGCAGCGCGCGTTGGCGTCGGTCGTCCCTTCGATGCCGTTCGCCGCACCCACGCAGATGAGGAAGTCGTCGTGCACCTGGTAGTTCTGGAACGTGTACCAGACGTCGATCTCGAGCTTGCGCTTCAGCTTGTACTCGGCGCCGACGTTGAACGTCCACGGCAGGTTGTACGTGAGGTCCACGTCCGCTTCGTAGGTCGTGCCGCCGAGCGCCGACGGAATGGTGAACAGCCCGCGCCCTTCGAAGTGCGACTTCGTGCCGCTGGAAAGCGATGCGCCGAGCTTGAAGGCGTCCGTCGGCTTCAGCAGGAGCCCCGCCGTGAAGCCGAAGTCCAGCGACGTCAGCGGATGCTCCTTCGTCAGCGTGCCGTCCGCGCCGGGCGTGCACACCGAGTCCATGTCCAGCGACCCGGCGCACTTCGCGCCGATGCGCGAGATGGCCTGCAGGGTGACGTCCTCGCTGGTGCCCTGGTCCACCGCCAGCCAGGTCGCGAATTGCCCGTACATCACGTTGAACGTGGCGCCGACCCACAGCGTGTCGCGCACGATCTCGACCGCCACGCCGGGCGACAGGTAGAAGTGCTTGAAGTCGGTGTGCACGAGGTGGTAGCGCCCCGGCGAGAGCGCGTCGGTGAGCGACGCGGCGTCGGACGTCTTCGCCTCTTCCGTGCCCGGATAGTCGACGTCGCGGCCGAAGGGCACGAGCACCCCGACGCCGAAGGCGACGCGCCCGTACCGGTAGCTGACGCCGAGCAGCGGTCCGGGGGCGATGGCGTGGAACTTCTCCACCGGGTAGCGCCCCGCCGCCGCCGGGTCCCCGTTCGGGTCGATGGTGCGTTCGTACGAGCCGATAGCGTACGTGATGTTGGCGTCGAGCGAGATCTGCAGCCCGTCCATCAGCCCGAGCGCCGCCGGGTTCCACCAGAAAGCCCCGTGCGTGCCCTCGACCGGCGAGGAGAAGTTCAGCCCGCCGACGCGCGGAACGGTGATGCCGCCGGCGCGGGCGACGCCAGGGAAGGCGAGCCCGCCGGCGAGCGCGAGGGCGA
>DASYRF010000303.1:0-7361 GCA_036004705.1 Myxococcota bacterium
GTCCACGCGCCGCACCGCCACCGTCACCAGCTCCGCCCCCGAGGCGCTGAGCGCCGCGGCCATCAGCTCCATCGTCGCGTACTTCCCCGTGCCGACGATGAGCCGTGAGCGAAGCTCGTGGCTGCCGACCTTCCAGACGTCGCTGCCTGCGGGCTGCGTCATGGTCAGCCGCCTCCGACGAAATGGACGACCTCGACCTCGTCGCCCTCGGCGAGCCGCGTCTCCGGGTGGCGGGCGCGCGGCACGATGTCGCGGTTGCGCTCGACCGCCACGCGCGCGCTCTCCACGCCCATCGCCGCCAGCAGGTCGCTCACCGTCGACCCCTCCGGCAGCTCGCGCGGCTCTCCGTTCACCTTGACCGTCAGCTTCGCGGACACACGCCTCACTTCTTCCCGGGCGCCGGCTGCGAGCGCGCCGCCGCCGCCGCCTTCACCGGAATGAGCTTCACGTGCCCCGACTTGTCGAGCCGGTACCCCTCGGGCAGGAGCGCTTCGACCTGGGCCGTGAACCCCTTGACGTCCCAGCTCAGCGCCGCGAACCCCTCGACGATGCGCGCGCGCACCCGCCCCGACTCTTCGGCGATGAGCTGTTGCAGCAGCGGATCTCGCGCCTGCTCCGCCTTCAGCAGGAACAGCGCGTCCACGACGACGTAGCGGATCTCCTCCGAGAAGTCGCTCACCAGCGGCAGCAGCGTCTGCACCGTGGAAGGCAGGGGGAAGTCCTGGAGGAAATGCACGAGGTCGATGCGCTTCTGCGGGTCGCGCTCGAAGTCGCTTCCCGAGCAGGCGGCGAGCGCCTCGGCGGCGATGTCCTGCGCGTCCGCTGGGGAGGTCAGCTCCACCAGCAGGCGCAGCAGCCACGAAACCGAGCCGTCGGCCGTGCGCAGCATCTTCCTGACCTGGGGGACGACGAGCGTCTGGCCGAGGTGCACGAGCCCGCGGAACGCGTAGTCCTTCTCGTCGCGGTCCTCGATGGTCTTGTCGTAGGTCCAGAAGAAGCGCCGCAACAGCGACACGACCCCTTCCGCCGAGGCGCCGTCCTTGACGAGGAACTCCATCGCCCCGAACCGGTCGACGCTCTGCGCGTATTTCTCGTTCACGCGCTCGCAGCTCTTCTCGATGCGGCGCTTCTTGCGTCCCTCGGCGCTGAAGAGGTCTCCCAGGGGCATGGCGCGGCGCAACGTAGCGCGCGACGCCCCCCCGCGCAACCTGTGACCGACCCGCCCGGCGGGCGGCGTGGCTGTGGCCGGCGAGCCACACACGAAGGCGTGCGTTTCTTGTCGGGTGCGGATTCCGGTGCAATGATGCGCTGTTGGGCATCGGTGGGCCTGCGCCTCGGGGGAACGCGGCTTGCATGACGCTACGCTTGGAAGCGCTCGATCTGGCCGGCCCGGCACGAACATGAAAGGACCTTCGCTGCTCGTCACGATCGCCGAGGGGGCGTTGCCGACACGGGAGCGCGTCGTCCCCGGCGGGCGCGCCGGTCCGTCGTTTCGGCCCACGCGCGCCGTCATCGATCTCGACGCCGTGCGCCACAACCTGGACGTGGTGCGCGGCGTGGCGGGACGCGGCGTGGGAACGATCGCCGTCGTGAAGGCGAACGCGTACGGGCACGGGGCGGTGCGCTGCGCGCGCACGCTGGAGCACGCCGGCGCCGAGGCGCTTGGCGTGGCGCTCGTAGAGGGCGGGCTCGGGCTGCGCGAGGCGGGCGTGACGGCGCCGCTGCTGGTGCTGGGGGGATTGCCGCTGGGCGGCGGGCCGGACGGCCGCGCAGCCACGCCGGCGGCGGCGGCCGAGGCGGCGGTGGCGGGGCGCATGTCGGTCGTGGTGTGGGACCGCGCCGCCGCGGAGCGGCTGGGCGCGGCGGCGCGCGCGGTCGGCGGCGGGAGCGGCCTCGGCGGTGCCGGCGCCGGCGCCGGCAGCGGCACCGGTAGCGCCGGCGGCAACGGCAACAGCGGCGCGCGCGCCCGCGTGCACCTCAAGCTCGACACCGGCATGGGCCGGCTCGGCGCCTCGCCGGACCCGGCGCGGGCCGCGGCGCTGGCGGCCGCCATCGCCGCCGTCCCCGGCGTGGAGCTGGAGGGCGTGATGACGCACCTGGCGCGCGCCGACGAGAGCGAGCCCGACGCGCTCGAAGCCACGCGCCGCCAGCTCGCCGCGTTCGACGCCGCCGTGGAAGCGGTGCGCGCGGTGCTGCCGGGGCCGGCGCGCGCGCGCCTGTGGATTCACGCCGCCAACAGCGCCGGCACGTTCGGGGCGGCGCGGGGCCGCTACACGCATTGCCGCCCTGGAATCGCGCTCTACGGCGTGGCGCCGTTCGCCGGCGCGCCGGGCGCCGAGGCGCTGCGCCCGGCGATGCGCTGGTCCACGCACATCGCCCTGGTGCAGGACGTTGCCGCGGGCGGCACGGTCTCCTACGGCGGGCGATGGGTGGCGGAGCGTCCCAGCCGCATCGCGGTGCTGCCGGTCGGTTATGCCGACGGCTACGACCGTCGCATGGGGCGGCGCGGCGAAGTCCTGGTGCACGGACGGCGCGTGCCGGTCGTGGGCACGGTCTGCATGGATCTGCTGATGGCCGACGTGACCGATCTGCCGGCGGTCGCGGAGGGGGACGAAGCGGTGCTGCTCGGCGACGGGCTCGGCGCCGAGGAGCTGGCGGGCTGGCGCGAGTCCATCCCCTACGAGGTTCTTACTTCCGTGTCGGCGCGCGTGCCGCGGGAGTACGTCGGTGCCTGAGGCCGTCAAGGTCGACAAGGTCGAGAAGCTCGACCGGCTGGAGAAGCCCCCGTCCCGGCTGGGGCGGGTGCTCAGCTCGCCGCTGCGCGCCGGCGACGCGATCCTCGCCGCCGCGGTGCGCTTTCTCCAGGTCGTGGGCGAGGTCATCACGCTCGCCGCCCAGACGTTCGTTTGGGCGATCCGCCCGCCCTACCGGCTCAAGCTGCTCGCCGAGCAGTTGGAGTTCGTCGGCGTCGGGTCGCTGTCGATCGTCATTCTCACCAGCGCGTTCACCGGCGCCGTCATCGCCGTGCAGACCATCTTCAACCTCGCCAAGTTCCGCCAGGAGGCGCTGTACCTGGCGGGCGCGGCGCTGGCGCTGGCGCGCGAGCTCAGCCCGGTGCTCGGCGCCCTGATGGTGACCGCGCGCGCCGGCTCGGCCATGGCCACCGAGCTCGGCACCATGCGCATCACCGAGCAGATCGAAGCGATGGCGACGATGGCGGTGAGCCCCGTGCACTACCTGGTCATGCCGCGCGTCGTGGCGACCATCATCATGATGCCGGCGCTCGTCATGGTCTTCAACGGGGTCGGCATCTCCGGCGCGTACCTGCTCGGCGTGTATGCGTTCGGCGTCGATCCCGGCCCGGCGTTGGAGAACTTCCGCTTCTTCACCGATCCGGCCGACATCTACATGGGGCTGGTGAAGTCGCTTGTCTTCGGGCTCATCCTTTCGGTGATCTCCTGCTACAACGGCTACAATGCAGCCGGCGGGGCGAAGGGCGTCGGCACGGCCACGACGCGCTCGGTCGTCTGGTCGTCGGTGGCGATTCTGATATTCGACTACCTCATCACGGACCTCATGACGGAGCGGCTCGCATGAGGGCGGCCGCCGCCACGCCTTCGCCCCCGGCTGCGGACCCGGCCCACGCCGCGGTCCAGGCCGCACCCGCCGCAGCCCCGGCGCCCGCCGCGCCGCGCCTCGTCGACGGCATCGAGGTGCCGGGGCCGCAGGACGCCGTGCACATCCGAATCCACGGGCTCGTGAAGCGCTTCGGCAAGCAGACCGTGCTCGACGGCGTGGACCTGGACCTGTTCCGCGGCAAGATCAATTTCGTCATTGGCGGCTCGGGCACGGGCAAGAGCGTGCTCATCCGCCACATCATCGGCTTGTTGAAGCCCGAAGCCGGCCACATCTTCGTCGACGGCGAGGACATCGTGCCGATGGGCGACTACGAGCTGTCGAGGCTGCGCAAGAAGTTCGGCATGGTGTTCCAGTACTCGGCGCTGTTCGATTCGATGACCGTGATGGAGAACGTCGCCTTTCCCCTGCGCGAGCACACCAAGAAGCCCGACCGCGAGATCAAGGAAATCTGCCTCAAGCGTCTCCACGAGCTGGATATCGTCGACGCCGAGCACAAGTTCCCGTCCGAGATCTCCGGCGGCATGCGCAAGCGCGTCGGGCTGGCGCGGGCGCTGGTGTTGGAGCCGGCCATCCTGCTCTATGACGAGCCGACCACCGGCCTCGACCCCATCGCCACCAAGAACGTCGACGAGATGATCGCCGAGACGGCGGCGCGCACCGGCGCTACGTCGGTCGTCATCTCGCACGACATGGCCTCTACGTTCCGCATCGGCGACGTGGTGTCGATGCTGTCGGACGGCAAAGTCATCGTTCATGGCACGCCGCGTGAGATCCGCCGCTGCACCGACCCGCGCTTCCGCAACTTCGTCGAGACCTCGGGCGCCGTCTCCTTCGAGCACGAGGGCGCCTCCGGATGAAGTGGCTGCGCTCCAGCCTCGCGGTGGGCGTGCTCGCGCTGGCGGCGCTGGGCGTCTTCTATTACCTCTTCACGTTCGTCTACAAGGGCGCGGAGGCCGACAGCTACCGGCTGTGGGCGTGGATGAAGGACGCCACCGACCTGAGCGACAAGTCACGTGTGGTCATCGCGGGCGTGGGCGTGGGCGCCATCTCCAAGATCGAGCTGGCGATGGACGAGTCCGATCCGGTGATGCCAGTGAAGGCGAAAGTCTGGATCAAGATCAAGAACGGCACGAAGGTCTGGCCCAAGGCGGTGCTCGCCAAGCGCGCTGCCAGCGTGCTCGGGTCATTCTACCTGGAGATCTTCCCGGGGCGGCCGGAGGACGGGCCGGAGCTGGTCGACGGCGACCAGATCAAGAACGTGCTGGAGATCACGCCGTACGACACGGTGCTGTCCGAGGTGCAGAAGATCGCCTCCAACGTGCGCGAGATCACCGATTCGTTCAACGCCGTGTTCGGTGGGCCGGAAGGGCGCGAGCGCATCCGCCGCATCGTCGAAGGGGTCGACGCCGCCATCGAGGAGAACTCGCGCCTGCTGACCGAAGTGCTGACGTCGACGCGGCGCGTGCTCGACAACCTCGAAGGGTTCAGCGGCGACCTGAAGGGCTTCTCGCGCAGCGAGCTGGCGGAGATCCTGGAGAACGTGCGCGTCTCCACTAAGGAGATCCGCGACTTCATCGGCAAGGTGGCGCCGCCGACCGGCGAGACGGTCGCCGAGCTGCGCGGCACGCTCGACCGCATCAACAGCGCCGTGGAGAAGGCCGACGCCTCGCTCGCCGACATCAAGACGGTTACGACCACCGTGGCCGCGGGGGAGGGCGTCGCCGGCAAGCTGCTCGTCGACAAGCCGCTCGGCGACTCGGTGGAGGACACGCTCGACGAGGCAGGAGCGCTGGTGAAGTCGATCAGCCGCCTGCAGATGATCGTGGAGCTGCGCAGCGAGTTCTACTTCCGCGACCTGGTGTCGAAGAACTACCTCACGCTCAAGGTCTATCCCAACGCCGACAAGTACTACCTCATCGAGCTGGTCGACGACCCGCGCGGGACGACGTCGATCATCGAGCGGACGGTGGAGTGCGCGCCCTGCCCGGCGGGCAAGCCGCCACTGCACGTGGAGCGCATCACCGAGACGACCGAGAAACTGCGCCTCACGTTCCAGTTCGCCAGCCGCCTGCCGGTTCCGCTCCTCGACTTCATCACGATCCGGTTCGGCATCAAGGAGTCGGTCGGCGGGATCGGCCTCGACATGGACTTCTTCAACAAGCGCCTGGAGATCAACACCGATCTCTTCGATTTCTCGTACGCGGCCCTGCCGCGCCTGCGCATCTGGGCGGGTTTCCAGCCGTGGTTCCTGTTCAGCAAGGTCTACCTGGTGGCCGGGCTCGACGACATCCTGAACAACAAGTACACCGACTTCTACATGGGCGCGATGCTTCGCTTCAACGACGAGGACATCAAGGCGCTGCTGTTCGCCGCGCCGCTCCCCGCCGGGGGGCTCTAGCGACCCGGCCCAAGGAATCGAGGCGCATCGAACGTCGAGCCTCGAACGGCGTCGAGGTACTTCGTGGCACCGAGTAGGCTGAGCCGGCGCCCGCCTTCGGCGGGTGGCCGTCTCAGTTACAGAACACGGTGGAGTAGACGAGGTCGTCGGGGTTGGGCTCGCCGGGACGGGTCTCCACGGAGAAAACGACGCCGGCGATGCCGGAGGCGCCGAAGAGGTGCGGCGGTGAGGCGCTGACGCCGCCGCCGTTGACGGTGGTGGAGTCGAGGACGACGGCGTCGATGTCGGCGGCGGAGATGGTGATGGAGCCGGGCGACAAGGTGGGGTCGGCCCACGCCCCCCAGTAGCGGTCGCCCGCCCACATCAGGCGGTGCTCGTCGACGTCGCCGGCGAAGGTGCCCAGCGGCGTGGGCCCGGCGCGCGGCAGGCCGTCGGCTTCCAGCGAGCGGAGCGTGGCGCCGTTCGCGTCGCGCCACATCACGCCCCAGCCGTCGCCGTTGTAGACGACCTGGACGGCGCGCGCGCCGCTTGCCCCCATGCCGATCTGGTCGTTGAAGACGACGCTTCCGGCCGCGTCCACCAGGGCGAAGCGCACGATCGTGCCGTCGTTCCAGGCGATGGCGAATCGGTCGACGCCGTCGTGCGCGATGGATGGGTAGGCGGGGCCGCCGTTCACGCGGTCGGCGACGAGCAGCGGGTCGTCGGTCTCCAGGAAGCCGACGCCGTCGACGCGCTGGAACCACACGCCCGGGTCGCGCTCGCCGGGCGGGTTCGTCCAGGTGATTCCAAAGTCGTTGCCGGTCCAGGCGAGGTCGGCCTCGCGGCCGCGGCGCGACACGAGGACGTCGCTGGTGACCGGGACACCGTCGCGCGTGACGCGCCCGAACCAGACCGAACGCTCGCCGAGTCGGCTGTCGGTCCATGCGAGCCCGTAGCCGAAGCCGGTGCAGGTCAGGCGCGGGCGGTCGGGCTCGGCCGGCACGTCGACGATGGATACGCCGTCGAGGTCGAGCGCCGGCGCCAGCGGGATGCTGGCGTCGAAGAGGTAGGCGTACATGTCGACGCCGAGGATCGTGCGCACGACCAGGAGGCGGTTCGCTTCCATCGCCGCGGCGCCCTCGCGAACGTCGACCTCGCTGGCCAAGTCCGTCGTCGCGCCCGGCAGGTCCGGGCAGGGCATCGACACCGCGCACGCCTCCAGGAACTCCGTGGTGGGGTCGACGCAGAGGTTCTGCAGGCACACGCGCCCCGCGCTGCAGTCGTTGAGCGTGACGCAGAAATCGTACGGGCCGATGGCCTCCGGCTCGTGCTTGTTGCGACAGCC
>DASYRF010000304.1:0-4985 GCA_036004705.1 Myxococcota bacterium
CGTCCGCCGCCCCAGGTCGCGGATCTCGTCCGGGATGGTCGCCGAGAACAGCATCCCCTGGCGCTGCTTCGGGCAGGCTTCCACGATGGCGTCCACCTCCTTGGCGAACCCCATCGACATCATCTCGTCGGCCTCGTCGAACACCAGCACTCGCAGCGAGCTCAGGTCGAGCGTCCCGCGCCGGATGTGGTCGAGCACCCGCCCCGGCGTCCCCACGACGATCTGCACGCCCTTCTCCAGGTCGTCCAGCTGCGGCCCCATCGCCGCCCCGCCGTAGATGGCCGTCGCACGCAGCCGCTTGTGCGCGTACAGCCGCCCCAGCTCGTCCTTCACTTGCAGCGCCAGCTCGCGTGTCGGGCACAGCACCAGCGCCTGTACCGCCTCGGCGTCAGGGTTGAGCAGCTCCGCCAGCGGCATGCCGAACGCCACCGTCTTCCCCGACCCGGTGTGCGACTGCACCATGATGTCGTAACCGTCGAGGATCGGCTGGTAGACCGCCGCCTGCACGGGCGTCGGCCGCGTGAAGCCCATGTCGGCCAGCGCCCGCGCAATTTCTTCCGACACGCGCAGCTCGGCGAACGAGGCCGGCGGCTCCGGCGCGACCGTGCGCCACTTGAGCGGACCGCCTGCGTCGTCGGCAGAGGCGCCGGCTCCTTCGGCGTCGCCCGGCGCGGCTGCGGCCGCTTCGCCTCCTGCGGCGGACGTCGCTTCCGCGTCGTGGGCAGGCGCGCCGGCGCCCGGATCGGTCGAGTTGGAGAACTGGTCGTCGCTCACTTTGGCTTTCCTTGGCTGTCTGCCTGGCCGCGGCGCCGCCGCGGAAGGGGCGAGGAGGTAGGGGCTTACCTTCCTGTGCGGGGTCACCGTCCCACCCTGGGTCGCTTCAGCTTCCGCAGCGACACCGCCTCGCGATTACCCCGGCGAGGCCCGGTCCATCCGGAGGGGGGAGGTAGCGCGGGGGAGCCTACTCTCGCGCCGTACTTTGTCAAGGCCCGCCAGTGCGCTACCATCCGCGCGTGCGTTACGCCGGGGCGCTTCTCCTCGCGGCGTGGGCCCTCCCCGCCGCCGGCTGCTCGTGCATCCTCGATTTCGACCGCTTTGCCGACGCCTCCGGCGCCGGCGGCGACGGCGGCGGCCTGGACGGCGGGGTGCTGGTGCTGGACATCGTGTGCAATCCCGGCGGCGGCTGCACGCTGGAGGAGGGCGTCGGCACGGGCGTGCGCACCGTCCCCGCGGCGCTCGTCGCCAGCGCCCCGGTGTTCGACGCCACCACCACGGTCACCGCGCCTCCCGGGGCCGCGGTCATCGTCACCAGCGTGCGCCCCCCGGCCGGCGGCCCGGCGGCGCTCGTCGGGCTGACGCTGGTCGCCCCGGTGGACGAATCCGCCGACGCCGGCGAGGTCGTCGTTCAGCTCACCGTCACGGTCAACGGCGCGGACCTCGGCGCGGGCGTGTCGGTGCTCGTACGACACCATCCCGAGCTGATCGTGACGGCCGACTCAGCCGCCACAGGCGGCGTCTACGCCTTCTCCAGTGTGGTCATCTCGTCCGCCTACCGCGCCACCGGTGCCGATCCCCTGGACGTCAAGGTATGGGGCGACGTGCGGCTGATGGCGGCGGCGACCTTCGACGTCGACGGCGTGTTGATGCCGTCGGGCGGCGGGCCGGGGGGACCGGGTGCCGGCGGCGGGGCCGGCGGCGCGGGCGGGGCGATGACGTCCGCAGGCGCGCCCGGCGGCGGCCCGGGGCCTGGGCTCGGGGGGGCGGGCGGCGTCGCCGGCGGCGCGGCGGCGACCGGCGGCGGCGGGGCGGGCCACGGCGTCGCGGGCCAGAGCGCGCCCGCCGGCACCGGCTCAGGCGGCGGCGCCTACGGGGGGCCGCTGCTCGATACGTTCCCGTCGGCCGAGGTGGCGGGGTCGGGCGGTGGCGGCGGCGGCGGTGGCACCGTCACCGGCGATTTCGGCGGCGCCGGTGGCGAAGGGGGCGGCGCGCTGCGCCTCGACGTGGAGGGTGCCGTGGTGCTCGACGTGGGCGCGCGTATTTCCGCCAACGGCAGCGCCGGAGGCGCCGGCACCGGCGCAGGCGGGACCGCGGCCGGCGGCGGCGGCGGCTCGGGGGGCGGCGTCTGGATCGCCGCGGCCGAAGGCGTCGTCGGCGCCAGCGGCTCGCTGGAGACGACCGGCGGCCCGGGCGCCGGCGGCACCGGGCCCGGAGGCGCGGGCGGCTCAGGGTACATCCGGCTCGACGCACCCGGCGCCATCGGCCCCGTGGTCCTTCCCGCCCCGCTCTATTACGGCGTCAAGTGGGACTGGGTGCTCGAAGAGACAGCCGGCGCCGCCGGCGTCTCGGGGACCGTGTGGGGCAACCCGAATATCGCGGTGGAGGTGCAGCTCCTGGACGCGACCGGCGCGGCGGCCATCGTGGCCACCACGGCCCTCGACGCCGGCGGCCAGGCGGTCGTGTCCGCCAACCTCGTGCCCGGGTGGAACCTGCTTCGCGTCTGCTCGCCGGATTGCGTCGTGCCCAGCAGCACGGACGACATCGCGGTCGTATACGTTCCTTAGCAAGCGCGCGTGCCGCGCTCCCGAGGCGCCTTGGCCCCCTTCACCGACTTCCACTGCCACGTCGTGCCCGGCGTCGACGACGGGGTGAAGACGCTCGACGAGGCGCGCGCCGCCATCGCGGTGCTGGCGCGCCTGGGGTTCGCGCGCCTGGCCGTGACCCCGCACATTTACCCTTCGGTCTATCCAAACGATCCCGAATCGTTGTGCGCCAAGCTTGAAGCGCTGCGCGAAGCCTTGGCCGCCGCGCCGGACCCCGTCACGCAGTCCGTCGAGCTGCGCGCCGGCGCGGAGCATTTCTTCGGCCCGGAGCTCGAGGCGCTCGTGGCCGCCGGCCGCGCGCTGACCTGGGGGGCGGAGGGTGTTCGCCGCCGCTATCTGTTGATGGAGGTCGCCCACCACCAGCCTTTCCCGCTGAACCTGGAGGCGACGCTCTTCCGCTGGCGCGTCGCCGGGATTTTTGCCATTCTCGCGCACCCGGAACGGTACGCGGAGGTGCTGCGCGACCGGTCGAGGGCACGGCGCCTGGTGGACGAGGGCGTGCTGTTGCAGGTGGACCTCCCGTCGCTGGGCGGGAAGTTCGGGCGCGACGTCCAGAAGCTGGGGCGCGCGCTGGTGGAGGACGGGCTGGTGGCGCTGGCGGCGAGCGACCTGCACGCGCCGGCCGACGAGGCGCCCGTGGCGGACGGCATCGCCTGGTTGCGCAAGAAAGGCGCCGCCGAGCGGCTGCTGGCGGAGAACCCCGACCGCATCTGGCAGGGGCTGCACGTCGAACCCTGAGGCCGCGCGGCGCAACGGACGGAAGTGGAAGATCGCATGGCGACAACGAGACAGGGTGCGGGCAGCGGGCCGGGATCGGGCGGCGCCCCCGGCGTGAGGGTCATGACCGAAGCGTCGGCAGGCGCCCGCGGGTGGGCGGTCGCGGCCGGCGAGCCCGGCTCCTCCGGCGCGCCAGGGTTCCCGGGTTCGCCAGGGTCGCCAGCGTCGGCCGGGTCGCCAGGGTCGATGGAGGCGCAGCTCGTCGAGAAGCTGGCCGCGCGGCGCGCGCACGTCGTGGTCGTCGGGCTCGGCTACGTCGGTCTGCCGCTGGCGGTGGAGGTGGCGCAGGCCGGCTTCCGCGTCACCGGCTTCGACGTCGACGCCGGGCGCGTGGCGGCGCTGGCGGCGGGGCGCAGCTACATCCCGGACGTGCCGGGCGAGAGCGTGGCGCGGCTGGCGCGCGAGGGGCGCCTGGGCGCGACGGCCGACGAGGCCGTGCTGGCGGCGGCCGACGCCGTCATCGTCTGCGTGCCCACGCCGTTGCGCAAGACGAAGGACCCGGACATCTCCTACGTCGTGGCCGTCAGCGACGCGCTGGAGAAGCACGTGCACGCCGGGATGCTGGTTGTGGTGGAGAGCACCACCTACCCCGGGTTCACGCGCGAGATCGTGCTGCCGCGGCTGCAGTCGGGCGGCGCGGGGCTGAAGGTCGGCGAGAGCTTCTTCTTGGCGTTCTCGCCGGAGCGCATCGACCCCGGCAACCAGAGCTTCGGCGTGCGCAACACGCCCAAGGTCGTGGGCGGCACGACCGAAGCGTGCCGGCGCGTGGCGGGGACGCTGTACCGGCAGTTCGTGGACCAGGTGGTCGAGGTGAGCTCGACCGACAGCGCCGAGATGGTGAAGCTGCTGGAGAACACGTTCCGCGCGGTGAACATCGGCCTGGTCAACGAGGTTTGCATCATGTGCAACAAGCTCGGCATCGACACCTGGGAGGTGATCGACGCCGCGGCGACCAAGCCGTTCGGGTTCACGCCGTTCTACCCGGGGCCGGGGCTGGGGGGCCACTGCATCCCGGTGGACCCGCACTATCTGTCGTGGAAGCTGAAGACGCTGGAGTACGACGCGCGCTTCATCGAGGTCGCCAGCCAGGTGAACTCGGCGATGCCGCAGGTGGTGGTGCAGCGCGTGGCCGACGCGCTCAACGACACGCGCAAGCCGGTGAACGGGTCGCGCGTGCTGGTGCTGGGCGTGGCCTACAAGCGCAACATCGACGACGTGCGCGAGTCGCCGGCGCTGGACATCGTGCGGCTGCTGCAGGGGCGGCGCGCCGTGGTGAGCTACCACGACCCGCACGTGCCGGCGCTGCGCCCCGCAGGGGACGGGGCCGAGATGCGCTCCGTGGCGCTGACCCCCGAGATCGTGCGCGCGCAAGACTGCGTGGTCGTGGTGACCGACCACCGCGACGTCGACTACGCGATGGTGGCGCACGAAGCGTCGCTCATCGTCGACACGCGCAACGCCTACAAGGGCCACCGCGGCGTGACCGGCGGCGAGCGCCACGTCGCCGCCCGCATCGTCCGCCTCTGATCGTCTGCGCCGTGGTGCGCGCGAGGGCCCTCGCGCGCGCTGCTCGCGGCGGTCGGCCGTGTCGCCGGGATGGGGCCGCGA
>DASYRF010000305.1:0-25972 GCA_036004705.1 Myxococcota bacterium
GCTGGAGCGCTTCGGCGCCCTCGCCTCTTCCGGCCAGGCCCGCTATCCGCGCCGCGACGCCTTCGCCGGCAAGATCCAGGCGGACGGCCGCGCCGCGCCCGCACCGAAGGACGGACCGGACGCATGATGACGAACGCCTACGCTACGCGCGCGTACCCGAGGACCATTGGCTTCGTGGTCGCCGCTCTGCTCGCGGCCTGCGGTCCCAAGTCAGGGCGCACCACGACGACCGGCTCCAAGGCCGACGAATGGGGCGCGACGTCCAGGCCCGTGGCCCTCCCCCTCGACCATCCCGGCGCGGGCCTGGGGGGCGCCGGCGAGCCGGTGACCCCGCGCTACGCCCCGGGCGCGTCGGCACCCATCGGGTTCGAGGCAGCGCGCGCCGCGTTCGCGGGCGGCGATTACGCCACCGCGGCGGCCGGCATGCGTGGCGTGATCGAGGGCAAGGGCGCCGGGGCGGGTATCGACCCGGCGCTGGTGCGCCTGTACCTCGCCGCCGCGGAGCTGCGCGTCGACCCCGAGCGCGCGGTCGACGCCGCGAAGGAGGCCGCCGCCGCCGGCGCCGACGCCGAGCTGTGCGACGGCTACCGCGCTCTGGCGCGGGCCGCCGCGGACGGCCGGCGCCTCTCCGCCTCGGAAGGAGGAGCGGCCGTCGCCGCCAAGGCCATCGCGCTTCTCGGCGATCGCGCCGCGGCCGCCATCCTCGCGTCCGCTGACCCGGCCGCCCCCGGCGATCCCGCGCTCGAAGCCGCGGTGGACGCCCTGGGCTGGTCCGACGCCGAAGTGGCCTCGAAGGTGGCCGGCGAAGGAACGCTCGGCGGGTGGATCACGCTGCGCCACGCGGCGCTGCTGTTCCATGCGCGCAGCTTCGACGTCGCGCGCGCCGCGCTGAGCGACTTCCTGCGCCGCTTCCCGGCGCACCCCGGCGCCGCGCGCGCGCGCGACCTGCTGGGTCGGCTCGACGCCCGCGAGACGGTCGATTTGCGCAAGGTGGGCGTGCTGCTCCCGTTGAGCGGAAAGTACGCGAGCTTCGGCGCCGCTGCCCGTACCGGCATCGAGATCGCATTCGACGGCAGCGACGTCACGCTCGTCTTCAAGGACACCGCCGGCGAGGACGCCAAGGCGCGCGCCCTCACCGAGGAGCTGATCCTCAAGGACAAGGTCGCCGCCATCCTCGGTCCGGTCGGCACCAAGGAGAGCGCCGCCGCCGCCGCCAAGGCGGAGGAGTACGGCGTGCCGCTGCTGACGCTGACCTACGACGAGGAGATCACCGCGCTGGGGAGCTGGGTGTTCCGCCTGCGCGGCTCGAACGCCGAGCAGGCACGCGCCGTCGCCCACGCGGCCGTGGCCCGCTACGGGCTGAAGACGTTCGGCGTCCTCTATCCCATCGACGAGTACGGCACCGAGATGATGCGCGCGTTCTGGGACGAGGTTGTGAAGAACGGCGGCGAAGTGACGGCCGTAGAGGGCTACCTGCCCGGGAGCGTCGACCTCGCCGGCGAGGTGAACAAGCTTGTCGGCCGGCACTACCTCGAGGCGCGCACGCGCGACCTAGGCAAGATCCGCAAGGACCTTCGAGAAAAGGGCGGCTTTGCCGCGGGCGCCTACGGCCATTCCAAGCTGGAGGAGGCCGTCATCAAGGAGCTGGAGCCCGTCGTCGACTTCGAAGGGCTGTTCATTCCCGACTACGCCGAGGAGCTGAAGTACGTGCTCCCCTACCTCAACGCCGCCGACATCGAGTTCCTCAATCGCCCCGACCGCGAGGCGGCCACGCTGAAGAAGAAGCACCACGACACGGTGCCGACGCTGGTGACGCTACTGGGCGGCGCGGGCTGGACGTCCAGCCCGAAGCTCTTCACCGACCCGGCGACGAAGGACCTCAAGGCCATCGCCTCGAAAGCCATCTTCGGCGACACCTACTTCGACGGCGCAAGCTGGCCGGAGGCGGGAGCGTTCGCTTCGGCCTACGAAGGCCGCACGCACAAGCGCCCCCCCGCGCTGGCCGCGCAGGCCCACGACGCCGGCCTCGCGCTGGCCGAGGCGCTCCGCCGCGCCGGCGCCAAGGCTGGGAGGACCGAGCTGCGCGCCGCGCTGGCGGGGCTGCGCGACCTCGCCGGAGCGTGCGGCAAGCTCACGATGCTGCCGAACCGCGCCGTCACGCGCGACCTCGTCCTGCTCACGGTGGACGACGACGGGAAGATCGTCACGCGCGACGCCTACGAAGCGGCGCGCACCACCGCCGCCTCCGCGGCGCCCGCGAAGGGCGCGCCGAGACCGGGCGCGGCGAAGCCGTGACCCAGCGCCCCGCGACCGAGCCACCGGACGCCTCGCCCGGCGCGGGCGCGGACACGGGCGGCGACGAGTCGGACCGTCTCACCGACGCGGACCGCGAGCTGCTGGCGGCGCTCGGCGTGGTGGCGCGACGCACGCCGCCGCGGCGCTTCTCCTGGACGCCTTTCGTGCTGTTCGGACTCACGCTCTTCACGACGACGTGGTCGGGTGCCTACGGATTCGGCGACGCGCCGTTCGGCTTCATCCCCGCTTGGCGCTGGCACGCGTTCGTCTTCCCCGGGCTGGGAATCCGCGAGTTCCTGGCGGCGCCCGGGACGCTGCTGCACGGCTGGACGTTTTCGGTCCCACTGATGGCCATCCTGGTGTGCCACGAAATGGGCCACTGGGTGACGGCGCGCCTGCACGGCGTGCACCAGTCGCTACCGCACTTCATCCCGTTTCCAATGGCGTTCGGAACGTTCGGCGCCGTCATCCGCATGGATGCGCGCGTCCCCGACCGCAACGTCCTGCTCGACATCGGCGTGATGGGCCCGATCGCCGGAATGGTCGTCGCCATCCCGGTCATGCTGATCGGGCTGCACTTCGCGCCGGTGGTGCCGCTGACCTATCCGGCGCTCGTCGAAGGAAACTCGCTTCTCTACCTGGCGCTGAAGTTCTTGGTGAAGGGCCCCATTCCGCCGGGGTACGACGTCTTCATCGGCAACGTCGCCACCGCCGGGTGGCTCGGGTTCTATCTGACGATGCTGAACCTTTTTCCCATCGGGCAGCTCGACGGCGGACACGTGGCCTACGCGGCGATGCGCCGTCCCGAGCCGGTCTTCACGCTGGCCAACGCGCTGCTCTTCGCCAACGGGCTCGTCGTCACCGCGTTCATGAAAAACTCCCTGGGCTACGGGTTCATCTTCATGGGGGTGCTCGTGTTCTTCTTCGCGCGCTTCCACCCGCCGGTGGTCCACCCGGAACGGCCCCTTACGTTCGGGCGGCGACTGGTCGCGCTCGGCGCGCTGCTTCTGTGGATCGCCACGTACGTGCCGGTGCCGTGGACGGAGCTGAAGGGCCCGGCGTGAGCGACAGCAACGGCAACGGCGACGGCGACGGCGACGACGGCGGCGGCGGCGGCCGCATCGCCGCCGCGTGGACCGCGCTGCGCGCCGACTGGGAGCAGGAGGCGGCGCACCGGCGCTTCCTCGACTTGTGCGGGGCCGCGGGACAGCTCGACGCCGCCGCGCGGCTCTACCGCGACGCGCTGGCCGCCGCGCCCGGCGATGCCGCAGCGCGCGCCGGCGTGGACCGCCTGGTGGCCCGCGCCGTGGCCGCGCTCACCGTACCGGCCGAGGCGCGCCACCGCGCCTGGGTGGACGGCGCCCGCCGCTCCTGGTTCTGGCTTCTGGTCGTGCTGGCGGTGGCGACGATCGTCGCCTTCGCCGTTTACTTCGTGGCCTACACGCCGCCGGTGAGCCCGGCGGCTCCCGCACCCGTCACTTCAGCTTCTTCAGCACGACCCGCTCGTTGATGGCGGGCGTGCTCGGGTCGATGGGCTCGTCGCCGCCGTAGCCCTTCGAGACCAGCATCGTCGCCGGGACGCCGCGCTTCACGAGCTCCGCCACCACCTTGTCGGCGCGCGCCTTCGTCTGCGCGTGCAGCTTGTCCGCGCTCAGCGTCAGGTCGGCCGGGTCGGCGAAGACGTGCGCGCCGACCTCGTAGAGCGTGACGTCGGTGCGTGCCTTGATCTTCGCGGCGGCGTCGTCGAGCGCGGCTTTGCTCGCCGGTGTGAGCGCCTCGCCCTTGAACTCCACGCCCGCCAGCACCACGCCGCGCAGCAGCGGATCTTCGGGCGGCTTGGGCTTCTCCACTTCGTCGACGAACGCCGGCGAGCTGGCGGGGTCGAGCGGGTTCGTGCCGGCGTCAACCTCTTCCCCGTCGAACGCGCCGTCTCCGTCGGTGTCGGGATCGAGCGGCTTCGTGCCGCGCTTCACCTCGTCGCCGTCGTCGAGGCCGTCCTCGTCGGTGTCCGCCTTGTTCGGATCGGTCTCGCCCTCGTCGACCGCGCCGTTGCCGTTCTTGTCCTCGTCGATGTCGGCCAGCCCGTCGCCGTCCGCGTCGGGGGCGCCGCTGACGTCGGGCGGATAGCCGGTCGTGAACGACACGCCCAGGCTCACCAGGAAGAGGTCCTTGTCCGGACCGAAGTTGTAATAGTAATCGAAAGCCACATACGGCCCGAGGCCCAGGTACTCCAGGATGGAGAACTCGTAGCCGCCGGCGAGGTCGACGTTGAGCATGCTGCCGCCGTGGTAGAGGCCCCAGCCCAGATTCAGGTCGACCCAGGCGAGCCCCCAGGGGTTGCCCTTGCGCATGCCCTTGCCGCCCATGACGTAGGCGAGCGGGCCGGTGTGGTCGTCGAGGAACCGCAGCTTCGTGCCGGCGACGACGCCCATCACCCAGTTGTCGCTGCCGGTCGAGCCGCCGTGCACGTCGAGCAGGTAGCCGATCTGCGCCGAGACGATGGGGTGTACCTTGTAGTCGAGCTTGAAGGCCAGGGCGAGGCCGCCGCCCTCCACGAACGTGCCGGGATGGATGATGGACGGGAGGCCCACGCCGAGCTGCAGATGCGCGTTGAAACGGCCACTCTCGGCGCGCGCCGGAGCCGCGGGCAACAGGGCCAGCGCCGCCGCTCCTGTCGCTGCGATCAGAGTCGCCGCCGCCCTAACGCCACGCCGTTTCGATGCGCTCATGGTCTCCCTCGCTGGTATCGGCACGCGGAGCATCGGCCGTGCCGCGCTGCCAAGTCAAGTAACCGGCCGGCGCTAGGGTGCGGGCAGCACGTCGGGCGGCAGCGGCGGCGTCGGGTCGCCGTGGCGGATGAAGCGCAACGCGGCGAGGCGGCGGCCGGCCATGGACTCCACCAGCACTTTGTACGGGCCGATGAACACGCGGTCGCCGACCGTGGGAATGCGGCCGAGGAGCTTCACGACGTGCCCGCCGATCGTGTCGTTGTCGGCGTCCTCGATCTCCAGGCCGAGCTGGCGGTTCGCTTCGTCGAGCGGCACGGACCCTTGCACGAGGTAGGCGCCGCTGCCCAGCTGCTGCACGGGCGGCAGCTCCTGGTCGAACTCGTCCTGAATCTCGCCCACCAGCTCCTCGAGAATGTCCTCCAGCGTGACGAGGCCGCTCGTACCGCCGTACTCGTCGACCACCATCGCGAGGTGCGTGCGCCGCGCCTGGAACTCGCGCAACAGGCGCCCGAGCGGCATGGCCTCGGGCACGAACAGCGGCGGGCGCTGGATCTTGCGGAGCGCCTCCACGTCGGCGTCGTAGGGGAGCTGAAGCAGGTCGCGCATGTGGATCATGCCGACGACCTTGTCGACGTCGCCGTCGCACAGCGGGTAGCGCGTGAAGCCTTGCTCGCGCGCCAGAGCGACGTTCGCCGGCAGCGGACGGCGAAGGTCCAGGTAGGCAATCGTCCCGCGCGGCACCATCACCTGGCGCGCGGTGTGGCCGTGGAAATCGAGCGCTTTGAGCAGGATTCCGCGGGCGCTGGCCGGTACGGAGGGGGACTCCTCGACGATGAGCTTGAGCTCCTCCTCGGAGTGGGCGTGGCTCGCCGCCGCCTCGGCCACGATCGGCACACGGAACAGGCGCAGCAGGCCCTTCGCCGCGACGTTCAACAGCCAGATGCCCGGGTAGGAGACGCGGAAGAACGCCCGCAGCGGACCGGCGGACCAGATGGACACGCGCTCGGCGCGGGCGAGCGCCAGCATCTTCGGCGCTAGCTCGCCGACCGTGATGTGCAGGAACGTGATGATCGTGAACGCGATCACGAGCGCGACCGTGTGCGCGACGGTCGCCGCGGCGCCGACGGACAGGCCGACCCGGACGAGCAACGGCTCGACGAGCTCCGTGAACGCCGGCTCGCCGATCCAGCCCAGCGCGAGGCTGCACAGCGTGACGCCGAGCTGCGTCGCGGAGAGGTACTGGTCCAAGCGCGCGACGACTTTCTGCACGGCCTCCGCGCCCGGATGTCCGGCGCGGCGCAATTCTTCCAGGCGCGTACCGCGCACCTTCACGAACGCGAACTCCGCCGCGACGAAGAACCCGTTCAGCACGACGAGCAGGAACGCGACGAGCAGGGCGGCTGGGTGGCCCATGGTGGGACTTTCGACTGTATCAAGCGCGCGCCCCCGCGCAAACCGGCGCCGTGCGAACGAACTTGCTTCCGCGTCCGAAAACGGCCAGACACGCCGGGCGCGGGCGGCTACAAGGGGGGCGTGGAGCTCGACGGCGACAACTGCTTCCGTGCGATGCGGGCGCGCGACCGGCGGTTCGACGGCGTCTTCTTCGTGGGCGTCAAGACGACGGGCGTCTACTGCCGGCCCATCTGCCCGGCGCGCACGCCGCGGCGCGACCGCTGTGCGTTCTTCCGGCGCGCCGTCGATGCGGAGCAGGCGGGCTTCCGCGCCTGCTTCCGCTGCCGGCCGGAGCTGGCGCCGGGGCTGGCGGCGGTGGATTCCATTCCGCGGCTCGTGCGGGCGGCCGTCGCGCGCATCGAAGCGGGCCGGCTCAACGACGGGTCGCTCGAGCAGCTGGCGGCGGAGCTGGGCGTAACGGCGCGTCACTTGCGCCGCGCCATGACCGCCGAGCTGGGGACGACGCCGGTCGCGCTCGCGCAGACGCGCCGGCTCGCGCTCGCGAAGCAGCTCTTGCACGACACGCCGCTGGCGCTCGTCGATGTGGCGTTCGCCGCCGGGTTCGCCAGCGTCCGGCGCTTCAACGCCCTGTTCCAGGCACGTTTCGGACGGCCGCCGTCGGCGCTGCGCCGCGCGCACGGTGCTCCGAGCGGCGGCGCCGGAAGAAGCGCGAGCCGACGCGTGCACGGTGGGAGGAGCGGCGGCGCCGCGCGAAGCGCGCGCGGCGTCGGGAAGAGCGCCGGCGACGGCGGACGAAGCGGCAGGGCGGCGGACGGGGCTGTGGCCTTGCGTCTCGATTACCGCCCGCCGCTGGATTGGGACGCGTTGCTCGCGTTCCTCGCGGCTCGGGCCCTCCCGGAGCTGGAGCGGGTCGGCGACGGCGAGTACGCGCGGTGGGTGACGCTCGGCGGCCGAGTGGGGTTCGTTGCCGTGCGCGCCGATACGGGGCGGCCGGCGCTGCGGGCGCGCGTCTCGGTGTCGCTGGCGCCGAAGCTCATGGAGGTGTCGGCGCAGCTGCGCGCGCTGTTCGATCTGGATGCCCGACCCGACGTCATCGCCGACCACTTGAGCGGCGACCGTGCGCTGCGAGGCCTGCTTCGGGCGCGTCCGGGGCTGCGCGTACCCGGCGCGTTCGACGGGTTCGAGCTGGCGGTTCGCGCCGTGCTGGGGCAACAAGTGTCCGTTCGCGCGGCGACGACGCTCGCGGGTCGGCTCGTCGCCGCGTTCGGGCGCGGGGCGGCCGGTGCGGCGGAGGCGCCGGCGGAGGCGCTCGCAGACGGACAGGCGCCTCGCTTGTTCCCCGCAGCGCGGGTGCTCGCGGCCGCGTCGGCGACTCGCGTACAGGCGCTCGGAATGCCGCGCCGGCGTGCCGAAGCGGTGGTGGCGCTGGCGCGCGCGGTCGCGGACGGGCGCGTGGACCTTGCGCCGGGGGCGGATCCGGCGCGCACGGTAGCCGCGCTCACCGAGTTACCGGGCGTCGGCGCCTGGACCGCCCAGTACGTGGCGATGCGGGCGCTGAAGTGGCCCGACGCGTTCCCCGCGGGAGATCTGGCGCTGCAGAAGGCGCTCGGGGTCGGCGGCGCACGGGCCGCCGAGGCGCGGGCGTCTGCCTGGGCACCCTGGCGCGCGTACGCCGTGATGCATCTCTGGAGCTCGCTCACGGAGACAGGAGGCTGACGATGCTCGAGCAAACAACGCTGGACACACCGATCGGAGCGGTGCGGCTGGTAGCGGACGGCGGCGCCCTCGTGGGCGCGTGGCTCGCCGCCGGGCACCGCGCTACAGCCGAGGAGGCACGCCCCGCCTCGGCGAACGCCGTGCTGGACGGCGCGGCGCGCGAGCTGGACGAGTACTTCGCCGGGCGCCGCAAGGCGTTCTCCACGCCGCTGGCGACGGGCGGGACCGCGTTCCAGCGCCGCGTGTGGGCGGCGCTCGCACGCATCCCCTTCGGCGCGCGCTGCTCGTACGCGGCCGTGGCGGTGAGCATCGGCGCGCCCCGCGCGGTACGCGCCGTGGGCGCGGCGAATGCGCGCAACCCGCTCGCCATCTTCGTGCCCTGTCATCGGGTGGTGGCGGCCGACGGCGGACTGTGCGGCTATGGCGGGGGTCTGGCCGCGAAGCGTTGGCTGCTGGACCACGAACGCGGTTGTTAGGGAGCCTGCCCGCCGGACGCGATGGCTGGGCGGGCTCGGCGAGCGCCAGGTTTCCCGGACTGGCCTGCCCCCGCTAGACTGGCGCCGTGGCGGGCGGGCGTATCGCGTGCGTGGTCGGCGCGGCGCTGGCGGCGGGACTGGCGGGGTGCGGGCGCACGTTGCCGATCCTCGACGCCGCGCCGCTCGACGGGGCGGCAGACTCGGGGCGGACCTGCGCGCGCGACGCCGACTGCGACGACGGACTGGCTTGCGACGGCGTGGAAACGTGCACGCCGCAGGGGCAGTGCGCGGCAGGGGCGCCCCTCGCGTGCGACGACGCGGTCCTGTGCACGGACGACCGCTGCGACGAGCCCGGCGGCTGCACGAGCGTGCCGAACCACGGGGCGTGCCCGGCCGGCTCGCTGTGCAATCCGCAGCAGGGCTGCCTGGTCGTGGGCTGCGCCGCCGCGGCCGAGTGTCAGGACGCGTTCTTCTGCAACGGCCTGGAAGTTTGTGTGAAGGGGTCGTGCCAGGGCGGCTTCGCCCCGACGTGCGAGGACTTCGTCACCTGCACGACCGACGCGTGCGACGAGGCGAACGACACGTGCGCGCACGTGCCGCAGGACGCGGCATGCGACGACGGCCTGTACTGCAACGGCACCGAGCGTTGCATGCCGCCGCTCGGCTGCCTGCCGGGGCTCGGCGTCGCTTGCCCGGACATGGACCCCTGCACGCTCGACCTGTGCGACGAGCCGACCGACTCGTGCGTCCACCCGCCAGGCGACCACGACATGGACGGCTTCGGCAGCGGCGCCTGCGGCGGGGACGATTGCGACGACGACGCGAGCTGGCGCTACCCGGGCGCGCCGGAGGATTGCTCCGGCGCGGGGCTGACCGACGACGACTGCGACGGGCTGGCCGGGTGCGACGACCCCGACTGCGCGCCTTCGCCCGGCTGCGTGGCGCCGACCTGTGGCCCGGCGACGACGGCGATCTGTGGCGACACGTACTTGGACAACAACGGCGCGCCGGGCAGCAGCGACGTGGTGGCGGATTGGGGCGGCGCGTGCGGCACGGCGGGCGACGACGGCCCCGAGTACGTCTACACGTTCACCGCCGCCGACGACGGCTACGCCGCGGCGTATCTGTACGACCTCACCGCCGACCTGGACCTGTACGCGCTCGACGCCGGCGCCGGGGGTGGCGTGGCGTGCGACCCCGACGCGTGCCTTGCGGCCGGCGCCACCGCCGGCACCGGCCCCGAGGGCGTCATCTTCACCGTCAGCGCCGGCAGCACGTACTACCTGGTCGTGGACGGATTCGCCGGAGCCACGTCGGACTTCACGCTCACGTTCTTCTGCACGACGATGTAAGACACGCGCTCCGTCCGTTCAGGGGCACAGTCCCGGGCCGGGCGGATAGCTGATGCTGAGCTCGCTCCCTACCTCCAGCGGGACGACGCCGTCGAGCACCACCATGTAGCCGCCGGGGCAGGAGCCGTTGGAGAGCAGGCTGAAGTTCGCGGAGCCGATGAGCTGCCCGTCCACCCTCACGGCGACGTCGTCCTCCGTGACGTCGTCGCACGGCGGCCACAGCAGGCAGCCGACGTTCAGCGCCGTGCCCATCGCCTGGCCCAGCGTCGCCAGCGCCGGCCCGTAGTCGTCGTCGCAGATGGAGGCCTTGCCGTGCAGCTCGAACGAATCGGTGAACGCCTCGATGCGCGGGGCCGGCACCGCCGAGCCTTGGCCCGGCACCTCACAGATCGGCACGAGGAAATCGCCGCCCATCGGGTCGGGAACGACGGGGCCCGTGCTGGCGCCGTTCGCGTCGAGCCCGATGATGGCGCTGACGCTCACTCCGGACACGCCGGGGATGTCCTCGAACCAGGCCGCGAGCTCCGGCACCGGCGTGAGGTCCCCGACGCGGTCGATTGCGCAGTCGAGGTTCGTCACCAGCCCCGGCGGCGGCCCGCAGAGCTCTCCTTCGCAGCGCGTGCAGTCGTCCTCGTCGCCGAGAATGATGATTGCGAGCAGCGAGCCGTCGAGCAAGAACCCGCCGTTTGCGGTGGGGTCGCTCAATAGATTTGGCGACAGCGCCATGCGTGCGGCGCCCAGGGCCGTCTCCCACGCGGAGCCGTTGATGCCCACCTGCGCCAGGCAGCCGAACACGCGCTCGATCTCCGGGGTCGTCTCGTCGACCCACTTCGGGAGCGGGTCGGGGAGATCGGTCAAGCAGTCGAGCGGCGCGGGGGGCGGCATGGGGCAGATCTGGCTGGCGAAGGCCGCCACGGGCGTGTTGTTCAGCCGGCCCGCCAGCCCGGGCAGCGCGGTGTCGGTCGTCACGACGCCCATGTGGAAGGCCGCGTCAGGCGCGGCGTTTCGGAAGGCGTCGAGGAAGAAGGAGAAGTTGTCGCGCAGATTCTGCTGCTCCTGGCACATGGATCCCGAGTTGTCGATGACCCACAGGATGGTGGCGTTGCGTGCCTGCATCTGCACCGCCACGTCCGTGCGGTAGAACTCGTCGTCGTCGAGCGCCGATTCGCAGCCGGGATCGGCGAGGTCGATCAGGGCGTCGCCGTCGTTGTCCGCCGCGTCCGAGCATTCGGGCGGCCGGGGCGCCGGCGGCGGCGGCCCGGCGTTGCCCGGGTACCGATCGCCCCGGTCGATGCAACCGCTCCACAACAGACATCCCGTGAGCGCCCACAGACGCCACATTGCGGCATTGTAGCGCCTCGAAGCGCTGCGCGAGGGCTAGATCTCCCAGCCCACAATCAACGTCGGCTCGAATATCGGGGCCGTGTCGTGCAGGCCCGGCGCGACGCGCGTGCTCTCCGCGCCGAACAGCGCTACCAGCAGCACGTTCATCGCCGGGACAGGATGCCACGCCAGGCTCGGCCCGCCCAGCACCTCCACGCCCTCGATAGCGGGCAGCGCGTCCGGCCGGGTCAGCTCGAGCAGCGCCTCCAGCCCCAGGCTCAAGGCGCCGTCCTTCAGAGTGTAGGCGATTCCCACCGTGGCCGCGTACTCGTTCTCGAACGACGCTCCCAGCTCGTGCTCCCACACCAGATTCGCCCCCCAGTGCAGGCGCGGAGCGAACGCGCCGCCGAAGAGGAGCTTCGCCTCCAGCTTCATCGGGCCGTCGTTTGCGTGCACCCACTCTAGGTACAGCGTGGGGTTCCCCGGAATGACGCCCCAGTTCGCGATCGCCCAGCGCAGCTCCACCTTCTCCTCGTGCAGGAAAAGCGGCCCGCTCCAGCCTTCCTGCTGCGTCGTGAGGTACAGGTCGAGCTGCAGCCGGTGGCCGAGCCCCATCTCGAACTCCCACTGCGTGCGCGTGCGCGGCGGTGAGGTCCCACCGAGGTCGACCTTGAGCTCGTACCACCACTCGAACTCGAGCTTTCCGGCGGGCACGACGTACAGGCGCGTCGTCGGAAAGCGGCGCCGCGCCGTCCAGCGCGGCTGGCCGTATTCGCCGATAGGCTCCTCTTCGTGGAGCCTCGCCGTGTCATGCACCGCGGTGCGGTAGGCGGGTGGCGCCTCCCACGACGGCAAGCGCCCGCCGTAGGCGGCCGGAGCGCTGGGCCGGGACGCCGCCGACGCCGCCGGCACCGTGCCCGAGCCAGGGCCGCCATGCACTTCGGGCGCCGGTCTCGCCGGAACGCTGGCGGGCATCGACTCCGCCGGCGCGGACTCGGGCGGGGCGGGCGCCTCTTCGGCCGGCGCCGCTCCGTGTGCGATCGGCGCGGCCGCGCTCGCGTGCGTCGCCGCTACGGCCACGCCCAGCGCCGCCCCCAGACAGCGGAGCGCCTTATGCACCGAGCGAGGACGCCCGGACCGGCGATCGCAGCGCGTCGTCCACGACACGGCCCAGCGTACGATCACTCCCGCCACGACTTCAAGCGCGCCGGCGAGCGCGCCGCCGCGCCGAGGCGCCGCGCTTACGGCCGCGTAACGCGGTACAGTAGCGCCGGTGGAGACGCTGGTCGTCCTCTCCGGCCTGTTCCGCGAGGCCCGCTTTCCGCTCGCCAGCCGCCACAGCGCGGTGGGGCGGGATGCGGCGTGCGACGTCCGCCTGTCGGACCCGTCGGTGTCCCACGCCCACGCACGCATCGACCGCACCGACGACGGGCTCGTGCTCGTCGATCTCGGTAGCCTGAACGGCACGTTCGTCAACGGCGAGCGGCTGCGCGGACCGCGCCGGCTGCAGGACCAGGACGAGATCCGCTTCGGCGACGTCCGCCTGCGCTTCCTGGGACCCGGCCCCGCGACCAGCCCCGACGTGCCCGAGGCGGCGCGCCGCAACCGCAGCCGCTCCGACGCCCTGGCCGCGCTGCAGTCGCAGGTGGGGGCGGTCCAAGACTGGGAGACCGTGGCAGCGCTCCTCACGCGGACGCTGGCGCGCCTGCTCGGGGCGGGTGCCTGCGTGCAGTGTGCGATCAGCACGCGCAGCGGCGAGCTGGTGGCGCATCACGGCGACGACCGCACCATGCTGTCGCTGCCGCCACGCGCGCACATCGACGCGGCGCTGGCGGCGGGAGGGGCGGTACGCCTGGGCGCAGGGGAGCTGCTGGTGGCGTTCCGCGCGCGGGCCGACGTCCCGCTGCGCGCGCTGCACGTGGCGGGTGAAGCGCTCACCGACGCCGACATGGAGCTCGTCGAGGCGGCCGTCCGCGCCGTGGAGCAGACGCCGGCCTTGCGCGGCCCGGGCGCCGTCGGCACGCCCGCGCTGGGCGAGACCGCGGCGCGCGTGGGGATCGTCGGCCGCTCGGCCGCGCTGCGCCGCGTCGTGGAAGAGGTGACGCGCGCGGCGCCCTCGTCGGCCCCGGTGCTGGTGCTCGGCGAGAGCGGCACCGGCAAGGAGCTGGTGGCGCGTGCCATCCACGCGCTGGGCGCGCAGGCGGAAGAGCCTTTCGTGCCCGTGAACTGCGCCGCCCTGGTCCCCGAGCTGATCGATTCGGAGCTGTTCGGCCACGAGAAGGGCGCCTTTACCGGCGCCGCCGGGCGCCACCGCGGTCTGTTCGAGCAGGCGGCGGGCGGCACGCTATTCCTGGACGAAGTGGGCGACCTGACGCCGGCAGCGCAGGCGAAGCTGCTGCGCACGCTCGACACGGGCGAGTACCGCCGCGTCGGCGGCCAGGATGTCCTGGTGGCGCAGGCGCGGATCGTCTGCGCCACGAACCGCGAGCTGGAGCGCGCCGTCGAGGCAGGCAGCTTCCGCGCGGATCTCTATTATCGCGTCGCCGGATTCGTCATCCGCATTCCGCCGCTGTGCGAGCGTTCGGAGGACGTGGAGCCGCTGCTCCACCATTATCTCGCCGTTCACGCCGCCGACGCCGGGCTGCCCGCTCCGGCGCTGAGCGCGCCGGCGCTGGAGAAGCTGCGCACCTACCCCTGGCCCGGCAACGTGCGCGAGCTGTCCATGGTGGTGCGCCGGCTGGTGCGCGCGGCGCCGGCCGGCGTGGTGGTGGACGCCGCCGACGTGGCCCTGGGCCCCGCTTCCGCCGGAGCGGCCGCGGCGGACGACGCCGCGCCGGAGCTGGTCTCCATCCGCGAAGTGGAGCGGCGGCACATCCTGGCGGTGCTGGAAGCCTGCCAGGGCAACAAGACGCGCGCCGCGGAGGTGCTCGGCATCTCGCGCGTGACGCTGTACGACAAGCTGCGCGTGTACCGTCTGGAGTGACGGAGGCACGCCAGGGGCGTCGCGTTGATTGGTACCGGTCCCAAGACGTTTCGTCCTCAGGCTGGCGAAGCCAGCCTTCGCTCAGCGGGGGCTCCGCCCGCGCCCCGCAGCCGGAGTCTTGGGACCGGTTCTTGAGGCGACCCCTGGCGCGGTACAATGGCGCCGCATGCCAAGCGCCGGGCGCCCCGACGACCGCTCGACGCCGCCGGCGGAAGCGACGCCACCGGCCGCGCCGCGCGGCCCGCCGGCCGCCGACACCGCGACGCTGCCGATCGGCGACGAGGCCGGGGCCGGGGCCGCGCGCGCCGCCGTGGACGCCGCGCGCGCCGCCGGCGGCGACGAAGCCGTCGCGCTCCCCGCGCGCTTCGAGGTGCGGGGCCGTCTGGGCAAAGGCGGCATGGCCGTCGTGCTCGAGGTGCGAGACCGCGCCCTGGCGCGCGACGTGGCGGTGAAGATCCTTCCCGCCGAGCTGCGCTGGAACGGGACGCTGCGGGCACGATTCCTGCGCGAGGCGCGCGCCGCCGCCACGCTGCGGCACCCGAACCTCGTCACGGTCTACGACCTCGATCCGGGCGGCGCGTTCATCGTGATGGAGCTCGTACGCGGCGGTTCGTTGCGCGACCGCCTGGCCGACGGGCCGCTGCCCGCGGCCGAAGTGCGGCGCATCGGGCGCGCTTTCCTGGAAGGGCTGGCGGCGGCGCACGCCGCGGGCGTCGTGCACCGCGACGTGAAGCCCGCCAACGTCCTCCTCGGCCACGGCGACGAGGTGAAGCTCGCCGACTTCGGCATCGCGTCTTTCGGCGACAGTGATCTCACCACGACCGGACGCAACATCGGAACCCCCGCCTACATGCCACCGGAGCAGCTGCGCGGGCGCCGCGTGGACGCGCGCGCCGACGTCTACGCGGCCGGCGCCACGCTGTTCGAGGCGGCCACCGGGCGCAAGCTGCACGACGAGGCCGGCACGGTGGAGGACCCAGGCGCACTCGTGCGCGCCGCCACCGGCGACGACGTGCTGGCGCACGCGGTCGCCCGCGCCGTGCGCGACCTGCCCGACGACCGTTTCCCGGACGCCGCGTCGTTCGCCGCGGCGCTGGCACCCGACGCGCCCGTTACGCTCGCCGCTCTGCCAGCCGCGGAGCGTGGTCGCCGCGCCGCGCGCGCGCCGGCCCGCACCGTGGGGGCCGCGCTCCTGGTGGGCTTCGCCGCCCTCGCCGTCGGTCTGGCACTGCGCGACCGCACGGCGCCGACAGGCGCGCCCGCCAGCGCCGATGCTGCCGCTTCGGCCGCCGCCACCGGCGCGGCCCCCGTCACGCCGGCGCCGCCGGCGCGTCCGGCCGGCGGCGTCGCCCTGCTCCCGTTCGACGACCGCACAGGCAATCCGCTGCTCGATTTTGCCGCGGCCGGGCTCCCTCATCTCATGGAGATGGAGATGCGCCGCCTCACCGGCGCGCCGCTCTTCGGCTACTACCGGCTGCTGGAGCGCGTCTCCGGACCGGGCGCGCCGCCGGCCGACTGGCTAGCCGCCGCGCGCACGCTGGGCGCCGCCATCGTCGTGCGGGGCGCGCTCACCGCCGCCGGGGTCGACGTGCACGTGGAGCTGATCGTCGAGCGCGTCGACGGCGCGCGCCTGGCGCGACTAGTGCGGGACGTGCCGGTCGACCAAGTGCCGGAGAGCGTGCGCGGCCTGGCGGCGGAGGTGGCGGCGCTCGCCACCGGTCGCAGCGTGGCGGCGGCGCCGCGCGTGCCGCGCGCGCTCGAGCTCGAGCGCGGACTGCAGCTCGGCATCGCGGCACTGGAGCGCGGCGACCTTGCGCAAGCCGTGACCGAGCTGAGGACGGTTCTGGCGGCCGACGCCACGATGGCAGAGGCGCACTACTACCTGGCGGTGGCGCTGTGGTGGCAAATCGCGCCCCCCGACGCAGTCCTCGCCGAAGTGGAAGCCGCACTCGGCGGCGACCTGGGCGACGCGTCGCGCGGCTTTCTGGAAGGGCTCCGCCTGCTGGTGCAGAAGCGCCTCGACGAGGCGATCGTCCATTTCCGCGCTCTGGCGGAGCGCTTCCCCGACCACCGTGACGTGCTTTACGGCCTGACCGAGGCGCTCTACCACGGCGGTCACGCCGCCGACGGCGTCGCAGTGTACCGAACGGTATGCGAGCTGTCGCCGCGCTTCCGCCTCGGACTCGTACACGCGCTCACCTATTACACCGCGCGCACCGACGAGCGCGGCATGGCATGGGCGCTGGCACGCGCCGACGTGGTCGGCGAGGCGCCGCGCGACATCTGGGGCGCCAAGATCTTGATGTCCCGCGGGGACGTCGCCGGCGCCATCGACGTGCTGCGTCGCGTCAGCGCCGACGGCGGCGGCGCCGGCGGCGGCGCGGAGGTCGCGCGCTTGGCCGAGATCGAGCTGGTGCGCGCCTACGCCGTGCACGGAGACGTCGAGCTGGCCCTCGCGCTGTCGAACCGCCTGGCCGAGGAAGCGCCGATGGGCGCGCTGCTGGAGATGCGCGGCCTGTCCGCGCTGCGGGGCGACGCACGCGCCTCGGCGCACTGGCGCGACGTCGCCCGCCGCGAGGCGGCGATGCGCCCGGCGGGCTTCCCGCGCGCCAACGCGTGGATCGAGGTGCTGCTCATGGACCCGCCCGACGCGCCCGCGGCGTGGCGCCACGAGGTGGCCGCGGCGCTCGACGCCGCCCCGGACGACGTTCGGCACATGGAGATCTGGCAGCTCGGGCACGCCTACGTGGCCGGCGCCGCTGGCGACTCCGCCGCGGTGGCGGCCGCCGCCACGTCGTCCTTCCCCGAGGTGGCCGCCATGGCGGAGGCGTTCCTCGCCGAGGGACGCGGCGATGTCGCGGGCGCGGCGGCGGCGTGGGAGCGCGCGGCCGCCGACGCCGGCAACGGACGGTTCCTCCCGCTGGAACACTACGAACGGGCGCGCGTACGCCGCGCCGCCGGCGATGCCGCCGAGACGCTGCGTGCCTGCCGCGAGGTGGTGGCGCCGCGGCTGTTCGACTGGAGCTGGGCCTCGCGCGTCAGCCCCTGCATGCTGTGGTCGGCCGAAGCAGCCGCCAAGCTCGGCCGTGCGGGCGAAGCGCGCGAGGCGTTCGAACGCCTCCTGGCCGCGCGCAGCGCCGCCGCTCCCGCCGACCCGCTGGTGCTGGCCGCGCGCACCGGACTAGCCGCGCTCCCGGCCCCGCCCGCCGCCGCACCGTGACGAGCGGGCGGGAGAATTGAACGACCGGGGGTGCGCTGTTACGCTGCTTGTCGTGCAGCTCGACTTCGCCAAGCGGGAGCTGACCCTCAAGCTCGTGTATTACGGGCCGTCGCTGAGCGGCAAAACCACGAACTTGCAGGTGCTCTACCGCTTGGTGGACCCGGCCGTGCGCGGGCGGCTGACGCAGCTCGACACGCGGGACGACCGCACGCTGTTCTTCGACCTGCTGCCGGTGCACTTCACGACCCGGTCAGGGCTGACCGTGAAGATCAAGGTCTTCACGGTCCCGGGGCAGGTCATGCACAACTCGACGCGCCGCGTCCTGCTGGCGGCGGTCGACGCGATCGCGTTCGTCGCCGACAGCCAGATCGCCCTGGCGCGCGAGAACGCCGAGTCGTTCCGTGGCATGCAGGACAACCTTCGCGAGAACGGTATCGACCCCGCCGGCGTGCCGGTGGTGGTGCAGTTCAACAAGCGCGACATGCCCGACATCCGCACCGACGAGGAGCTGGACGAGCTGGCGCGCCGCAGCCGCGAGCGCATCTATCGCGCCGTCGCGGTGCGCGGCGTCGGCGTGCTGGAGACGTTCAACGGGCTGCTCGACGTGCTGTGGGAGAGCCTCGAGTCGAGCGTCGACATCGGTGCGAAGTTCGGAGTGACGCGCGCGGAATTCCTGGCGGGTGTGTTCCGCCATTTGAACGTGCAGATGCCAACGGCTCCCGGAGGCGCGTCGTGACGGCGGCGCCCGGCGAGAGCGCGCTGGCGCGGCGCCCGGCGCTCGGCGACATCTTCGACCCACAGGCCATCGCCGAGCTGTGCCAGAGCTACGCCGACCTGTACGGCATCGCCATCAAGATCTTCGACGCCGAGAACCGAAAGCTGGTGGACACGCGCGGCGCGCTGGACGTGTGCCGTTTCATCTTCGACTATCACGGCACCAAGGTGCGCTGCACGAACCTGGTGAGCGACCTCAAGCGCGCCCGCCCCGAGGTGGGTCAGGGTACCCAGACGGTGAACTGCTTCACCGGGCTGCGCTACCGGGTCGCCCCGCTCGAATACGAAGGCGACGTCCTCGGGAAGGTCATCTTCGGCCCGTACCTTCCCGTCGAGTGGCGCGGGGCGCCGGCGGATCTGGTGGCGCTCGACCCGGGCATCGAGGCGGCGTCCGCGCAGGTGCACTACGAGAAGCTGCGGCGCGTGCGGCCAGAGACGGTGGAGAAGATCATCAGCCAGATGGTGCTGGTGCTGGGCGTGATGATCCACACCGGCTACCGCATGCAGCTGACCGCGCAGACGCACATCGACTCCATCAGCGCCGCGTTCCAGGAGCAGAACCGCCAGACGCTGAAGCTGCAGGAGAGCTACGAGAAGCTCAAGGAGTTGGACCGGCTGAAGTCCAATTTCCTGGCGACGGTGAGCCACGAGCTGCGCACCCCGCTCACCAGCGTCATCGGCTACAGCGAGATGCTGCTGGACGGCCTGGCGGGAGACCTCAACACCGAGCAGCGCGAGTACGTCCGCACCATCATGGAGAAGGGCGAGACCCTGCTGAAGTTGATCACGTCGCTGCTCGACCTGAGCCGCATCGAGTCGGGCGGGCTGCGGCTGCAGCGCGAGCGCTTCGCCGTGGGCCCGCTCCTGGAGGACGTGGTGAGCACGCTGCTGCCGCAGGCGCAGCGCAAGGGCGTAAACCTGATAACTCACGCCATGGCGGGGCTGCCGCCGTTGAACGCCGACCGCGAGAAGGTGCGGCAGGTGCTAGTGAACCTGGCCAGCAACGCGGTGAAGTTCACGCCCGGCGGGGGCAAGGTAGAGCTGCTCGCCGAGGCGGGCACGGAGGCGCGCTTGCCGGGCATGAGCCTGGACCGCGCGCAGGAGCTGTTCGAGCCGCGCGATCGGCGCGTGATGCGGCTGCGGGTCGTGGACACCGGCATCGGCATCCCGCGCCACGAGGTGCCGAAGATCTTCGACTCCTTCTATCAGGTCGATTCGGGGTCGACGCGCGAATATGGCGGCGCCGGGCTGGGGCTGAGCATCGCGCGCAGCTTCGTGGTGGCGCACAGCGGGCGCATCGACGTGGAAACGGCGCCGGGGCGCGGGTCGACGTTCACGGTCACCGTCCCGGTCGACCCCGAGTAGCGCGCCATGAGCCCGGACGCGGTGAAGAAGCTGCTCGAGGACGTGCAGGCGGGGACGGTGGGCATCGCGGCCGCGCTCGAGGCGCTTCGCGGGCTGCCGTTCGTGGAGCTGGGGCACTCGACGGTCGACACGCACCGTGCGCTGCGCCAGGGCTTTCCCGAGGTGATCTTCGGGTTGGGAAAGACGGTGGCGCAGATCGTGGAGGTGGCGCGGGCGCTCGGGCCGGAAGCCAATGTGCTGGTCACGCGCGTGCGGCCGGAGGCGGCGGCGGAGCTGACGGCGGCGCTCGGAGGAGTGCACGACGAGGCGTCGCGAACCCTCCGGCTGGTGCGGCGGCCGATCGTGCCGCGCGGCCGCGGGCCGGTGGCGGTGGTGTCGGCAGGAACGAGCGACCAGCCGGTGGCGGAGGAGGCGGCGGTCACCGCGGAGATGCTCGGCAACGAGGTCGACCGCATCTACGACGTGGGCGTGGCCGGTATCCATCGCGTGCTGCACAAGACCGAGCGGCTGCGGCGCGCGACGGTGCTCGTGGTGGTGGCGGGGATGGAGGGGGCGCTGCCGAGCGTGGTCGGCGGGCTGGTCGGGAAGCCGGTCATCGCCGTTCCGACGAGCATCGGCTATGGGGCGAGCTTCGGCGGGATCGCGGCGCTGCTGGGAATGCTGAACTCCTGCGCGTCGGGCGTGACGGTGGTGAACATCGACAACGGGTTCGGCGCGGGCTACGCGGCGGCGTTGATCAATCGGCGCGAGGAGGTCGCGTGAGCCGCGTCCTCTACTTCGACTGCGTGGGCGGCATCGCCGGCGACATGGCGCTGGCGGCCCTCCTGCACGCCGGGGCCAGCGAGGCACGGGTGCGCGAGGCCGTGGCGGCCGTCGGCGTCGACCCGGCGCGGCTGACGGTGGCGCCCGGAGAGACGCACGCGTTGCACGGCCTGCGCGTGCACGTCCGGCTCGGCGACGCCGTCCACGCGCACGAGCACGCGCCTTCGCAAGACCACACGCACGCGCACGAACACGAACACGCGCACGAACACGAACACGAACACGAACACGAACACACGCACGAACACGAACACACGCACGAACACGCGCACGAACACGAACACGCGCACGAAGATGACCATGCACACACGCACTGGCGCGAGATCCGCGCGCGGCTTCGCGACGCGCGCCTGACCGACCGAACACGCGCCCACGCGATGCGCATCTTCGAGCGCATCGCGCACGCCGAGGCCCAGGTGCACGGCGTGGCCGTCGAAGATGTCGCGTTCCACGAGGTCGGCGCCGTCGACTCGCTCGTAGACGTCGTCGGCGTCGCCGCCGCGCTCGACGATCTCGCCCCCGACCGACTCGTCTGCTCGCCGCTGCCCCTCGGCCGCGGCGTGGGCCGCTCCGGCCACGGGCCGATCCCGCTCCCCGCGCCCGCCACGCTGCTCATCTGCGAAGCGGCCGGCATCCCCGTCCATGGCGTGGAGCCGCCCGGCGAGACGGTCACGCCCACCGGCGCCGCCATCGCCGCCCTCGCCTCCGCCTACGGGCCTCTCCCGGCGATGCGTCCCCTGCGCACCGGCTACGGGCTCGGCTCCCGCCCGGTCGCCACGCGCCCGAACCTTCTCCGCGCGCTGCTGGGCGAGGAAGAAGGCGCCGCCTCCGCCGGCACGGGCGGCGCGGAGCTGCTGCTCAGCGCCAACGTCGACGACATGGCCCCCGCTCTCGCCGAGCACCTGCTCGACGCCCTCTTCGCCGCCGGCGCCCTCGACGTCTGGTTCACGCCCATCCTCATGAAGAAGAGCCGCCCCGCCTTCGAGGTGTCGGCGATCGTCCCGGCCGCCGCGCGCGACGCCTGCAGCGCGGCCTTCTTCCGCGAGTCGACCACGATCGGCCTGCGCGCGGTCCCCATCGCCCGCGAGAAGCTGGAGCGTACGTTCGTCACCGTCGCCACGTCCTGGGGACCCGTGGCCGTGAAAGTATCCGCGCGCGACGGCGCCGTGCTCACCGCGTCCCCCGAGCTGGACGATTGCCGCCGCCTGGCCGCCGCCGCGGGCGTGCCGCTGCGCGTCGTGCTACGCGCCGCCACCCGCGCCTGGGAGGATTCGGCGGGGAGCGGCCGATGAGCGGCACCGGCACCTTCGACCTGCGCGGCGCGCGCCCGCCGCGCATCCTGGTCGTCGACGACGACACCGACGCGCGCGAATTCCTGGAGACGCTCCTTCACCGCCAGGGGTGGGAGGCCGTGGGCACCGCCGCCGCCGCCGCGGCCTTCGAGGTAGCCGTCGCGCAGCCCATCGACGCCATCCTCCTGGACCTCATGCTGCCCGACGAGGACGGCTTCTCCCTGTGCCGGCGCCTCCGCGCCGAGGCGCGCACCCGCATCATCCCCGTGCTGGTCGTCTCGGCGCTGTCCTCGGAGGACGACGCGATCGCCGCCTTCGACGCCGGCGCCGACGACTTCGTCGCCAAGCCCTTCCGCGCCTACGAGCTGATGGCGCGCATCCGCGGCGCCCTGCGCGCGCGCGCCTTCGAAGAGCGCATCGTCGCCGCCGAGAGCGACATGCGTACGATTCTGGCCCTCACGCAGCGCATGGCGCACTCGCTCGACACCGGCGAGATCCTCTTCCAGGTGGCACGCGTCGCGCGCGACCTGCTCGCCGCCGACCGAGCGGCCGTCGTGCTGCTCGACCAGAAGGGCGGCGGGCGCGTCGTCGCCGCCGCCGAGGACGCGTCCATCACCGACCTGCCGCTCGACCTCAGGAAGTACCCGGAGATCGCACAGGTGGTGGAGAGCGGCGAGCCGCTCGTCGTGGAGGAGACCGCCGACGACCCGCTGCTCGAGGCCGTGCGCGTCGACGTCGCGCGCGCCGGCGTGCGCTCGCAGGTGCTGTTCCCGATCCACGGCGAGGGGCGCGTCAGCGGCGTGCTCTTCTTGCGCACGCACGGCCGGCGCGCGGTGGTGGGCGAGCGCGAGATGGGCCTGGGTCGCCAGCTCGCTTCGTCTCTGGCGGTCGCGCTGCGCAACGCCCTCCTCTTCGAGGAAGTGCGTGCCGACGCCACGCGGCTCGACGAAGCGCGCCACGCGGCCGAAGGGCGCGTCGCGGAGCTGATGCGGTTCGAGGGCTTCTTCGAGGGGGCGAGCGACGGACTGCTCATCCTCGACGACGAGGATCGCGTCCTCTACGTGAACCGCGAGGGCGAGCGCTCGTTGCGGCTCGCGCGCGGCGAGGCGGTGGGGCATCCGCTGGTCGGGCTCTTCGCTCCGGAGAGCCGCGCCGACGCCGAGCGCGTCTGCCGCTCCGCGCGGGATGGCGAGCGCCGCGTGCATTCCGACTTTCAGGTGCCGCCGCGCCGTCCCGGCGAGCAGCCGCGCGTCGTGCAGGTCGCCGCCAGCCTGGTGGGCGACGGCGGGCGAGAGGTGATGCTGGCCTTTCGCGACGTGACCGAGGAGCGCCACACCGCGCATGAGCTGCGCTCGACGAAGGAGTTCCTGGAGAACCTGATCGCGTCGTCCGCCGACGCGGTGGTCGCCGCCGACCGGCGTGGCACGGTGGTGCTCTTCAACCGCGCCGCCGAGGCGATCTACGGGTTCGCGGCCGACGAGGTGGTGGGACGCCTGAACGTGTCCGACCTCTACCCGCCGGGCGGGGCGCGCCAGATCATGCGCATGCTCCGCGGACCCGAGCACGGCGGCGTGGGCTTCCTCAAGCAGATGCGCTTCGACGCCAAGTCGTCGACCGGCGCGCTCGTTCCCATCACCATCAGCGCGGCCGTCCTGCGCGACGAGCACGGCCGCGAAGTGGGGACCGTGGGCATCTTCTCCGACCTGCGCGACCGGCTGCGCATGGAAAGGCAGCTGGAGAGCGCGCAGGAGGAGCTGCGCCGCACGGAGCAGAAGGGGCTGCTGGCCGAGCTGGCGGGCGCGGCGGCGCACGAGCTGAACCAGCCGCTGACGTCGATCTTGGGGGCGTCGGAGATGATGAAGCGGCGCACGCCGGAGGGCGACGAGTGGGAGCGCCAGCGGCGCGCGCTGGGCACCATCATGGCGGAGGCGGAGCGCATGGCGGAGATCGTCCGCAAGATCGGAAAGATCACCCACTACGAGACGAAGCCGTACGTCGGCGGCGCGCGCATCCTCGACCTGGATGCGTCGATCACCGCGGCCCCGGACCCGAGCGCGGCGGCGGCCGAGCCGACCCCGCCCGCCGCGACGGCGACCGCGACCGGGGCGCCCACCGCGACGGCCGCCGCCACCGACCCCCGAGGCCGCACTTGAAACCTAGCCCGCATCCCACGCCGCCGGCGGTGCTGGCGCACGCCGACGTCCTGCCCGAGCCTACGTTCCGCGCGCTCTTCGAGGCGTGCGCCGTGCCCATGGCGCTCGTGGACGCGCGCGGCACCATCGCGGCGGTGAACCCGGCGCTGGAGCAGCGCAGCGGCAGCCCTGCGGCGCGCCTGGTGGGCGCCGCGCTCGGGGACGTGGTCGTCGGCCTGCCTGCCGACCTGAAAGCGGCGGCCGCCGGCGGGAAGCCGCTGCCCGCCGTGCTGCGCGTCGAAGGGTCCGCCGGCACGAGCACCGGCAGCGGCGGCGGCGGCTCGGGCAGTCTGGCGATCCGCAGCTGCGCCGTGCACCTCGCCGCCGTGGGCGCGGACGGCGCGGTGGCCGCGACCATCCTGCCCGACAGCGCCGGCAACCAGGCGCTCGTGGACGCAGCGCTGCGCCGCGTGGAGGAGCAGGCGCGCGTGCAGCGCGCGCTGTTCGACCTGTCACGGCAGATCACGCTGCGCAGCCAGGAGGAGGAGCTGGTGGGTCTGTTCGCCCGCACCGTCCGCAAGCTCCTTCCCGGCGTGCGACTGTGCGTGCGGCTCGTCGACGCCCGCACGCACGCGCTACGCGCCGTGCACGCCGAAGGCAAGCTGCGTCCCGAGGCGCACGCGCGCGTGTCGCTGCGGCGGAGCGCGGCGCGCGGCGCCGGGTTGACGTTGCCGCCGGCAACGGGCGGCGCGGTCGAGATCGTGGACCACTACGTGCCGGTGTTCGAGGACTCCACCACGGGCATCGACATCCCGTTGCAGGCCGGCGACACGCTGCTGGGGGCGCTAAATCTAGAGTCGCGCGCCGGTATGGACGAGCGCGACGTCGACATCGCCGTGCTGGGCACGCTGGCCAACCAGATGGCGGTCGGGCTGCGCAACCACCGGCTCTTCGAGGAGACGCTCTACTTGCAGCGCTTCCTGGAGAACTTGGTGGAGAGCGCCAACGCCCTCATCGTGGTGGTCGACCGCGAGCGGCGCATCGTCATGTTCAACCGCGCCCTCGAGCAGCTCACCGGCTGGCGCAAGCAGGACGTGCTGGGACAATCACTCACCGAATGGCTTCCGCTGGAGGCGCGCGGGCGCGTGCTTCCGGCGCTCATCGGCACGATGCTCGGCGAGCCGCAGCTGCAGCTGGAGGTGCAGCTCGGGACGATCGACGGAAAGCGCGTGCCGGTCGTGCTCAGCACCGCCGCCGTCCACGACGCGCGCGGCGAAGTCAGCGGCATCATCGCCGTGGGCCAGGATCTCACGCGGTTGAAGGAGATGGAGGGGCGCGTGCAGCACGCCGCCAAGTTGGCCACGCTCGGACAGGTGGCGGCCGGCATCGTGCACGAGCTGAACAACCCTCTCACGTCCATCACCGCCACCGCCGGGATGCTGTTGAAGCGCGCCGAGGCCGACACGGCGCGCGCCCCCGACGCCGAGCGGCTGAGGCGCGTCGTCGACGCCGCCGAGCGCATCCGCCGCTTCTGCCAAGACTTGATGACCTACGCACGCCCCAGCGCGGGCAGCGTTCAGGAGCTTTCGCTGAACCAGGTGCTGCAGGAGGCGCTGGGCTTCTGCGAGCACGTGCTGAAGGCGGTAGAGGTCCGCGTGACCACCAGCCTGGCCCCCGACCTGCCGCAAGTCCTCGGCGTGCGTGACCAGCTGCAGCAGGTCTTCGTGAACCTCGTCACCAACGCGGCGCACGCGCTGGAAGGGCGTCCCGGCGGCGAGCTGGTGGTGTCGACGCAGCCCAAGGGCTCGGCCGTCGAAGTGACCATCAGCGACAACGGCTGCGGCATCCCCGAGCCGCACCTGGCGCGCGTGTTCGAGCCTTTCTTCACGACGAAGCGGGAAGGCAAGGGGACAGGGCTCGGGCTCTCCATCGCGCACGAGCTGGTGGAGAGCCACGGCGGCACGATCGAGGTGCGCTCGCGCGTCGACGTCGGTACCGCGTTCACGCTGACGTTCCCGGCGCCCCGTGAGGGATCGTCGCCCTCTCGTGTCGGCGCCGGCGCGGCGCCGGGCGCGCGCGC
>DASYRF010000306.1:0-15195 GCA_036004705.1 Myxococcota bacterium
GAGGGCGGCGCGCGGCGCGCCGAGCACCAGCGCCCCGGCGACGGCGGCGGCCGCGGCCGCCAGCGCCGGCACAGCGGCGCGCCTGGTCATTCGGGTGAGAACCATCGCTCTCCTTCTCCGAAGCGCGACCCTCCGCGGACCGCGCCCGGCGGCGCGTCGGTGGGCTCGTCGCCGAACGCGCGCTCGACCTGCACGTCGGGCATGCGCGCCGTCCCGTCCTCGGTGGGGACGAGGCGGAGGGTGACTGTCGCGACCGCCGCGGCGCCGATCCGCCGCAAGGCCAGGGCGTGCTGCTCGGCGGGAAACAGCCCCGCCAGCCGCTCCAGGCAGCTGCGCCCGCCGGCGCCCGGCACCGCGGCCAGGACCAGCCTTCCCGCTTCGGCCTGCTCGACGGCCAGGTCGATCGTCTCGCGGTCGGGCAGCGCCGACAGCAGCAGCACGTTGACGTCCTCGCGGCGCGCGGCGCGCAGCGCGTCGTGGAACGTCTTGCTGTCGGTCCCCACTTCGCGCTGGTCGATGACGGAGTGGTTGTCGACGAACAGGAACTCGATCGGATCCTCGATGGTGACGATGTGACAGGTGCGCCGGCGGTTCACGTGGTCGACCATCGCCGCCAGCGTCGTGGACTTGCCACCGCCGCCCTCGCCGGTCACCAGCACCAGGCCCGCGGGCGCCTGGGCGATCTCCTCCAGCGCCGGCGGCAGGCGCAGCTCGCGGAACGAGCGCACCGAGCCGGGAATGTGGCGCAGCACCAGCCCGGGGTTGTCGCGCGTGCGGAAGAGGTGCACGCGGAAGCGGCCGACCCCGGCGAAGGAGTGGCAGAAGTCGATCTCCTCGCCGAGGCTGAAGCGCTCGACGTAGCGGTCCGGGCAGAGCGTGGCGGCGAACTGCTGCAGGGCCTCACGGCTCAGCGGGGGACACTGCGCAAACGGGTAGAGGTGCCCGTGGACGCGCAGCACCGGAGGCAGCCCCACCTTGAAATGGACGTCCGACGCCTCGCCGTCGACGGCAGCCTTGAGGATGGCCTCGAGCTGCATGGCGGCCAGACTGTAACACAGGAGGCGCGCGGCACGGTCGTCCGGCGCTTGACCGCGCCGGCAGCGGGCGGTACTGCGGCGGCCGAAGGAGCGAGCATGCGCAGGATCTTGTCGGGCGCGATGGTGGCGGCGGCGCTGGGGGCGACGGTCGCAGCAGGCGCGGCGGGCGCGCTGGGCGGATGCGGCGCGGTGAGCCGCACCGAGCACGCGCGCGTCATGAACGAGCTGGCGGTCGAGCGGGCGGCGCGCGCCGAGGAGACGGAAAAGCGTGTCGCGGCCGAGCGCGCGCTCGGCGAATGCCGGCGCGGCGCGGCGCCGGCCGAGTCGGCGCCGGCGAAGGCGGCGAAATGACCCCGGGCCCCGGGGTCAGGGTGAGCGGCGGCGGCGGCGGCGCGGGCGGCGGCGGCGGCGGCGGCGGCGGCAGCCCTGGCGACGCCCGCGCGCCCGCCGCGGCGCTGGACCTGGGGACGAACACGCTCCTCCTGCTGGTGGCGGCGCCCGGCGACGGGCCGGGCGCGCCGCCGCGCGTCCTCGCGGACGAATGCCGCATCGTGCGCATCGGCCAGGGCGTGGACGCGACACGACGGCTGGCCCCGGCGGCGGTTGCGCGCACGCTCGGCGCGCTCGGGGGCTACGCGGAGACGCTACGCCGGCTCGGCGTTCCGCGCGCGCGCGTGGCGGCCGTGGCGACGAGCGCGCTGCGTGACGTGGCCGACGCAGGCGAATTCCTGGGCGAGGCGGCGGCTCTGCTGGGCGCGCCCTTCGAGATCATCAGCGGCGACGAGGAGGCGCGCCTGACCTGGCTGGCCGTGGCGCGCGCCTTCCCAGCACCCGGCGGCGCGGCCGCCGAGGGGGCGCTGCGCGCGGTGCTCGACGTGGGTGGCGGCTCGACGGAAGTGGTGCTCGGCTGCGGCGCGCGGATCCTCGAGCGGCAATCCATCGACATCGGCTCGGTACGTCTGACGGAGCGCCACGTGCACGAGGACCCGCCCGCCGCGGCAGTGCCGGCCCTGCGCGCCGCCGCCCGTGAGGCCTTCGCGCCCTTCGCCACCGCGCGTCCGGCCGAGGTGGTGGGCGTCGCCGGCACGGTCACCACGCTCGCCGCGGTGCGCGACGCCGTCACCCCCTACCAGCCCGAGCGCGTTCACGGACAACGGCTCTCGCGCGACCGACGTTGAAGCGTTGCTCCAGCGCATGGCCGCGCTCTCGAATTCCGCGCGCGCCGCGCTGCCCGGCATGGAGCCCAAGCGCGCCGACGTCATCGTCGCCGGCGCCGCGATCCTGCTGGAGGCGATGGACGCGCTCGGCGCCGCCGCGGTGCTGGTCTCGGATCACGGCGTCCGTTGGGGGCTCTGGCACCACCGCTTCGGCGCGCCGGCCTAACGACCGGGGTCCCGCGTGGTCACGCCGTAGGTGTCGCGGCCACCCAGCGAGCGTCACGTGCCTTCAGCGACGTACCTGCAGGCGCAGCGCTTCAGAACTTGCCGAGCGACAGGTGCACGGCGATGGGCTTCTCGCCGAGGTCCTTGCACGGGGACAGCCAGGCGCCGATGTCGTCCGCCCAGTCCGGCCAGGGCGACATCCCCGACTCGCGCTTGGTGACGTTTTCCCCGCACCTGGTGAGGTTGTACCCCACGGCCAGAGAAAGCGGACCGACCGGCGTCCCGTAGCGCAGCGCCACGCCCGGCGCCAACCGCATGAAGAACTTCACGGTGGCGATGCTGCGCACGTCCGCCCACGAGTTCCCGGCATCGAGGAACACGACGCCCTCGAATCCGCTCCCGAAGAGGGGGAAGTGCAGCTCGGACCGCAGCAAGAAATACAGCCGCGCCGGCACGCGAGCGGTCTCGGCGCTCGCCGTCCCGCCGACGACCACGTCCCACGGCAGCATCCCCTGCTCGAAGAAGCCGCGGATGCTGTTGCGCCCGCCCAGGAAGAACGCACGGTCCGGCGGCACGGCGTCGGCGTGCGGGTCTGGCGTGAGCACGGTCCCGAGCCCGGTGGAGACGTCGATCCCCCACCCGTGCGCCCCCAGGGGGATGAAGCCGTTGACCAGCCACTCCAGCCGCAAGGCGCGCACTCGGAACGGCGGCGTCGCCGGCGCCAGGATCCCGTCGCCGCGCGGCAGTGGCTTGCCGTCCGTGACGCTGTGTACGTAGTCCACGATGAACCGCGCCAGCATCCCCTTCGTCGGGTTGAACGCGTCGTCGGTGAAGTTCAGCGTGAGGCTCGGCCGCAGCGACCAGAGCGCCACGCTCGCGTCCGGGAAGAGCTGCGGCTGCAACGCCACCGGCAGCTCCGTCAGGGCGACGGCGTTATAGGTGACATAGATGTTGTAGAAGAAGTCGGTCTCGACCTTGGCGCTCACGGCGTCCGGATGGCGTACCTCGGTGGAACGCCGTGACGACGACACGCTGAGGCGCACGCCCGCGTCCGTCAGTCCGTAGGCAACTTCGGTCCGGCGGGAGTGGATCAGCTCCGCCTGAAAATCGAACGGCACCAACAAGCGGAACGCACCAGGGACGGTGCCGGCGAGGTTGATCCGCCGCTCCAGCGCATCGAAGTCGTCGAGACGGTACGCCTTCTCCCAGGACGTGCAGAACTCGTAGCTCGCCCCGCGCGCCCGCGGGCAGGCGAACAGGTGGTCCGGCCAGCGCGTCACCAGCTCTTTGTTCAGCAGGGCGAGCAATCCGAAGCGCGGGTAGTTCGCCTGCACGCGAACCTCCCCGTTCCAGCCCAGCCCGAAGAAGTTCTTCCAGCCCAGCCGGAACGAAGCGCGCGGCCCGTCGTCGGTCGAGTAGCCCCAGCTCAGCTCGGTCGAGCCGAACTTGTCCTCGATGACCGTCACGACCACCGTCTTGGCCTCCTCGGGCACCTCGATGTCTTCTGGCTCGACGCTCGCCGCCAAGAAGAGCCCCAGCGCCCCCAGTGCGCGCTCGCTCTCGCGCAGCTCGGTGACGTTGAGGTCGTCGCCCGGCTCGAACGTCAGGCGCGAGCGAATGACCGACTCCTTGGTGTGGTCGGCGCCCTTGACGACGATGTCCTTGACCTTCACGTGCACGCCCTCGACCACGCGAAAGACGACGACCGCGGTGGTCGGGTCGATGCGCGCCACCTCGTAGTCCACCTCGGCGTACAGGAAGCCCAGGCGCTCCGTGTAGAGCCGCAACAGCTTCTCGCGCGCCGCCTCCAGCGCCAGCGGGTCCAGCGGCGCGTCGAGCTTCAGCGCCGAGGCCGTCAGCAGCGTGCGCGCCGACACCGACGCCGCGCCGTCGAACAGCACTTCGCGCACGAACTGCGGGTCGCCTTCGTGGACGGTGAACGTGAGCGAAACGAGCCCCGCTTCGGTGTCGAGCGAGATGGCCGGCGGGTCGATCGTCGCGTCCCAGTACCCTTCGCTCCGATACAAGTCGACCAGATGCCTGGCGGCTTCGTCGAAAAGCTCGGGCACGTACACTTCGCTGGCCGGAAGGGGCGCCAGGGCCGCGCGGGGGGGCGCATAGACGGCGCCGCGCCCCGAGGCGCCGACGCCCTCCATCTCGACCGCAGTGGGAGACAGCGCGCCCCCCACCGCCGCCAGCCCGTCGCGCACGAACTTCAGCAGCTGCGTGCGCAGGAAGACGGTCTTGAAGTGCGCGTTCCCGGTGAACGCAACGGCGCCGGCACCGGGAGACAGCTTCACAGGGCGACCCTCGTCGATGACGAAGCGCAGGAGCCTCGTATCCGCCAGCTCGCCGCTCGCCGCGACGGCGCCGCTCCCCTCCCACCGGTAGCGCGCGCTCGGGTCCTCGGGGACCAGGCCGGCCGGACGAGCCGAGGGGACCGCCGTGCCCGCCGGCAGCACCGCCTCCACCAAGCGTACGTCCGCCAGCAGGAAGCCCGCTTCCTCGTACCGCCGCTTGACGCGCCCGACGAGCTCTCCGCGCAGGTGCGCGTCCAGCGGCCCCGGGTCCTTCTCGTCGTCCTGCATCACGTCGTCGACGAGCGCCTGCAGGGCCAAGTCCCCCAGCACCTCGTTGCCGTCGAAGGCAAAGGCGTAGCGCAGCCCGGCGTTCACGGGGACGGTGAGCTTGCTGCGATGCCGCGCAAAGTCGATGTCGGGGACCGGCTCGCGGATGACGGCGTCGTACCAGCCGGCCAGGCGCAGCACCTCGCGCAGCTTCTCGCGCACGTCGTGGAACTTGGTCACGTCCAGCCGGTCGCCGGGCTTGAGCGGCATCACGTCGATGAGCCGGCGCGCGTCCATCACCGCGCGCCCCGAGAAGCTGATCGACTCGATCAGGGTCGGCTCGCCCTCGACGACCTGAACGAGCAGCTTCACACGCGACGGGTCCACGTCGGGGACCGGGTGAGAGGTGATGGCGACCGCGTGGAAGCCGCGCGCGACGTACGTCTTGCGTATGCGCTCGGCCGCCTCGGCGAGCGCCTTCTCGTCGACCTCGCTGCCGACCGGCAAGCGCGCCGCGCGCACCAAGTCGTCGCGGTCCAGCGCGTGATGACCGGTGATCACGATCTCCGACAGCAGCAGGCGATCGAGGGCCGCGAAGAACAGGTCGACCTGGCCTGGTCCGACAGGCACGACGTACGCCTCGACCGACCGGAACGCGCCGATGGCATAGAGGATCTTGATGGCGGCGCGGACCTGGTCGACGCGCAGCGGGGCGCCGATGCGAATGCCGCTGCGCGCCGCCAGGTCGGCGGCCTTGAGCGCGCCGCCGGGCCCGTGCAGGAACATGTTGTGCACCAGCGGCGGGGCGCCGTCCGCCGCCGGCTCGTCCGCGGCAGCCGTGCCGCGCGTCCCCGCGAGCGCGCACGCGAGGAGCAGTGCCGCCGCGGCCGCGGAGCCGCGGCGCGCGCGCCCGCGCCTCAGAACTTGCGCTTCCACTTGACGTCGACACCGATGTCCGGGCCGCCCGACGAGGTGCTCGGCTCCACCGTGCCGTGGATCGAGACGTCCTTGCTCGCCTTGTACTCGAGGCCGCCCTCGAAATCGCCGAACGGGTCGACGAAGCTCGTCGAGCCGCGGAAGCGCCATTCCTTGCTGATGCGCTTGGAGGCGGTGACGACGGGCACGTAGCTGCCCTTGCTGTCGGAGTAACGCGTGCCCACGCCGAAGTCGAACGGCACGACGCTCTCGAAGGCCTTGTCGACGCGATCGGAGATGCCGGTGGCGGTGATGACGCCTCCCACCAGCCCCGCCGTACGGTCGCCGCCGCCTCCGCCCAGCGAGCTCTCGAAGTCGGAGCGCGTCACTCCGAGCGTGATCAGCAGCGCGATGTCGTCGGGCATCAGCGGCGGCTCGCTGCGCAGTACGATCGACAGGTCGTCCACCGTCCCCGAGGCGGCGACGTACACCGTGTGCTCGCCGATCACCGACGAGGCCTCGATGTCGAACTCCGGGTCAATCTTGAACTTGTCCTCGAACGACACCTCGGCGCGCGTGACCTCGAACTCCTTGTCGTAGAGCGTGATGTAGCTTCCCGGCATGGCCCGCGCGATCCCCTCCAGATGAGGGTTGCGATCGGTGCCGCGGATGGCGAACGTCGTCACGCTGCTGTCGATGTAGGCTTCCATGTCGGCCAGGTTGTTCTTCACGTAGAGGTGGCCTTCGGGCGCGCGCAACACGATGTCGAGCGTGAGGAAGCTGGACCCCGCTTTCACCGGCTCCGCCGCCACGGTCACGATCTTGTAGTGCGGGCGCCGCTTGGTGATGTACTCCTCGAGGTTGACCTTCCAGTCGACGTCCTTCGTGTAGCGCGTCTCCACCACCTCCAGGTCTCCCTGCAGGAGCATCGACGTGCGGCTGCCGCGCACCGTCAGCCAGCCGTCGATGCGCGCCGGCCAGTCCTCGATGTAGCGGACGTCGGCCTCGCGCACGTCGACGCGCAGGTCGATTTGCGGATCGTCGATGGTGTCGAGATCGATCGTGCCGTTGACCACCGCGCTGCCCGTCGTCAGCGTTCCCGCCAGATCGGTGATCTCGACGATGCTGCTGCGCAGCGCCAGCTCGCCGCTGAAGTCCGCCAGCGGGTGCGGGAAGAACGACAGCGCCAAGGCGCTGCCAACGATGTGGCCCGTGCCCTCCATGTCCGGGCTCAGCGGCGTGCCGCCCACGCGCGCCTTGATTCCTTCGATGCGGCCGTTCGCCGTCGTGATGAGCCCGCCGGGGATGAACGCCGCCACCAGCGCCAGCCCCACGTCGCCGTCGATGGTGAAAGCCATGTCACCGCCCAGGTCGTAGCGGCCCCCCACCACGAACGTGGACGGCTCGCCCCCCGCGGGGTCCAGCGCCCCGAACGTCGTCTTGTGCACCAGCGCCAGCCGCCCCTTCTTCAGCGTCAGGTCCACGCGCTCCGTCGCGCCGACGGCGATGGCGCTGGTCAGGACGTCCAGACGGCTGAGCGCGGCCTTGCCGCTCGCTTCGTCCAGCCGCAGCAGCGCGCCGCTCAGCGTGGCCGTGCCGTCCGCCACCACCGCCAGCCCGGGCAGCACGTCGCGCGCCGAGGGCGGCGCGTACGCCAGCGCGTCCAGGCCGGCGAACCGCACCGTTCCCTCGAACGGGAAGTCGCCCGCCATGGTGGCGCCGAAGTCTACCGCCGAACCGCCGAGCGCCTTGCCGCGCACCGCCAGCCGCCGCGACGCGTCCAGCGTCCCGTCCACGTCGGCGTCGCCCAGCGCCACGCCCGCGACCGCCAGCCCGTGCGCGCTCGCGTGCGCGTTCAGCTCGGGCGCGTCCAGCCCGCCGCCCAACCGTCCCTTCACGTCCACCCGCCCCGCCAGTGCCGGCATCTTCTTCATCAACGCGGGCGCCTGCACCGGATCGACCAGCGCCACCGCCAGGCGCACGACCTCGTCGAGCGACAACGACGTCGCCACCACGTCCATCGCCAGCGCCCCCGCCGCGTCCACCGTGCCGCTGGCGTGGGCGCGCGCCCCCGCCCCCGCGTCCAAGTCGACCGCCCCGTCGAACCGCGGCGCCGTCCCGGCCCCGTCGAGCCGCCCCTTCAGCGAAGCGCGCGCCGGCAGCTCGGGGACGTTCTTCCACGTCCCGCTCGTCGGATCGGCCAGCGCCAGCGCGATGCGCAGCGCCGCCGTCAAGGGCACGTCCGTGCCGTCGATTGCGAGGGCCAGCCCAAGGTCGGACCCGACCCTGCCGTGCGCGCTGACCGTACCGCCTCCCACGTTCGCGCTGGCCGCGCCATCCACCGTGAAGACCGCCAGCGTCCCCTTCAGGGTCGCGTCCGCGTCCACCGACCCGCCCGGCACCGGCAGCACCAGCGCCGCCCGGCGCTCGGGGTCGCCGCGCGCCGCCAGCGCCGCGAGCACGTCCTGCAGCGGCAGACCGGCGGCTTCCAGACGCACCTCCACCGCCCCTTCGCCGGCCGTGTCCAAGCGCCCGGTTGCCGCCAGCGTGCCGCGTCCGTCCAACGCCAGCCGCGCCTCGCCCGCCAGCGCGGGCGCCGCCGTCGTGCCGCCGACCTTCACGTCGCCTGACACCGCGCCGGACACACCCAGCCCGCGCACGGCCCGCAGCTCCACGTCGCCCAGGCGCAGGGTGCTCACCGTGGCGTCGAAATCCAGCTCGCCCTTCGCGCCCAGCGTGCCGTGCCCGGCGATGCGCCCGCCCGCGCCCTTTCGCACGTCGGCGCGCGTCACCGTCAGCACGCCCTTCGCCAGCGATCCGTCCACCTCGGAGGCGCCCCACGTCTCGCCCAGCAGCGTCCACTCCGGCAGCGCCAACCCCGCTTGCAGGTCGGGCAGCGCGACCGGCCCTTCGACGTGCGCCCAGCCGCCCACCGTTCCAGTGAGCCCGATCTTGGCGGCGGCCGCGTCGACGCCCGCGATGCCCGCCAGGTCCTCGATGCGCACGCCCTCCAGCGCCACGTCGGCGGTGAGGTGCGCGCCCCGCGGGTCGCGCATGTCGTACACGAGCTTGGGAACGTCGATGTGCCCGCGCCCGCCTCCGCCCCCGCGCTCGCCGTCGGGCACCGAGCGCACGATACGCATCTTGGCGAAGCTGACGACCTCGCCGCGGTAGTGCATCTCCCCCGTCACGTCGCCGATGAGCCGCTTGTCCATCTGCACGCCGGTGAAGCTGCCGGCCGCCGTCACCTCGATGTCGTGGTAGCTCCCGAACACGTGGACGTCGCCCCCGCCGCGTCCCTCGAACGCGCGCCCGGCGATGAGCCCCGCGTCGCGCGCCTCGCCCACCCCGACGACTGACGCGTGCAGGTCCATGTGGTCCGGCCAGATGTGGATGTTGCCGGTGGCAGCCGTGTCGCCCACGGTGGCGTGCGCGCCGTAGATCTCCAGATGGTCGGTGATGCGCAGGTTCGTGGTGGCGTGCGCTCCGAAGATGTCGATCACCTTGGGACCGGTGGCGTGGTGACCCATCGCCACGCGCACCTCGTCCGCGGTCGCCTCGCCCGCGGCCTCCAGGTGGAACCCCTCCGGCCCGAACAGCTCGCCGCTTGCGGTAGCGGTGCCGCCGCCCAGCACCTCTACGGGGATGTAGCTCAGGCCGGCCCGGTCGGTGATGTATCCGACCGAGAGGTCGTGCGCCGCCGCCTCCACGCGGAACGGAAACGTGCCGCCGATGCTGACGAAGCCGCTGACGGTGCCGTACCCCTTTGGCCCGACCTTGACCTTGGCCTCCTCGATGCGCACGCCGTTGTCCTGCAGCGCGGCGCGCACCGATGCCTCCTCCAGCGAGAACTTGCCGGCGGTGACGTCCAGCACCTCCACGCTGGCGCGCGCCTTCACGTCGGGGAACGTGCCGCTGGCGCTCGCGTCGATGGACACCGTCCCGCGCAGCGCCGGCACCGCGTCGAGCTTGGCGCGCAGCTCTGCCGACACCGGCAGCGCCGCCAGCACGTCGCTGACCAGGTCGAGCGGCACGCTCACCGACGCATGGCCGTCCACCGTGGGGAGCGCGTCCGGCGCGGCGAGCGACCCCTTGCCCACGCCGCCCAGCGCCAGCCGCGGCGTGGCCACGCGCAGGACCGTCACCTCGGCGGACAGCGGGGCGAGCCGCACGCTCCCCTCCAGCGTGAACTCGCGCAGCGGCTCGTGCAGCGTGGCCATGTCGATGCCGCCCGAGCTGGCGTGCACGCGCGCGCCGAAGCCGCCGCCGTCCTCGTCCTCGGTCGCGTGCACCTCGATCCCGCCCACCTCGCCGAGCAGGACGCCGGCGACGTTCACGCGGACGGTCCCCTCGTGGATGGCGAGCAGGTCGAGCCGCGCCGGCAGCTCCAGCGGGTGCCGCTTCTCGTCCTTCTTCGGCTCGGCCAGGGCGCGCAGAATCGGCGGCGGGAGGTTCGTGATGCGCCCGTCGACCATCTCCAGCGACACCTCGGGGCCGCGCAGCTCGATCGCGTCCAGGTGCAACTTGCCGGCGAGCACCTGGGCGAACGTCTGGAAGCCGGCGAGGTTGACGCGCACCTCCGCCACGCGAAGGAGGCGCCCGCCGGTCGGCGGTACGACCTCGACGTCGTGCAACGCCACCGCGACGCGGAAAGGCTCGATCTCGACGCCGCCTACCGTCACGTGCGACTCGAGCGCCTCCGAGGCGATCCGCTCGACGTAGACGCGCACCAGCTCCTCCGCCCAGTGCGTCTTGGAGGCGCCGACGACGACGAGCGCCAGGCAGAGCACGACGGCGGTCGCGACCCCGACCGCCAGCAACCGCCGCGAGCCCGCCCGCCTTGGCGCGCGCCCGCCGCGCACGCCGGGCCGAGGCGGCGGCGGGGGCTGGGTCGGGGTCCTTGGCAGGGCGGCGGGTGTCATGATCCGGAACCTACGAGTATAACAGCGTTGGCCGGGGAGTGGCCATTTCCTCGGAGGCATGCCTACTTAGGCACAACGGCCGGCCGCGTCAGGGCATTCCGGGGGGTGAATCCCCTTGCGCCCACCCGGCGTCCCAGGTATAGACGCGCCCCGTGCGCGGCCGGCGTTCAGTCGGGGATTGAAGGAGCAGCCACGATGAGTGAGCATGTCACGGAGTTCAACTCGGATAGCTGGAAGTCGGAAGTCGAGCAGTTCAAGGGAACCGTGCTCGTCGACTTCTGGGCGGTGTGGTGCGCCCCTTGCCGGATGATCGCTCCCATCGTGGAGGAGATCGCCAAGGACTACAAAGGGCGGCTGAAGGTCGGCAAGGTCAACGTAGACGACCATCAGGACCTCGCGCAGCGGTACAACATCCGCAGCATCCCGACGTTGTTGCTGTTCAAGGACGGCCAGGTGGCCCAGACGGTGATCGGCGCCGTCCCCAAGGCGCGCCTGCAACAGGCGGTCGAATCCGTGGTCTCCTGACCGGACCGATGGGCCGCGCTGGCCGACGGCGCCCCGCCTTAGTCAAGTAGGTGTACATATTTGGCTTTTTGGATTGGTGATCCCGATCCTCAAAAAAACGTCTGAACTGTACACTTGCGCCTTGACGCGGTAGAATCTCACGTCATTCTAACTCAGTTGCGCTGTCCACGGTTTGAACGTGGCGGTGTACGGGAACGTGGGATCTACGGCGGGAGCGCGCACTAGGGTTCGCGCTCGAAGTGGCCGGCGAGCCGCGCACCGTGGACCGTGGCGTTTTGCATTGAGCAGGAGTCGTCATGGCCGTTCATGGACACCCGAGACGAGGCGCTTCGGCCGGCAAGCCGAAGCAGCGGGGGCGGAACGGCCATACGGGCGACAGCGCCCGGCACGGCAAGGCGAAAGGCGGGCGCGCCGAGAAGGGCGTCAAGCTCGCACGCGCCGAGAAGAGCGCGAAGGAACGGCTCCGTGGCCGCGGCGCCGTGCTCGAGAACGACGCTGACGGCGCCGTGCTCGAGGGCGCGACGGACACCGAGACCGTGGCGGCGGCCGGCGCGGAAGACGGCGCCGAGGCCACCGAGCACGCCGACGACGGTGAGAGCACCGAGCTCACCCCCGGCGCCGAGGGATCGCTGGCGACGATCATCCCGCACCTCGCCGGGGCGAAGAAGGACATCCGCCCGGTGAGGCGCTCGTCGCGGCTGGAGGACGACGACCCGGTCTTCTTGTACCTGCGCCGCATCGGCGAGGTAGCGCTGCTGACGCGCCAGCAGGAAGTGGAGCTGGCGAAAGATCTGGAGCTCGGGCGCGAGCAGGCGCGCGCCATCGGGCTGAGCTCCCCTGTGGCGCTGAAGGCGTTCCTCAACGCCGCGACCGACATGGAGCGCGGCAAGCTCGACCCGTTCAAGGTGGTCGCGCCGCCGCCGGACGCGGAGGACGGGTTGGGCCCGCCGCGCGACCGCGAAGAGGAGCGTGAGAAGGCGCGCGCCCGCGTGCTGAAGATGGCGGCGATGCTGCGCCGCTACCTGCGAACGATGTCGGTCGGGGGCGGGCGCAGCACGACCGCGCGCGCCGCGCGGCGCTTCGTGGCGGGGCGGCTGAACAGCCTCGGGCTGGAGCCACGGTGGATCATGGCGTTGTTCCAGGCCGTGACCGAGCTGGGCGCGCGGCTGCGCGCAGGCGAGCACGCCATCGAGCGGTTGGAAGAGCGGCTGGGCATGAGCCGCGGCGACCTCGGCCGCACGCTGCGCGACGCGGGCGCCGACCGGCGGCTGGCCTTGCGCATCCAGCGCAAGCTCGGGCTGAAGCCGGAGGAGCTGGAGACGGTGGCGGCGGAGCTGGCGCAGGCGCGCCTGGAGATTCGCAAAGCCGAGGGTGAGTCCGGGCTCGGCGCGGTGGAGCTGGGAGAAGTGGCGCAGAGCCTCGGGCGGGCCGAGCGTCATGCGGCGCGCGCCAAGGCGCGGCTTATCGAGGCGAACCTGCGGCTGGTGGTGTCCATCGCCAAGCGCTACACGAACCGCGGGCTGCACTTCTTGGATATGATCCAGGAGGGCAACATCGGGCTGATGCGCGCCGTGGAGAAGTTCGACCACCGGCACGGCTTCAAGTTCTCCACGTACGCAACGTGGTGGATCCGGCAGTCGATCACGCGCGCCATCGCCGACCAGGCGCGGACCATCCGCATCCCCGTGCACATGACCGAGACGCTGAACCGCGTGAACCGCGTGCGGCGCGACCTGGTCCAGGAGCTGTGTCGCGAGCCCACCCCCGAGGAGATCGCCGAGAAGGTCGAGATGACCCCGGAGGCGGTGCGCGACGTCATCGAGGTGGCGCGCGACCCGATCTCGCTGGAGACGCCCGTCGGCGAGGACGAGGACGGCCAGCTCTCGAACTTCATCGAAGACGAGAAGGCGACCGTGCCCATCGACGCGGCGCTGACGTCGTCGCTGGTCGACCGCACGCACGAGGCACTGAACACACTGTCGGCGCGCGAGGAGAAAATCCTGCGCCTGCGCTACGGCATCGACGAGCGCCAGGACTACACGCTGGAGGAGATCGGCAAGGTCTTCTCCGTGACGCGCGAGCGCGTCCGCCAGATCGAAGGCAAGGCGCTGCGCAAGCTGCGCCACCCGTCCCGCGCGAAGTTCCTCCGCGAGTACCTGGACTAGGTGCCTGGCACCGGCTCGGGGGAAACCTCGAGGTGGCTCGACAGCGGGTCGAACTTGAGGCGCCACTTCGTGCCGTCCTCGGCGGTGAAGTGCGCCGTCAGGTCCGAGTTCGAGCGCGCCTCCTTCACGAGGAACTTGAGGTACTCGTTGTCCTTGTCGTGCATCGCCTTGAGAGCGGCGATGCCATGCGGGTCACCGACGAGCTCCATCCGGGCATCCTACTACGTTCAGGCCGCGCTGGGCCGGCGCAATGAACGCCGGTAGGCGCCGGGGGTCACGCCCATCGACCGCTTGAACGCCTTGTTGAAGGCGGCGTCGGACTCGTAGCCGACGCGCGACGCCACTTCGGCGATGCCCTGCGCGCCCCCGCGCAGCAGCCCCGCCGCCTTCTGCAGGCGCCAGCGGGTGAGGTACTGCATGGGACTTTCGCCCACGACCCGGGTGAACCGCTCGGCGAACGACGACCGTGACATTCCGACGCGAGCGGCCAGCGTGGCCACGCTCCACGGCGCGCTGGGGTCTTCGTGGATGAGCCGCAGCGCCGCGCCCACCTGCGGCTCCACCAGCGCGCGCAGCCAGCTCGACTCGCCCTCGGGCAGCCGCGCCAGCACGCTACGGATCACGTAGACGAACAATGCGTCGCTCAGCCGATTCACCACCGTCTCGGCGCCCGGGTGCTCACCGCCCGACTCGTACGCCAGCAGACGCACCGTCTGCGCCAGCCAGGGGCCGGCGTCGCTGGCCAGCTCATGCGTGTGGATCACGGCCGGCAGCGCCGACAGCAGCACGTCGCCGCGCAGGTCGTCGAAGCGGAAGCAGCCGCACACGAGGTGCGTGCTGCCGGGCGCGTCGCGCGCCGGCCCGGCGAACGCGCCCGAAGCCAGCATTTCCCCGAGCGGGCGCGCGGGGGTGTCGAGCGCGTCGCGCAGCGTGTGGCCGTGGCCGCGCGCGAGGACCACGACGTCTCCGGCGCTGACGTGCACGGGCGCGCCACCGTCGACCTCCAGCCAGCAGCGCCCGCGCGCGACGATGTGAAACGCGAAGTGCTCGCGCGGCTCGGCGCGGATGCCCCAGGGCGCCGGCAGCTCGGCGCTGGCGAACACGACGCTCTGCAGCCGCACTGTGCTCAGGACGTCCGACAGTACATCCATGACCTACTCCCCTGGACGTTCGGACAAGAATTCCGGACGTTCTGTCCTTGAACGTCCCGGTCGTAGGACGTACAGATAACACATCGGACGGTCAAGAGGAGGCCCATGGAGCGAATCGACGCTGACTTGAAGGGGAAAATCGCGGTGGTCACCGGAGCGACGGGCGGCATCGGCAAGGAGATCGCCCGCGGGCTCGCCGGGCTCGGCGCCACGGTCGTGATCGGCGCGCGCAGCCCCGAGCGCGGCCACGCGGCGCGCGACGAGATCGCGCAGGCCAGCGGCAACGCCGACGTGCACGTCATGAAGCTCGACGTGGCGGAGGCGGCCTCGCTGCGCGCGTTCGCCGCCGACGTGGGCAAGCGCTTCGAGCGGATCCACGTGCTCGTGAACAACGCCGGCGCCTGGTTCACCGACCGCCGCCTCAGCCCTGACGGGGTGGAGCTGACGTTCGCCACCAACGTCCTGGGCCCGCATGTGCTGACGTCGCTGCTGCTACCGCGGCTGCGGGCCGCCGCGCCCGCGGCGCGCATC
>DASYRF010000307.1:0-22779 GCA_036004705.1 Myxococcota bacterium
GGCGGAGCTGGTGACGGTGGCGGTGCGGCGCGTGGACCTGGCGGCGCGCGGCCCGGGGTCGCTCGCGGAGCACTTGCCCAAGGGGATGAGGCTCCTCCCCAACACGGCCGGTTGCTACACGCTGGACGATGCCCTGCGCACGGCGCGGCTGGCGCGCGAGATCACCGGCACGGACCTCCTGAAGCTGGAGGTCATCGGCGACGAGAAGACGCTCTTTCCCGACGTCGCGCTGACGATCGAGGCGACGAGGGTGCTGGTGAAGGAAGGGTTCACGGTGCTGCCGTACGTGACGGACGACCCGGTGGCGGCGCTGCGGCTGCAGGACGCGGGAGCGGCGGCGGTGATGCCGCTGGCGGCGCCCATCGGCAGCGGGCTCGGCATCCGCAACCCCTTCAACCTGCGCATCATCGTGGAGCAGGCGCGCGTGCCGATCATCGTGGACGCCGGAGTCGGCACGGCGAGCGACGCCGCCGTGGCGATGGAGCTCGGCTGCGACGCCGTGCTGATGAACACCGCCATCGCCGGCGCGCGCGACCCCGTGGCAATGGCGGAGGCGATGCGACTCGCGGTCGCCGCCGGCCGCCTGGCCTGGGGCGCGGGCCGCATCGGGCGCAAGCTCTACGCGACCGCCTCATCGCCGCTCGACGGCAAGTTCTTCTAGCGGCGCCGGCGCGGGCGTGTCGCCTTCTTCGAGCGGCGCTCGGTTCCGACTGTACCTGATCACCGATCCGCGGCCGGACTTGGAGGCACGGGTGCGGGCGGCGCTGGCGGGGGCGCCGCGCGGGGCGGTGGGCGTGCAGCTGCGCGACAAGGGGGCGGACGGGCGCACGCTCTGGCAAACGGCGGTGGCGCTGCGCGCGCTGACGGCCGCGGCTGGGGCGACGCTCTGGGTGAACGAGCGCGCCGACGTGGCACGGGCGGCGGGCGCCGATGGCGTGCACCTACCCGCCGACGCGATGGGCGCGGCCGCTGTGCGCGCGATGTGGCCCGACGCGCTGGTCGGGCGCAGCACGCACGGGGCGGACGCCGCCACGGCCGCCGCGGCGGAGGGCTGCACGCTCGTGACGGCGGGCCCGGTCTTCGACACGCCGTCGAAGACCGGACTGGGCGCGCCCCTCGGGCTGGCCGGGCTGGCAGCGGTCCGCGTCGCGCTCGACGCGGCGAGCCGGGCGCCGGGAGCGACGCGCCCGGCACTTTTCGCCCTCGGCGGCCTCGATGCCTCGCGCGCACGCGCCTGCCGCGACGCGGGCGCGGACGGGGTTGCCTGCATCCGCGCCGTGCTGGACGCGCCCGACCCCGGCGCCGCCGTGGCGGCGCTGCTCGCGGCGTTCGGCGCGCACGATCCGAGCCGACCGTAGGAGGCGATGCCCACGGCGTGCCTCGAGGAGAACGACGAGATTGATCTCCGAGCTCGCAGCGACGCCTCCGGCGTGCCTCGAGGAGAACGACAAGATTGATCTCCGAGCTCGAGGCGACGCCTCCGGCGTGCCTCGAGTCGCGGTAGACTGGGCTCGTGCGACGCAAGATCGGAACGGCGCTCCTCGTTCTGCTGGTGCTCCTGGTCGTGGCGGGCACGGTGGCGCGCCTATTTCTCGTAGCGCTGGTGAAGCCCGAGCACATGGCGATGGCGCCGAACATCCTGAACGGCGACCAGGTCGTGCTCTTGCGCCGGGCGACGCCGGCGCTGGGCGACGTCGTGCTGTACGAGCGCCCCGACGCGAAAGGCCGCGAGGCCCTGGGGCGCGTGGTGGCGGTCGGCCCCGTGGCCGTGGAGCTGGCGCCGGGCGGCATGCCGTCGCTCGTCGGCGACGCGCGCATCGAGCGCCGCCCCCTCGATCCCGGCAGTGGCGCCCTGGTCGCGCCGGGCGACGCCACGCTGGGTGGCCGGGAGTCGCTGCTGGAGACGCTCCCCGGCGGGCGCGCCTACGCCGTGCTGACGCCCGAGCGCGGCGGCAAGGGCAAGGCATACGCGCCGCGAACCGAGGACGTCCCCGCCGGCGCCTTCCTGGTGTTGAACGACAACCGCGCCGCCCCGGAGGGCGATTCGCGCACCGTCGGCCCCATCCCCGCCGCCGCCATCATCGGCGTGGCGCGCTGGTTCCTCAGCGCCGGTCCCTACTCCACCGACGCGCACCACCCCGCCCTATTCGACCCCGTCCCCTGACGCGGCCGCGCGAGTCCCTACGGCTCGAAGTAGATCGGAAGATCGAGAACCGCTTCGGCGGTACTGGGGCGTGGGAAGCTCAGCGCGGACAGCTCGGCGAGGACGCAGGCGGTGACCTCGCCGGCATGCAGCATGTCGATCGACGCCCTGAGGTCGTGCGCGCGCCCTTTGCGATCCACCCTCGCCGACAGCACGAGCGCGCCCTTGAGGCCGGGGTTGGCCACCAGGACCTTGCGATAGCAGGGCAGGAGGCGCTCGCCGAGCGCCCCTAGCAAGGCGCTCATCTCGCCGGGAGGCATGGCACCGTCCACGACACGCGCCTTCGAGGCGAAGACGTGCGGGCCGGAGGCGCTGGGACGCGGGGCGCGGGCGCGGACGTCGGCGAGCCAGGTGGCATGCAGCGGCGTGCGCACGCGCGCGAGCACCGCCCCGTCGGCGTCGCGCACGAGCGCGGCCTCGAGCAGCATGCCGTGCAGGCGGAACGCGTCGCTCTTGGGATAGCTCCAGCAGGCCGCGCCGACCATGGTGTCTTCGTCAGGCAGTACGCTGACGCGCAACGACACGGCGCCCGCCGCTACGGCTTTGGCGAGCGCACGCGCGCCGTCGGGTGGCGCAGGGAGCTCCAGGACGTCGACGTCGCTGAGGTGCAGGGCGAGCGCGCCGTCCAGGCCGCGCAGCGCCGGCGCCACCGCCACCGGCAACACGCCGGCCGCGGCGTCGTAGGCGCCGAGCTTGACGTCCTTGGCGGCCACCCGGAAGGCCAGCGCGGTATCGACCGCGAGCGCGTGCTTCTCCGCGTGGGTACGCTTCGCCAGGTCGCGGTCGCCGGGGCCGGCGCCGCCGAAGGTCTTGCGCTCCGGCGGCGTGAGCGCATCGCAGGCGTCGCGCAGCGCCGCGAGCGTGGCCACCGCGGCCGGCAGGGGCTCGCCCGGCACCAGCGGCGCGATGACGACCGACGCCGGCGCTCCGGTCGCGGCCGCCGCCCCGGTCGATGCCGCCGCCCCGGTCGCCGCCGTGGCCGGCGCCCCCGCTGGAGCGGACGCGTGCGGCGCAGGCGCGGTGCCGGGCGCCGCAGCCAGCGCGCGGCGCTCGCCGCCGGCGGCGCAGGCCGTCAGGCCCGCGGCCACCGCCGCGCCCCAAAGCCATCGTCGAGGAAAGTACCGCATCGGAACACCAGGACCGGACACCTGCCGGTCGCCATCGCGGGAACAGGCTGGCCGGCGGGCGCATTCCCCGGAGGTCGGACGGCGCCGGCGCCGGCGGTCAGGATCCTCCGGCCGATCCCTCATTCCTTGTGGAAGCGCACGACGAGGTTCGAGCCGATGACCTTGGGATCGAGCGCCGTCTCCGCGGTGCAGGTCTTGACGGTCACCTTGGTGACCGTGAACTCCGCGTCGCTCAATCCCATGATCTCGCCCTTCATGCCCACGGTGACCTTGGCCGCGGTGCCCTTGTCGATGGTCAAGAGCGTCCCGCCGCCCTTCTTGGCCTTCTTCATCGCCTTGATCTCGCCAACCAGGTCGGCCGCCGCCGCGTCGCTCTCGGCGCCGCCGCTCTTCACCGCTGCGCCGCCGCCGTCGCCCTCGTCGCCGTCCCCGTCGTCGCCGTCGCCGGTGTCCGCGGCCCCGACGCCGGTGCCGCCGCCCGCCACCGCAGCCGGCACGAACGTCACCTTCAGCAGATACGCGCTGTAGTCACCCTCGTCCTCGCACTGGAAGCGCACCCAGTACTTCCCGCCCTTCTTCGCCTCCCAGCGATGCACCTTCCGCGGCTCGGGCGCGATCGTGTCGTAGCGCGCCACCTCCCCGCCCGCGTCGTCGTAGATGCGGAAGCCACAGCGCGCCGAGGCGTTGCCCCACATCACGTCGAGGACGATCTTCCCCGCCGCCGCAACGTCGAATTCCTTCCAATCGGTGCGGTCGCCGTCGTTGAAGCTGACCGAGTCCTCCACGTCCTTGCCCAGCTCGATCGCCGGCGCCGAATCGCGCAGCGCGTCGGCACCGCTGTGCACCTCCGGCCCTTTTCCGCTGCAGCCCAGCACCACGCCGAGCGCCCCCGCCGCCGCGCAGCGAAACAGGAACGCCGCGGACCAACCCAGGTTCCGATCCATGGTCCTCATCATGTCACGTGTCGGCGCGCGCTCAAGAAAGCCCGCCACGTGCCGAGCCCGCCGCGCGCCGCCCCCTTCACCTGTCCAGCCCATCACGCGCCAAGGTCCACGCGGAAGAGCTGGTCGCCCATCAGTAGGATGTCCCCGTCGACGACGTCGATCTCGCCGCGGATGCGCAGGTAGGTGCCGTTGGACGACCCCAGGTCGGTGACGGCGAAGCCGTCGGCGCGCGCCGTGACCTTGGCGTGGCTGCGGCTGATGAACGAGTCCGACGCGAAGATCACGTCGCCGTTCGCGCGCCCGATCACCGTCTCCTCGCCGCGTAGCAGCACCGTGTCGAGATCCTCGCCGCCAAAGCCGACCACCACCAGCCGCGCGCCGATCGTGGGGATGGGCGCGCCGTGGCGCACCGTGCCGTCGGTGTGCGGGCGCGGCGCCGGCGCGGTCCACGCCTCGAAGCGGAAGAACTGCTGGCCGATGCACAGCAGGTCACCCACGGCGAGCGCCGTCTCCTCGCGGATGCGGCGGTAGACGCCGTTGAGCGAGCCAAGGTCGCGCACCCGCAGTCCCTCGGCGGTGCGCGTCATCACGGCGTGGCGCGGCGACAGGAAGACGTTCTCCGCGAGCACCACCTCGCCCGCCGTGCGTCCCACGACGTTGTCGCCCGGCTGCAGCTCGAAGCGGCGCATGTCGCGCCCGTCGGGCGTGAGCAGCACGAGGCCCGCCGGCGCCGCCAGCTTGGCCATCGCCTCCTTGACCTTGGGAAGGCCGATGCGCGCCGCGGTGCCGGCGTCGCGCACGTTGTGGCCGCAGTTGCCGCAGAAGCCGAACCCGACGGGCACCTTGAAGCCGCAGCGCGGGCAATCGATGAACTCCGTCGGCGCCGCCGCCGCCGCCGCCGCCGCGCTGGCGGCGGTGGTGGACGGGAGGGGCGAGTTCCCCGGCGCCGTCCCGGCGACCGCCAGGTTGACGGCGGGCGACGCACCCGAAGGCGTCGCGGACGCCACCGGCATCGGCGGCGGCGAGGTGGGCGTGGAGGTCGACCCCGCGCCTGCCTCCATCGGCGTCGCGCGCAGCTTGATGCCCATGCCCTTCTGCGGGCTGATGAGGCGCGCCGGCGCGTCCTCTTGCTCGGCGGACCCGGCGCCTGCCGCCGGCGGGCGCGTCTCTTGCGGGGCCGGCGTACGCATGCGCTGCGGGGTGGCGGTCACCGGGGCCCCGCCGCCGCCGCCCGCGCCCCCCGCGGCGCCGGGCTTGCGCCCCGGCTCCAGCGTGGCGGGGTCGACGGCCATCGTGCGCAGCGAGGCCACGTCTTCGCGCGGCGCCGGCGCCGACCCGGACGCCTTGGGAGGCGGCGTGGGCGGCGGTTGGTCGAGCGCCATCGTGCGCCCCATGTCGGACGACTCGTCCTCCGCCATGGCCGCCGCTCCGCGCGGCCCTACCGCGGGCATCGGCGCGGGCAGCGTCGAGTCGAGCGGCCGCACCACGGGCGTGGCGCCGTCGAGCCCCGGGGGCGTGGGCGCACCCCTGCGCGGCACCATGCCGGACGGGCCGCGCGGCAAGGGCGTCGGGGCGCGCGCCGGCGCGGAGCCGCCGCCGCCGGCGACCGCCGCGCTCCCGGAGGCGAGCCCCGGTTCGTCGGCGCCGCCGCGCGGCATGATCGTCGGCCCGAACGCGCTTTGCTGCGGGTCGGCGCCGCGCCCGGCGCCGGCCGTGGAGCCGGAGCCGGAACTCCCCGCCGCGCCCGCACCGTCGCTCGCGCCACCGTTCCCGCCGCCGTCGCCTGCACCCGCGTCTGCGCCCGCCGCGTCGCCGGCGGCGCTCACCACCGGGGCAGACGCCAGGCTCGCCCCGCATCCGGTGCAGAACTTGGCGCGGTCCTTGTTTTCGCGGCCGCAAGATGGGCAGACCTTCATCGGCTCTCTCCCATCATCCGGCCAGCGAATGCTCCGAGCACGGCCACTCCGAAGCCCTCAGAAGGTCCCAGAATCGCGACGTTTGTCCCATGAGCGCGGCGACGCTGTCAATCGTGTCGCGCCCCCTCGACCTCCGCGCGTGCCGTGTCCATGTTGCGGAACCCGTCGCACGGCGTCCGCAATCCCAGCATGTAGGGCAGCGCCCGCCAGGTGAGCCGGACCCAGGACCACAGCCTGCGCCACCACGTGGTGCCACGCCCGAGCGCCGGCGGCGGCTCCAGCGCGTGCAGGTCCAGGTAGAAGGTGTCGCCGTCCTCCAACCCCTCGAACCGCTCCTCCAGGCGCACCGCCAGCGCGCGCACCTCGGGACGCGCGCCGTCGAGCGCCGGCTCGGTCGCCAGGACGTACTCCGCCAGCGGAACACCGTTCTTGAGCAGGCGATGCACCACGATGACGTCCACGCCCGCCAGCTCCGTCCAGCGCTTCACTTTTTGTTGCGCCACTTCCCCGACGTGCGCCACGAACTTCAGCTTCAGGTCGGCCACCTGCACGCAGCCGTCGCACGAGCACAGGCGGTCGATGTTCAGCTCGCTGCGGCGCGTGCAGAAGGCGCTGTGGATGTGCGCCGCCAGGTCGACCACGTCGAGGCTGCCGCCTGCCTTCAGGGGCGCCCAGAACAGCGCCGCGTCGCCCTCGAGCTTGTTGAGCTTCAGCCGCCCGCGCCCGGCGTCGATGACCGCCTCCAGCAGGCGCCCGACCACCACCTGCGCGTGCGCAAGATTGATGCGGTGAACCTTCATGAATTTAGTGTATCCACCGATATCTGCAATCAACAGGAGAGCGCGCTGAATGGCCATCAGGGCGACTCCCAGGCGCCGACGTCAGGCGCCGCCCCGTTGAACGTCCCCGCGAGGCTGCCGTTGCGGTCCAGGCCTGTGTCGCCGCCGGCGTCGACGCAGGGGCTCGCGGCGCGCACGCGGAGGTCGTCGGCGCCGGGCGCCACGAACAGCGGATCGTCCGTCAGGGCGGCGGTCTCGGCCGGGCAGCCACAACACGCGCCCAGCGGGTTCATGAAGTAGTCGTTGTGGTCGAGCGCCGCGAAGGTGGCCGCGGACGAGACGCCGCAATCGCCGTTCTCGCTGAAGACGTTGTCGCGTACCTCCACGGCCGTGCTGGCGCCGAAGACCAGGCCGTCGCCGGCGTTCGCGCGCACGGTGTTGTGCCACACCAGCGCCCCGCTGACCGTGCCGTTGACGTTCAAGCCCACACCGTTGCCGTAGACGAAGTTGCCGCGCATCGCCACGCCCGAGGCGCCGAACGCGCAGGCGACGCCCGCGCCCGTGTTCGAGAAGAAGACCGAGTCCTCCACGATTGCCATGGCGCCGCCGACGTGGGCGCCGTCGCCGCTGCACAGGAACACCGAGACGTTGGGCCCCAAACGGCAAGACGCGCCGGTCACGGACAGCCCGTCGCCGCCGACGCTGTGCGCCGCCGAAAGCGCCACCCAGTTCATGCCGCCGGAGACGACGATCCCGTCGTCGGCGCAATTCTGCACGTCGAGCCACAGGACGGTGTTGCCGTCCGACGTGATCGAAAGGCAGTCCTGCACGCCGACGAGCGCCGCGCCGTCGAGGACCACGCCCGGGCGGCCGACCAGGGCGATGCCGCCGCCGCCGCCCAGCGCCGGGAGCGGCGAGCCGAGCGCGATGGTCATGGGCGCGCTGAATGTGATGGTGCGCGGCGCGGCCGCGCCGTTGGCGGACGTGATGGCTTCGCGCAGCGACGTCTCGCCGTCGGTGGCGTCGACGACGTCGATCGCCGTGGTCACTATCAGCAAGTCGGCTGGCTCGTCGACCACCACGAACCCCGTGTACTCGGCGCTGAGGCCAACGGGGTCGGTGGCGCGCAGCGTGATCGTCTGCAGCCCGGCCGCGGCGTAGGCATGCGTCGCGGCGATGCCGCTGGCGTCGAACGTGCCGTCGCTCTCCCAATCCCAATCGAAGGTGAGGGCGGCGTCGGCGTCCTCCAGGTCCGCGCTGGCGGCAGCATCGAAAGAGAAGCTGGAGCCGGGCGTGCCGGCGCCCGGCGTCACGGTGAAGCGCGCCAGGGGCGGAGTGTCGGCGGCGCACAGCGGCGGCCCCCCGCAGGCGCCCGCGCCGCACGTGTCGGGGCCCGTGCACGCGGTCGCGTCGTTACAGGGCGTTCCGTCGGCGTGGGCCGTCGAGAAACAACCGCCCATCGCCTCGGCGCAGCCGGCGTCGTTGCAGGTGTCGGCGAAAGAGCCGCAGTCGGTCGGCAACCCGCCGCCGCAGGCGCCGCCCGCGCACGTCTCGCCGCTCGTGCACGCCAGGCCGTCCTCACAGGGCGCGCCGTCGGGCTGGGGCACAGCGTCGCAGGTGCCAGCGGCCTCGTTGCAGGTGGAAGCGGCGCAGGCTTCCTCGACCGCGGAGCAGTCGCGCGGACCGCCGTCGCGGCACTGGTTGCCGTTGCATGTGTCGCCGGTGGTGCAAAAGAGGCCGTCCTCGCAGGGCGTACCGTTGGGTTGGCCCGCGCAGCTCAGCACCAGCGAGGGGACAAGGTCCACGGCGATGGTCCCGCCGCCGCGCGCGACGTCGCCAGTGGAACAGCCGAAGAGGAATCGCTGGTCGCTGACGTCGTAGGCCTCCACGTACACGGCCACCGCGCCGAAGCGCACGCCTGAAAGGCGCGGCGGCTCGGTGGCGGGGAAGGCGACGTCGGCCTGGGCGAGCCGTGGCAGCCCCACGGCGTTGGGGCTCACGAAGAACGCGAGGAGCTGCTCGCAGGTCGGCGCGCCGGGGTCCTCGGCATCGAACACCCAGAAGGCGAGACGGTAGGTCGCTTGCAGGGCGGCGTCGTCGGGGAACGTGACGCGCACGGTCGTCTCCGGCACTTGGCAGCCGGACGCGGGCAAGGCCGCCGTGGCTAGCAAGGGCAACAGCGCGAAAGCGCCGGCGGCGGCGCGGATGGCAGCGCGCCCCCGGACGCGGGCGCGGACGCCAGCGCGCGCCCAGGTGCCAGCGCGAACGCCAGCGCGCGCCCGGACGCCGGCGGGCATTGGGGCGGCACCGACGGCGCCCATCAGCGCACCTCGAAGCGGAAGACGACGTCCGCGGAGTCCGGGCGCAACAGCGCAGCCGCCACGGCGGCAGTCATACCGGCCACGACCACACCGAGCACCACGCCCCAGAACAACGGGCGCGCCAGGAGAGGGCGGGCGGCCGGTGGGGTGACGCCGCCGCCGCCGCCGGGAGGCGGCGGGCGAGGGGTCTCGACGCGCGCGCGCAACGGTGCCTCCGGGCCGCCCACGAGCGCCACAACCGAGCCGCTGGCGCTGGTGGCGGCGAGGTAGTATTCGACCCCGCCGCCGCCCTCGGCGGCGTCAACCGACACCACCAGCTCGTCCGCCTTGCGCTTGGCGGCGCCGGCAGGGTGAAAGTCGGTCTCGCCGCGCCGGCGGCAGTAGACGCGCACGCCCGCAACCAGCTTGAGCGGGTCGCTTCGCACGACCACTTGCAGCACCAGCGGCGCGCCCGCCGGCGGTGCGGTGGGCGGCTCGTGCGCGAGCCCGAACGGCGTGTGCGCCGCCCACCAGGCGCGGGCTCGCTCGAAGGCGGCCTGCACGCGCGGCGTGGCGTCGTCCGGCGGACGGCGCGTCGCGTCGAGCACCAGCGCGATGCGGAACAGCTCCTCGGCGCGGTCGGCTTCGTCCAGCGTCGCCGCCACCACGGCGCATGCGTAGTGCAGCTCGGCGTTGTCGGCCAGCGAGAGGTCGTGCAGCGCGAAGGCGTCCGTGCACGTACGCTGCGCCTCGTCGAAGCGCAGGTCGATGGAGAGACGCTTGATCTTGTCGATGGCGGCGTCGCCGAATTCGTCGGCGCGCGCGGTCGCCGGCCCACTGCCCCAGAACGCACCCAGCGCGCCCAGCGCCGCAACGACGGACGGGACGGACCACCGCATCGGGCGTAACGGTACGTCGCGATGTGGTAAAGTACAATCGTGCGGCGACGCTTTCCCACCCTGCCACCGGACGCCCGGCGAGGGGGCGGCGACCCCGACCGGGCGCGCCGCGGACGTTCTCGGTGACGGAGGCCCGCGTACCCCCACCGCCCGCGGGCCCTCCCCGAGATTCCGGACGAACCGCCGTGCCACCATCGATTGCGAGCGAGGGCGGCAGCGACGGGAGGACGAAGTCCCGGGAGCGCGGCGATCCGACCGCCGACGTCGGCACGAAGGCGCGGGAGCGCGGCGATCCGACCGCGCCCGCGCTGCTGCTGCCGGGCCCCGGGCCGATCGCGCCCGCCACGTCCGCCGCGGCGGCGGCCAGCGCGGTTCGGCGTGGGGGCGCCGCGGACGCGCTGCGCGCTCCGGTCGGCACGGAGCCGGAGCCGTCCACGGGCGGCGGCCGCCGCAGCGACAGCAGCGGCGCCGGGCCGGCACGTGATCCCGTCCACCGCGCGCCCCTGCGCCGCCTCGGCAGCTACCAGTGCCTGGCGGCCATCGGCCAGGGCGGCATGGCGGAGGTGTTCCTCGCCCGGCACGAAGGAAAGATGGGCTTCGAGAAGCTCGTCGTCCTCAAGTGCATCCACCCACACCTCGCCAAGCAGAAGTACTTCGTCGACATGTTCCTCGACGAGGCGCGCCTCGCCGCGCGCATCAACGACCCGCATGTCGTGCAGATCTACGAGCTGGGCGAGGCGGACGGCGTTCTGTTCATCGCCATGGAGTACCTGGCCGGCGAGAGTCTGCGCGCGGTGCTGAAGGGAAGCGCGCAGCGCAATCGGCTCGTGGACCCGCGCCTGGCGGCGCGCATCGTCGCCGACGCGGCGGCCGGGCTGCACGCCGCCCACGAGCTGCGCGACACGGCCGGCGAGCCGCTCGACGTCGTGCACCGCGACGCCTCGCCCGGCAACATCATCGTCCTCTACAACGGCGGCGTGAAGGTCGTGGACTTCGGCGTGGCGAAGGCGCGCGGCAAGGTGGCGCAGACGACGGGCGGCGAGGTGAAGGGAAAGTTCGCCTACATGTCGCCCGAGCAGCTGCTCGGTGAGGAGGTCGACCGGCGCGCCGACGTCTTCTCGCTCGGGGTGGTGCTGTGGGAAGCGCTGACGGTGAAGCGCCTGTTCCGCGCCGAGAACGACGGCGCCACGGTGAAGCTCATCTTGGAGGGCACGGCGCCGCCGCCGTCAGCCATGCGCGCGGACGTCCCGCCGGAGCTGGACCGTATCACCCTGCGCGCGCTGGCCAAGGACCGGCAGGACCGCTACCAGACGGCGGAGGCGCTGCGTGCGGCGCTCGAAGGGTACCTGCACGGGACTGGCGGGCCTTCGGGGCCGCTGGAGCTGGCCGCCTACATGCGTGACCTGTTCCCGGAGCGCGTGCGGGCGCGGACGAACCTGCTGGAGAGCGCCGCCCGGCCCGAGGCCGGCGCCGTGGCGCCGGAGGACCTCGACCTGGACGCCGAGCTGGACTCGCAGGACTCGAGCTCGGTCAGCATCGCCGTCGAGGACCGCGCGACGATGCGCGAGATCCACCACGCGCTGCTGCGCGGACAACGCGCCCAGCGGCGCAAGCGGCTGCTCATCACGGCTGCCGTCGCGCTCTTGTTCGCGGTTGTCCTGTCGGGGGTGGCCGTGAAGGTCTGGCGCAGCGACACGTCGAGGCCGGCGGTGGTCCTCAACGCGCCCGGCGCGACGAAAGGCAAGGCGCGCATCGACGTGACGCCGGCCGACGCACGCGTGTCGCTGGACGGCGAGGCGGTGGCGGGGGCGCCGCCGCTGCTGCTGGAAGCGCTTGCGCCCGGCACACACGAGCTGACGGTGACGGCGCCGGGCTTCGTGGCGGCGACCGTGACGTTCGAGGCGAAGGCCGGCGAGACGGCGGCGGTGAGCGCGGCGCTGAAGGCGCTAGCGCCGGCGACGCTGGTGGTGACGACCACGCCCAAGGGAGCGACGGTGACGCTCGACGGCGTGGCGGTCGGCATCACGCCCTTCACGATGGCCGGCGTGCGCCCGGACGTGAAGCACGCGCTGCGCGTGACGCGGGACGGCTACGCGCCGGTGTCGGAGGAGTTCACGCCGGCGCCGGGCGAGAAGGTGACGCGCGAAAGCAAGCTGGAGCCGCTGAGGGGTGCGGTGGTGGTCGACAAGCGGCCGACGGGGCGGCTCTTCCTGAGCACGACGCCGTGGTCGGTCGTCTACCACGGCAAGAAGAAGCTGGGCGAGACGCCGCTCTTGGGCGTGCGTCTTCCCGCCGGCAAGGTGACGCTGCGCGCCGAGAACCCGAAGACCGGCAAGAAGAAGACGTTCGTCGTCGACATCCCCGTCTCCGGCGACGCGCGCGTCAGTCTCACGCTGTGAACCTGTCTTACTCGGTCGCGTGGCGAGCATCCGGTGTGTCCGCGCTGCGACGAGATCGCGGGGCGAGCATCCGGCATGTGTCCGCGTGCTCAGACAGTGCTCGGCCCGGCCGCCGGCCTGCGGCCGTCGCCCGTTCCTGCGCAACTCGCCCGCGGACACACGCCGGACGCTCGCCCCGCTCCTCAGCGAGCAACGTCGCGCTGGATGGCTAGCCGGAGAAGCCCACGACCAGCACGCGCCCCGCTTTTTTGGGGACGCGGGGCTTGACCCGGTGGGGCCTGGGTTGTAGATAGCCGCCGGCGCGCTGTCAGCGCGGACACGCCAAGATAGCTCAGTCGGTAGAGCAGCGCATTCGTAATGCGCAGGTCAGGGGTTCGAATCCCCTTCTTGGCTCCATCAGGGGGGGCCTGCCCGCCCCCCCTCCGCGCACTTCCCGCGCGCGTCGGTTCGTCGGGACTCACATACGACTCTCTCGCATCCTGGCGCGAGCCTGCCCGCCCCCCCTCGCCCGCACAGCGAGCCTCTACCTCTGCCGCTTCACGCTCGGCGTCGTCAGTGGTCATCCAGGAGGAACGACAACCTGTTGTCGTCAGACGGCCGACATTCAGGAGCGGGGCGAGTGTCCGGCGTGTGTCCGCGGGCGAGTTGCGCAGGAACGGGCGACGGCGGCAGGCCGGCGGCCGGGACGAGCACTGTCTGAGCACGCGGACACATGCCGGATGCTCGCCCCGCGGCAGCTGCTGAGCGACTGCCGCTAGATGGCGAAGTCGAGGACGGGGACGGGGACGGGGGCGGGCACAGCTTCGGGTTCGGGCGCGAAGCTCGACGGGCCGGGGGCGGCGGGCGCGGGGATCACGACGGGGGGCATAGGGTGCGGCGCGGGAGCGGCGACACTGCCTTCGCGCTTCACGGCCATGCCTTCGAGCCAAGCGCTGGCGAAGAGCACGCCGCCCGAATAGCCGGAACGCACGTGCACGACCGCGTCGGCCCCGAGGTCCACGGCCTTCTTCACGAGATAGTCGTTGAGGATCTGGAAACCGACGGGTGACTCGTAGTCGGCGCGGAACGCACTGCCGGGATCAAAGCGCCAGCGCGAGACGCGCAGGAACGCCACGGGGGTGTAGTCGTCTGCGCTGAGATCCGACGCCGTGACGAGGATCGGCATCGTGAGGCGATCTAGACGGAACGCATGCATACGCGTGCATCCGCCCGCCCCCAGCGCCAGCACCGCCGCCACCGCCGCGTACGCCCGCATCCTCCGCCAATAGGACCGACCCGTAGGCGCGTCAAGAAACTGCCCGGTCGCGCGCGGCGCGCGGCCGTGGCGCTTTGACGGTGCCCGCCGCCCGGGATACAGAGCCAGCGTGCGCGCGCGAGCCCTGGCCACGAGCCTGCTGATGCTGGTCGCGGGCGCCGCCCGCGCAGCCGCGGACGAAGGCGGCGAAGGCGGCGAAAGCGCCGACGACGGCGGCGAGAGCGCGGGCGGCGGAGACGCGCCGGCGGCGCCGGACGCGGCGGCCGAGGAGCCCGAACCCGATGCGCTGGCCCCGCCCGCGGTCGTCGTGACGCCGGACCGCGCGCCCTCTACGACGTTCCTCACGGCGCGATTCGTCGACGTCCTCGACGAGCGCGCGCTCGCCGAGCGGCCGCCTGCGACCGTGGCGGCGGCCTTGATCGAGAGCGGGGCCTTCGTCCCCTACGCTGCGTGGGGCGGCGGCGCGCCCGTCGTGCGCGGACTGGGTAGCCCGCGCGTGCTCGTCCTGGTCGACGGCGTTCGCGTGGACGACTCGACCGGCGTGCGCGGCGCCGGGCCGCCGCTGGCGCTACTCGACCCGGCCGCGGCGCGGCGCGTGGAGCTGCTGCACGGGCCCGCGTCCGTGCTCTGGGGTAGCGGCGCGCTCGGCGGCGTGGCCCATGTCGTCACGCGCTCGGCTTCGGCGGAAGGGACCTACGGGGTCTACACGCCGCACGTCGGCCTCCGGCGCGCCACGACCGACGCCGCCTCCGCTGCCGCTTGGCCCCCGGCGGGCGCGGCCCGCGCCGACTTCACCGTCGAGCACTTCGGCGTGGGGCTCCTGGGCGGAGCGTCCTGGCGCCGCTTCGAGGACTTGCGCGGCGGCCGGAGCGTCGGTCTGCAGCCGTACACCGGCTGGGCGGAGTGGGACCTCGACTCGAAGCTCACGGTCGGGGTGCTCAACGGCCAGCGCATCGAGCTCGGGCTCCAGGCGGTGCGCGCGTACGACGTTCCCGACACCGACGCCTGCCGCCGCGGCGACTGCACGTTCGCCGCCGAACGTTTCCGCACGCTGTGGTACGCGCGCTGGCAGGCGCGCGACGCCGGTCCGCTCGCCGGCGTGCTCTTCGACGCCCTCGACGTGACACTGTCGCTGCACGACAAGCGCGCCGTCGTCGACCTCGCGGCGGCGCGCGACGCTCCGCCCGAACGACGCGACCGGACCGACGTGCTCACGCCTGGCCTGACCGTGCGCGCGGCCCGCGACTTCGGCGAGCATCACGCGCTCGAGTGGGGCCTGGAGCTGTACGCCGATTTCATCCGCGCGCGCGCCTGGACCTATGGCGACTTCACCGCACGTGGCTCCGGCGCCGTGCTGCGTGACCCCGACGCCCTCGCCGGGCTGACGCTCGCTCGCCTGCCCGAGCGCGCACGCACGCTGAGCGGCGCGCTCTTCGCCCGCTGGGATTGGAACGCGGCCGACCGCCTGGATCTGGACGCGGGTGCGCGGCTCGGCCTGATCGCCGCGGCCGCGCCGGGCATGGGTGGCGGCGGCGCCTTGCGTCCCGTTACCGCGCTAGAGGCCTCCGCCGTGTACCGCGCGCACGAGGCGGTGCGCCTGGCGCTGAACGTAGCCGAGGGCATGCGCGCGCCGACCTGGGACGAGCAGGTCGGGGTCGGAGCACGCGCGGGCGCGTTCGACGTCCCGGCCGCCGGGCGCCTGCGCTCCGAGCGCGCACTGACGGTGGACTTCGGGCCGCGCGTCGCCGCGGGACGCGTGGCGCTGTCGATGGCGGGGTTCGCCAGCCGCCTCGACCGGCTCGTGGTGCACGTCCCCGGTCGCTGCCCGGACGAAGAGATCCTCGGTTGCCCGGCCGGCGCCACGAGCGTCGACGGGCGGCCGGTGCTGCGCACGGCGAATGCGCGCGCCGGCTTCGTCGCCGGCGTCGAGGCAAGCGGCGCGCTCTGGCTGGGCGCTGGCTTCCGCGCGTTCACCGCGGCGACGTGGACGTGGGGCGAGCTGCGCCTCGACGCACGCGCAGCCGCGCAGCCGCTCGCCGGCGTGCCGCCGCTCTACGGACTGGCGGGGGTCGGCTGGACCGGCGCACGCGGCCGCGCGTTCGCCGACCTGACCCTGCGCTGGGCATTGCCGCGGCGGCGTCTCGCCCCGGCCGAGCGCCTCGACGCGCTCGTGTGCCCCGCCGGACCGGACGACTGCGCCGGCCCGGACGGCTATGCGGTGCTCTCGGCGCACGCGGGCTGGGAGATGGCAACGGGCGTGCGTGCGACGCTCACGCTGGAGAACGTGGGCGATGCCGCCTGGAGCCAGGGCGGCGCGGTCGCGGGCCCCGGCGCGAGCGTCGTCCTCGGTCTGGACCTGAGGTACGCGCTGTGAAACGCCGGCCGCCTGACGTCAGCGCCGCCAACCTGTGGTGCGCCCCGTGAAGCGCCGCCTGCTAGGCGCCGTCGCCGGGGCTGGCGGTGCCGCCGCCACCTTCGTCGCCGTCGCCGTCGCCGTCGCGGCCGCGTGCGGCTGCGGGCCCTCGGGTTCCGGTCCGGCCAGCGGACCGGCGACGCGGCCCGCCGTCGCGCCACCCGCCGCCGCCGCCGCCACGCCCGGCGCCGTGGCACCGCGCGCCCCCTCGCCGCATCCCGACGGCGTCCCCGCGCACGTCCTGTTCGTCCTGGCGGACGGCTGCGGCCCCGCCGCGTTGGAGCTCGGCCGCACCGCGGCGCGCGCCGCCGGCGCGGACCTCGTCCTTCTCAGCGAGGTGGCACCCGCGGCAGTGGCCGGCACGGTCGCCACCGTCAACGCCGACGGCGCGGTGACCGACTCGGCCGCGTCCGCCACGGCGCTGGCCACCGGCCGCGCCACGCGCAACGGCCTTTGCGCGCTCGGCCCCGCTGGCGAGCGTTACGAGACCATCCTCGAAGCGCTGGCGACGGCTGGCTGGCGCCGCGGCCTGGTGACTGACGCCGCCGCCGTCGACGCGTCGCCCGCCGCCTTCGCCGCTCATGCCGCGCGCACCGATCACGTGGAGATCGCCGCCCAGCTCGCCGCCGCCCGCCTCGACGTCCTCTTCGGCGACGGCGTGGGTTTCTTCCTCCCCGCCCCACCCTCTGCGCACGCCGCGCCTGCCTCGCCCACCCCGCGCCCCGACGCCGACGCGCGCGCCGCCGCCGCCGGGTTGCGCACGGACCGGCGCGACCTCGTCGCGGCGATGCGCGCCGCCGGCGCGCACGTCGTCACCGACGTCGCCCGGCTCGACGACCTGCGGGCGCTCCCCGCCGCCGCGCTGATCGAGACCACCAGCGGCCCCGGCCCCGCCAGCAGCGCCGCGCTCACCGAGCGCGCCCTCGGGCTCCTGTCGAGCCCCGCCGCCGACGACCCGCGCTTCTTCCTATTCGCCGAAGTCGAGGGCGTCGACACCGCCGGCCATCGCGGCGACGGCTCCGGCGTCGCCGCCGCGGTGGCCGACTACGACCGCCTCGTCGCCGTGGCGCTTCGCTTCTGGCGCGCCCACGCCGGCCACACCCTCGTCGTCTTCACCACGGATCACGAAACCGGCGGTATGACGCTCGGACCGCCCGCCGCTCCCGGCGCGCTCCCGTCCGTCACGTTCGCCACCAGCGGCCACACCGCCACGCCCGTCTGGCTGTACGCCCTCGGTCCAGGCGCCGATCGATTCGCCGGCACGTTGTCCAACGCCGAAGTCGGCCGCCGCCTCTTCGCGCTCCTCGCCGGGCGCGCGCCCGCCGCACCCGCCCCCGTCCCCACCCCCGCGCCCTGACCCGTTACTGCGCCACGCGCTGGACCGACACCACGCCCTGGATCTTCTTCAGCGCGCTCATGACGCGTTCGAGCTGGTCGCGGTCGCGCACCAGCACCGTGAAGTCGCTCACCGCGCTGTGGTCCTCGGCGCCGCGCGCCGCCACTTCCTGGATGTTCACCGCGTGCTCGCTGAACGCCTGCGACATGCTCATCAGCATGCCGGGGCGGTCGCTCGACATCACGCGCAGCTTCACCGCGCGCGGCTCCATCTGGTCCTTCTTTTGCCAGATCACCTCGACGCGGCGCTGCGGGTCGACGTCCTGCGCGAAGCGGCACTCGGCATGGTGCACCGACACGCCCGTGCCGCGCGTGACGAACCCGACGATGGGCTCGCCGAACACCGGCTGGCAGCAGCGCGCCATGCGCACCAGGACGTCGTCCAGCCCGTCCACCTTGATGGCCGCGGGCGGCGCGCCGCCCGTCACGCGCCGCATCAAGCTGACGAGCGGCCCGTCCTTCTTCTCCGGGACCGGCTGCTTCTCCAGCTCCGCCACCTTCTCCACGCCGATGATTTGCTCCATCACCAGGCGCGGCTCGATCTTCCCGTAGCCCAGCGCCGTCAGCAGCTCGTCCGCCCCCGACAGCTTCAGCTTCTGCGCCGCCTCCTCCAGCTCACCCTTCTTCTCCGACTTCCCCGGGTTCAGCCCCAGCCGCTTGGCCTCCGCTTCCCAGAGCTGGCGGCCCACCTCGCGCGCCTGCTCGCGCTCGGCGGTGCGCAGGTGATAGCGGATCTTGGTGCGTGCTCGCGACGTCTTCACGAACTCCATCCAGTCGCGTCGCGGCGCGAGCTTGTTGCCGGTGAGGATCTCCACCGTGTCGCCGTTGCGCAGCTGGTAGTCGAGCGGCTTGATCACGCCGTTGATCTTGGAGCCTCGCGTGCGGTGTCCGACGTCGGTGTGCACCGAGTAGGCGAAGTCCACCGGCGTGGCGCCGCGCGGGAACGACAGCACATCGCCGCGCGGCGTGAAGACGTACACCTCGTCGGCGAAGAGGTCGACCTTCACGCCCGCCAGGAACTCGCTCGGGTCGGTGACGTCCTGCTGCCAATCCATCAGCTGCCGCAGCCAGGCGAAGCGCTCCTCGTCCTTGGCGCTCATGCGCTGGCCGCCCGACTTGTACTTCCAGTGAGCGGCGATGCCGAGCTCGGCCACGTGGTGCATCTCGCCGGTGCGGATCTGCACCTCCATGCGCTCCTTGAACGGGCCGATGACGGTGGTGTGGAGCGACTGGTAGCCGTTGGGCTTGGGCAGCGCGATGTAATCCTTGAACCGGCCCGGCACCGGCTTGAACTTCGCGTGGACCGCACCGAGCGCGTGGTAACAGCCGCTCTTGTCGTCGACGAGGATGCGGAACGCGATGACGTCGTGCACGTCCTCGAACTCCACGCCCTGCGACTGCATCTTGCGCCAGATGGAGAACAGATGTTTGGGCCGCCCGGTCACCTCGCCCTTGACGCCCTCCGCGGCCATCAGATCCGCCAGCACCTTGATGACCTGGGCGATGTACTTCTCGCGCTCGCGCCGCGTGCCGCTGACCTTCTTGGCTAGCGCCTCCCACTCGCCCGGATGCAGGTAGCGGAACGACAGGTCCTCCAGCTCCGCCTTCACCCAGGCCATGCCGAGGCGGTTCGCCAGCGGCGCGTAGATGTCCATCGTCTCGCGGGCGATGCGCTGCTGCTTGTCGGTGCCGAGGTGCTCGAGCGTCCGCATGTTGTGCAGGCGGTCGGCCAGCTTCACCAGGATGACGCGCAGGTCGCGCGCCATCGCCACCACCATCTTGCGCACGTTCTCCGCCTGGCGCTCCTCGGTGGTGTTGAAGTTGATCTTGCTGAGCTTGGTGACGCCGTCGACGAGGAAGGCCACCTCCTCGCCGAAGAGGTCCTGCAGCTGCTCCACCGTCGTGTCGGTGTCCTCGACGACGTCGTGCAGCAGTGCCGCGCACACCGACGCCGGATCGAGGCGCAGCTCGGCGATGATGTCGGCCACGCCCAGCGGATGGACGATGTACTCCTCGCCGCTCTTTCGCCGCTGGCCGGTGTGCTTCGACGATGCATACTGGTAGGCGCGCTTGACGAGGTCGACGTCGGCGCCCGGGTGGGCTTTCTCGACCTTCTGAAGAACATCTGCAAGGCGCAACATCGCGAACCTATTATAAGGCCGCGCGGTCGGTACAGCAACTTGCCGCGCTGCGTCGAATCACAAAGAAATACAAATCATTACTCACGTTTGAGGCCGCCGTAAGGGCCGGCCTCCCACTCCTCCAGCAACCGCTGTGCGGCGCCCTGGCGCCGCTCGCGCCGGCAGCGCGCGGCGACCACGATGGCACGCAGCTCGTCGAAGGCGCGCTCCAGGTCGTCGTTCACGACGATGTAGTCGAACACTTGATAGGCTGAAATCTCCACGGGGGCGTTTCGCAGGCGGCGCTCGATGGTGTCGGGCGAGTCCTTGGCCCGCCCGCGCAGCCGCTCGGCCAGGACGGCCATGGACGGCGGCAACAGCAGCACCGCCACCGCGTGCGGATAGGCGCCCTTCAGCGCGCGCGCTCCCTGGTAGTCCACGTCGAACAGCAGGTCGCGTCCGCCGGCGATGTCCTCGTCGATCACGCGCCGCGCGGTGCCGTAGCGGTGGTCGTGCACGCGCGCGTGCTCGGCGAACGCGCCCTCGGCGACGAGCCGATCGAAGGTGGCGTCGTCGACGAAGTGATAGTCGCGCCCGTCCACCTCGCCCGCGCGCGGGCGTCGCGTGGTGTAGCTGACCGACACACCCATCGGCGCAAACGCCTCCAGCAGGCGGTGCGCCAGCGTCGTCTTCCCGCCGCCCGAGGGCGACGACAGGATGTAAAGGATGCCGGGGTCGGGCATGTGGGGCTCGCGTCGCTCCTGGCTGGCGACTATTCCACGTTTTGGATCTGCTCGCGCAGCCGCTCCAGCGCGCCCTTGAGCGCCACGACCTGGCGCGTCAGCTCGGGGTCTTGCGACTTCGCTCCGATGGTGTTCGCCTCGCGACCCATCTCCTGTACGAGGAAGTCGGCGGCGCGGCCGACGCCCTCGCCGCCGCCGCGGCCGCCCAGCAGCTCGTCCATCTGCGCGAAGTGGCTTCCCAGGCGCGCCAGCTCTTCGGACACGTCCAGCCGGTCGGCCAGCAGGACGATCTCCTGCGCCAGGCGCGCCTCGTCGACGGGCGCGGCGCCCAGCTTCGCCACCAGCCGTGCGAGGCGCTCCTTGAGCCGGGCGTGCTGCTCTTCCACGCGCCCGGTCGCGGCCGCGCCGATGGCGGCGGCGGCGGCGCGCGCCTCGGCCAGCGCGGCGCGCAGATCGCGCTCCAGCGCGCGCCCCTCGGCGGCGCGCATCGCGGTAAGCTGGTCGAGGGCGTCGCCCACCGCCGCGCCGAGACGCGCGGCGGTCTGTGCGTCCGCGACGCCATCGCCCGAGTCGTCCGCTACCAGCAGCACGTCGCGCTGCGCGGTCACGAGTTCCAGCGACACGGGCGCCACCACGCCCAGCGTCGCGCGCAGCTTCTCCAGCGCCTCGTGCACGGCGCGCGCCAGCACGAGATCCACCTCCACGCGCGGACCCGCGACCGTGGCGCCAACGGTGCCGCCGCCGGCCGCGCTCGCTGTCGCCTCCGCGCCTTCAGCCGTCCCCGCCAGGCGCGCCACCACCTCCACGCGCCCGCGGCGCAGGCGCGCGCGCACCGCGGCCGTGACCACGCTCTCGTGCCGGCCCAGCGGGCGCGGGAGCGTGACCTTCAGGTCGAGGTAGCGGTGGTTCACCGCGCGCACCTCCAGCGCGTAGCGCCGCCCCCCCAGCTCCAGCGCCCCGGCGCCGAAGCCGGTCATCGACGCGAGCCCCGCCGCCCTCTTGTCGGCCGGCCCGCTCACGCCGAGTCGTCGGAGAAGTCTAGCGTGCCAGGGTCCATCGGCAGGTCCGCCGCCGCCGCCGCTGCCGCCGCCGCCGCCGCGCTCGCCTCCTCGCCCTGCCGGTACCAGTTCACGGTCTCCGCCAGCCCCTCGCGCACGTCGTACGCCGGCGTGTACTCCAGCAGCTGGCTGGCGCGCTCGATCGCCGCCAGGGAATGCTTGATGTCGCCCGCCCGCGCCGGCCTCAGCTCGGGCGCCAGCGCGGTGCCGCACAGGTCGTTCAGCATCGCCACCAGCGCCAGCAGCGATGTCTGCTGCCCGCCGGCGACGTTGATCACCTGCCCCGGGGCGCGCGGCGCGTCGGCGGCCAGGAGGTTCGCCTCGACCGCGTTCTTCACGTAGCAGAAGTCGCGCGTCTGCGTGCCGTCGCCGAAGATCACCGGCCGCTCCTTGCGCAGGAGCCGCGTGATGAAGCGCGGCACCACCGCCGCATACTCCGAGGCCGGATCCTGGCGCGGGCCGAACACGTTGAAGTAGCGCAGCACCACCGTCTCCAGGCGCAACGTGTCGTTGAACAGCCGGCAATACAGCTCCCCCGCCAGCTTGGCCGTGGCATACGGCGAGATGGGCGCCGGCGCCATCGACTCCTCCTTCGGCAGCACGGCACTCTCGCCATACACCGAGGACGAGCTGGCGTAGACCACGCGCCGCACGGCCGCGCGATGCGCGGCGTGCAGGATCGCCACGGTGCCGCCGACGATGGCGCGGTCGCTGGCGACCGGGTCGGCGAGCGAGCGCGGCACGCTGGGGATGGCGGCTTGATGGAAGACCACTTCGACGCCCGCCACGGCGCGCGCCGCCATGGCGGGGTCAGCGGCGCTGCCCTCCAGGACCTCCACGCCCGGCGCCCCGACCAGCCCCGCGAGGTTCTCGCGCCGCCCGGTGGAGAAGTCGTCCAGGATCCGCACCGACGCGCCGCGCACCAGCAGGGCGCGCGCGAGGTTCGAGCCGATGAAGCCGGCACCGCCCGTCACCAGATAGCGGGGCATGCGGTCAGGATGTCGCGGAGGGGCGCGGCCTGTCAACGCGCCGGAGCCGCTGGCGCCCCGTCCGTCGAATCGGCAGCGTGAGCGGGAACGAGCGCGTGAGCCGGCGGGACGGGCGCGGGAGCGGAAGCGCGGTCGGAGGACCAACGTAAATTGGACGACCCCGGGGGTCAGGCGCTAAGGAAGGTGAGATGCCTTTCTGCCTCGCCCACGTCACCGACGTACACGTCACGCGCGTGGAC